>JBGPZT010000244.1:0-2499 GCA_041493915.1 Candidatus Limnocylindria bacterium
GGGCGGCACGAGCCTCGCAGCCGCGATCAACGTCATCAGCGACGTCAACGGCGCGACCGCCATGGGATACGCCGCTAGCTCGGCGCCCGCAGCGAAGTTCTACCTTCCGAACGTGACGCGCACGCTGGGTGGCGCGAACGGCTGGTCGACCCCGATCGTCATCCAGTCCGTGACGGCCACCGGAGCGACCGTCGAGTGGCGGCGCTTCGTTGACGGCGCGCTCGTCACGACCCAGACCCTCACCATCCCGAGCGGCTCGGCCGTGCGCGTCGACCCGCGCACGGTCAGCGGTCTCAGTGACAACACGCAGTACGCCGTCACCGTCAACGGCACCGGCGGCATGGTCACGGCCATCGTCACCGAGCTCAACTTCGAAGGCGGCGACGGCGCCATGACCTACGAGGGCTTCCCATCGCCGTAAAGGTCCGCGAGCTCTTCGCTCGGTATTCACGCGACCGCCGCGTCCTCATCGGGGCCGCGGCGGTCGGCGTATTGCTCGTGGCCGCGATCGTCCTGGCGCTCGCCCGTGGCGCGGCGCCGCAGGTGGCGAACATCGCAGCGAGTCCGACGCCGACCGAAGGCGCGACCGCCAGCGGGACGGCGACCCCGCAGCCAACTGACGTGCGGGTCGGCGAGGAGACGCCACCTCCGACCCCGCGAACGACGCCGCCCGGCACACCGGCGCCCGCGCCCTCCGAACCGACGACGGAGTCCGTCGAGGTCAAGACACCGAGCCCGAAGCCGGCCGCGACGCCTATCCCGACGCCCGATCCCGCCATGTGGAGGATCGAGGGCACCGTCGTGGACGGGGCGGGCGCGCCGCTGGAGGCGGTCTGCGTCGTCGTCGGGCCGCGCGGCTGCCAGCCCTTCAGCCCGCACACCGACGAGAACGGGCACTACTTCGTGGACGTCGCCCACGGCGCCATCACGACGCAGTTCGACTTCTACTTCGAGATGCCCGGCTACAAAACGGTGTGGTGGAACACGACCCCGAACGGCCCCGCGGTATTCAACGTTGTGCTCCGCAAGGGTTAAGTTCCTGTTGAGCCGGGGCTCGGCGGAAAGTAGGCTGCTGCGGTGACCTCAGCGTCCAGTGCGGCCGAGGTGGGTCGCGGCATCTCCGACGTCCAGCTCGTCGCGCTCGCGCGCGAGTCCCGCGGCGAGGCGCTCGAGGTCATGTACGGCGCCTACAAGTCGCGCATCTACACCTTCCTGCTGCGGCTTCTCTCCGATCCCGAGTCGGCCGACGACCTGACGCAGGACGTGTTCACCAAGGCCTACGTCGCGCTCGGTTCGCTCACGAACGAGCACCGAGTCCTCCCCTGGCTCTACCGCATCGCGAACAACGCCGCGATCGACTACGTCCGCCGCCGCCGCCGCTTCACCTGGCTGCGCGTCGGCAAGCTCGCCGGGACCGGCGAGGAGCCCCTGATGCCCGACGAACACGGCCAGCTGCCGGAGCGCGATCAGGTGCGCGCGGTGCTCGCGACGCTCCCCGCGGAGCAGGCCACCGCCATGCTCCTGCACTCGCTGGAGGGCTATTCCTACAAGGAAATTGCCGAGATCCAGGGCTGCAGCCTCACCGCGGTCCGCAGCCGGATCGCCCGCGGCCGGGCGGCCTTCCGGGTCACCTACGCGACAACGGAGGCCCGCCGCTCGTCTTAATCCCAGATGGGGAAGTTGCATCTTTCGTTCGAGGAGCTTTCTGCGCTCTTCGACGGCGAGCTCCCGGCCCAGGCTGAGACCGCCGCCCGGCAGCACCTCCGCGACTGCCCCCAGTGCTCGGCTGAATACAGCCTGAGCGTCCGCCTGGAGCGTGACCTCCGCCAGCCCCCCCTCCTCTCCTGCGACTCAGTCCTGGAGCTCCTCTCCGCCAGCTTTGACGACCAGGCGAGCCAGCCTGACCGCGCCGTCGCCGAGCGACACCTCGCCGCGTGCACTGCCTGCAGCGCCCAGGTCCAGGGGTGGCTGACCGTCAGCCACGTCCTGCGGACGCTCCCGGCCGGCAGGCCCTCCGCTCGCGTCGACCAGGCCATCGCGCGCCTCGCCAACCCGCCGCGCCGCATCGGCCTTCCCGCGTTCCCCGGCATCGCCGCACGTGTCGCGATCGCCGGAGCGGCCATCCTCGCGGTGATCCTCAGCGGCCTGCCGCTGGCGCAGACACCCGGCGCGACACCGGCGCTCCAGCAGGGGAACGACCGCGTCATCGTCGCCGCGGCACAGCAGATCGTCTACAACGCGCGGAACAACACGCTCTATCAGCTCGACACCGTTACCGCCGCGGTCAACGCGCTCGAGCCGGGCACCAACGACCTGAAGGTGCGCATCCCGGTGGGTGGTGAGCCGATCCGGCTCGCTCTCAACGAAGCAGCCAACACGATCCTCGTCCTCGATGCCGTGCAGAAGCGCGTCACCGAGATCGACGCGACGAGCAATACGGTCATCGGGGCCACGACCGTGGATGTGACCGGCACGCCGACGAGCATCAACGTCGACAAC
>JBGPZT010000167.1:0-5371 GCA_041493915.1 Candidatus Limnocylindria bacterium
AAAGACCTCGTGGACGGGGCTCCGAAGCCGGTCAAAGAGAACATCGGCAAGGATGAAGCGAACGCGGTCAAGAAGAAGCTCGAGGACGCCGGGGCGACGGTCGAGCTCAAATGACCACGCGCTAGCCCAAACGTTCTGCTACCGGTATCGGTAGCGGAAGACACCCCGATATCGTTGTCGTCCGCCGGTCCACCGCCTGTCGGTGGGCTCGCGAAAGGTGCCGGACCGGGGCCCGCAAGGGTCCCGGTTTGGTTTTCCTGGATCAGGCCAGCGACCACCCCTGCGAACGACTCTCCAGCCACGTCGGCGCATCGCGCGAACCGAGAAGCAGCGCGACCTTCGCGTAGATCTCGGCGTCCGTCGCGGTCGAGGCGAGCACTGACACCTCGCTGAGATCGCTCTGCGACGGCAGGCCGGTGCGCGGATCGATGAGGTGATGGCCGCCCGCCCACGCTCGCTTCGTCGTGCCGCTCGTCGCCGCTCCCAGATCTTTGAGCAGCAGCGTCTTGTCGCCGAAGCCGACCGGCCAGCCCTCGCCGGTCTCGCCGCCGCCGCGAGCAAAGAGATCACCGCAGAGATTCACCAGCACGTTGTCGCCGAGACGCTCAGCGAGACGGTCGGCCAACCAACCCTTTGCAATTCCGCCGAGGTCCACGGCGCCCCCGCCCACGAGCCGCGCCTCGCCGGGCCGGATCTGGAGTACCTCGGGCAGCGGTGGTATGCGCGGAGGCTGTGCGCGCGCGGTCGGTCCGGCCGCGAAGTCGCGGGTATAGCCGGCGGCGAGCAGCGCGGGGAGGACGGCGACGTTCACGAGCCCACCGCTGAGTTCGAACGCGCGGAGTGACTCGCGGAGCAGCGCTTCCAGGTCCGCGCTCACCGCGAAGGGGCGGCCGCCGGACGCGTTGAGGCGCGACACCTCACTGTTCGGCTCGAACCGTGTGAGCCGATCATGCATCGTCTTGATCCACGTCTGACCACGTGCGAGGGCGGTGGCATCGACATCGATGCCGTACAGCTCGCACTCGCCGCCCAGCGCTGTGAACGCGAGGCTCTCCATCGCCTCCGCAGCGTATCTAAGAGACGTGCGTGTAGGTGATGCCGGGGGTTAGGACACGTGAGTGAACGTGATGTTCGGAAGGGCCGTTGTCTTTACGCCCGGCGCGGCCGTGATGCGCGGGGCGGGCGTTGGGCGGCCGGTGCGCGTGGGCGCGGGTGTCGCGCTCGGCGCTGACATGCGGAGCGCGACCTCCGATCCGGCCGGTGGCTGGAGCGGCCCAGCGTCGTTCTTCGGATGTGCGACGACATAGCCGCCCGAGCCGACGAACGCCGCCGCCGCGAACAGCGCCGCGCTCGCGCGCAGGAGGCTCGCCCGATCCACTGCTAGGCCTTGAAGATCGCGAGCTTGTCGTAGCTCTGGCTGAAGACTTCCTTCGCGTCGACCTCGAGATGCCCTTCGAGGATCTCCTGATACACCGAGCGGAAATCCACGTCGAATCCGAGGTTGCCGCCGGTGTCGAGCTTGGTGAGGCTCGGCGCCGCGCCGTAGAAGCCGCCCTTCACCGCGTCGCCGATCAGGAACACCGGCGCCGATGTGCCGTGATCGGTGCCGGCACTCGCGTTCTCCTTCGGACGGCGGCCGAACTCCGACCACGTCGCGATGAGAACGCGGTCGGACATGCCGTGCGCCGCGAGATCGGTGTAGAAGGCCGAGACCGCCTGGTCGAAGTAGCCCATGAGGTCGTCGTGGCGCTGCTGCTGCGTGTAATGCGTGTCGAATCCGCCGAGGGTCACGTGCAGGATCTTCACGCCGGTCCCGGTGACGATGAGCTGCGCCGCGAGCTGGAGGGCGGCCGCGAGCTGGTTCTTCGACGAGAACACGAGCTTCGCGTTGTCGGAGTACTGCGCCATCGGCGTGTAGGACGCGGCCGACGTCCTCAGCTGCGCGACGGTGTCGCGGGCGGTCGTGACCGCGGTGTCGAAGAGGGCGCCGTAGATGCCCGGCGTGCTCGTGTAGAGCGTGCCCATCGCCTTCTCCATCTCGTCGCCGCCATTGAACTTGAAGCTCTGCTGGCTGTTCACCACCGTGAGGGTCGCCTCGAGATCGCGCAGCGCACCGGGGATGCCGGTGGTGCCGCAGGCGCACCCGACGAGCGGGTGTCCGGCGGAGTCGTAGTTGTCGGCGATCGTCCTCCCGAGCCAGCCGTCCTGCTGGCGGCGGTCGGGATCGGCGGTCTCCCACACGCGGATCGAGTCGAAGTGAGAGAACGACGGCTTCGGATAGCCGACGCCCTGCACGATCGCGAGCTTACCGTCGTCCCACAGCTTCTTCGTGCCCGCGAGGTTCTTGTTGAGGCCGAAGTCCTTCGAGATGGGCAGCGCCTCGTCGGCCGACTTCGAGAGCTGTGGCCGCATGTCGCGGTAGGTCTGGTCCGCAAGCGGGATCACGGTCTGCAGCCCGTCGTTGCCGCCGGCGAGCTGGATCATCACCAGGACCTTGTCGTTGACGATCTTCTCCTGCTTCGCGGCGTACATCGCCCGAGCGAAGACGTCCGGCACCGCGGCATATCCCGCCGCGAGGCCCGCGGCCCCGGCGCCGAACACCAGCCCGGCGCGGAGGAACTCGCGACGTCCGATCTTGTCGACGCTGGCGACCATCTCAGTGCTCCTTTATTTGAGCTGGAACTCAGGTGAGGCCAGGAGGATCGACCAGCGACGCCGGTCATCCGCAGCCTCATTGAGCAGCTTCAACGTCTGTGCTGACATCACGCCGTCGATCTGGGTGTTGTGTGCGTTCCCGGCGGACGGGAGCTTCTTCACGGCCTGCACGGCCGACGTCACGAAGTTGGCGCGAGCGAGCATGTTGTTCGACGACACCCACGACTCGTTCTCGGGCCAACCGCCCACGCTCGGCGGGTCGAACAGCGCCTGCCCCATGCCCTGTCCGCTGCCGAGAACAAGGCGCGTGAGCGTCTTGTCACCGAGGGCCTTCGCGGTGTGGATCATGAGCTCGGTCGGCGACTTGATGAGCGCGCGGTACGTGTCCGCGGCCGTGAACTCCGGGCTCTGGAGGATGTCGCGCAGCAGCGCCTTCGTGTCGTAGCGGCTCTTCCGATATCCGGCGGCGAGCCGCGCGACGTACGCGTCCGATGGCGCCGGAGTGACGAACCCCGTGAGCAGCTTGCTAACGACGAACGGCGCGGTCGCGTCCTGCTGCAGGATCTTGTCGAGCACGGCGTCGGTGCTCCAGACCTTCGTCTCGCCCAGGAACGCGAAGGGCGCGCCGCGGTAGCCGCGTTGCGCCATGTAGACGCCGGTCTTCACCGTGTCGGCCGTCGGCGTGTTCCGTGGCGGCTGGCCCGTGCGCATCTGCTGCCGCTTCTGGTCCGCGTCGATCATGGCCTGCGTGCGTGGCTCGCGCCACCCGGAGAGAGCCTTCGCGCCCGCGCGCACGTCGTCCTCGGTGAACGCGTCGGGCCCCATCGTGAACAGCTCCATGAGCTCGCGCGAGTAGTTCTCATTCGGGTTCTGCGCGGTCGAGTTCCCGAGGTCGAGGTAGCGCAGCATCGCCGGATCGATCGTGACCTGGTAGAGCATCGTCCTCAGATCCGCCGTCGCGTTCCTGCGCCAGGTGAGGTTCTGCCAGTAGAGGAACGGGAACTGATTCCCGACCTTGCGGAAGTCAGACGTGAAGTGTCCGTGCCAGAAGAGCGTCATGCGCTCGCCGAACGGCGTGGGGCTCGAGAGCATCCAATCGATCCACCACTGCTGGAGCGCGCCGGGGCTCAGCGGGTTGTCCTGGCTCGCCTCATCGGCGCCCGCGATCACCGGCGGCTCGGCGATCTTCGTCTCGAGGAGGCGATCGACCGTTCTGGCGTATCCGTCGGACTGGGCTTTCTCGAGCTCTTCGGCGGTCGCCCCGAAGGTGAAGCGCCGGAGCAGGTGCGAGACGCGCGCCGCATCGCTCGCGAGCGGCGCGACCCAGTCGAGGCCGGTCTGGTTCGAGAGGGTGCCGGTGAGCGGAACGCGCTCGAAGGTGGGCTCGTTCGCCAGAGCGAGCAGGCGGGCCGCCGCGACGCCCGCTCCGGCCGCCGCTGCCGCGGCCAACACAGTGCGGCGCGTCAGAACGGTCTTCTGCTGGGGTATGCGTGGGTCACCCGCCGCCTTCTGCTCGTTCATCTGCCTGCCGACAATACGCAGGCGCACCGCCGATGTGCCGCCCGGAAGGGTGCCAAACCGGCCGTTTTACCGACTTCTGACGCCTGCGCGCCAGCCTGGGGGGTGACGATAAGGTCTTGACAAGGTCTGGGCTCGCGTAGAGATTTAGCGGTTCCCGCCGCTTGACCGGCCGGTAGATTACGGCCTACGATATGGGCCTTGCCAGTCGTCGGTCCCCGTCTCTCTATGCGTCTGCCCCACCTAAGCGCCTGAGGAGGGTCCGTCCATGTCCTCAACCCTCGACCGGGTCTTCTCGTCCGCGCGCGTTCGCCGGAACTTCGCGTCGCTGCCTGAGGTCCTTCCGCTACCGAATCTGATCCAGACCCAGCTCGATAGCTTCAAGTGGTTCTGTGACGAAGGTCTGGGCGAGCTGTTCACCGAGATCTCGCCGATCCAGGACTTCACCGGGAAGAACCTTGACCTGCGTTTCATCTCGAGCGAGTTCCGTGAGCCGAAGTATTCCGAAGAGGAATGCCGCACCAAGGATCTGACCTTCAGCAAGCCGCTGTGGGCGCGCGTCGAGCTCGTGAACAAGGAGACCGGCGAGGTCTCCGAGCAGGACGTCTTCCTCGGCGATTTTCCGTGGATGACCGACAAGGGCACGTTCGTGATCAACGGAGCGGAACGCGTCGTCGTTTCGCAGCTCGTGCGTTCGCCCGGCGTGTACTTCACCGCCGTCGACGACCCCACGACCGGCCGCCGCCTCTTCTACGCGAAGCTCATCCCGAACCGCGGCGCGTGGCTCGAGTTCGAGACGTCGAACAAGGACGTGATGTCGGTGAAGGTCGACCGCAAGCGCAAGCTGCCGGTGACCACGCTGCTGCGCGCGGTCGGGTACTCGTCGAGTGAGGAGATCAAGGCGCTCTTCACCGCGATCGACCTCGACGTGGAGCACCAGTACATCCAGTCGACGCTGGACCGCGACCCGACCACGAACACGAACGAGGGTCTGGTCGAGGTCTACAAGCGTCTGCGCCCGGGTGACCCGCCGACGATCGACAACGCCCGCAACCTCGTGCAGTCGCTGTTCTTCAACTTCCGCCGGTACGACCTCGCGAAGGTCGGCCGCTACAAGCTGAACCGCAAGCTCGGCCTCGACCTTGAGATGTCGCAGCGCACGCTCACCAACGACGACCTCGTGCGCATCGTCGGGAAG
>JBGPZT010000002.1:0-61486 GCA_041493915.1 Candidatus Limnocylindria bacterium
GCGGCGACTTATCTGCGCTTCGCGCCGACCCCCGTGGTGCGCGAGGGCGGCGCGATCATCATCGCGGCGCAGCTCGACGAGGGCGCGGGCGATGGAGCGGGGGAGCGGCGGTTCCTCGCTGCGCTGGAGCGCGCGGAGTCGCCCGCGGCCGTGGTCGACGCGGCGCGGCTTCATTTCGAAGGAGGCGAGCAGCGCGCGGTCATGCTCGCGCTGACCCTGCAGCACTGCCTGGTGATCGTCGCGGCGTCCGAGGCGCCCGAGGTGGTGCGTCTCGCGAAGCTGCGCGCCGCCGTGGATGTCGAGTAGGCGCTGGACATCGCGTACGAGCACATCGGCCGGCCGACGCGTGCGAGCGTGCTGCTGGTCCCGCACGCGCTTCACACGCTCCCGGTCGTCCAGCCGCGCGCCGTCGCGTGAGCGCGGCCATGTCCAAGGCCGAGCGTCGCCGCCGGCCGCTCTCGAGCGAACAGCTCGCTCGGCTCCGCGACGCACTGGATCCTGACGCCACTGACGTCAGCGCCCGGTCGCTTCTAGGTGGTGTGGACACCGCGACGTATGCGCTGCGACTCGCGCGCGACGGACGTGTACGCGAGGTCGTCGTGCGCGTCTACCGCGACTGGGAGGGCGACGCCGCCGCGGCCGTGCAGCGCGAGCACGGCGTTCTCACCGCGGTCGCAACGGTGTCCGCGCTCACACCGCGGCCGATCCTCGCTGATCCCTCGGGTGACCTGATCGGCGAACCGCTCATCGTCATGTCACTCCTCCCCGGTGCGCCGCAACCACCGACCGGGCAGGACGATGCGTGGACCGAACAGCTCGCGAGCGCTATGGCGGACGTGCACGCGACGCGGCTTGAAAGCCTGCCGAGCGACTTCCCGCGTCACGGAACAGCGGCGGAGCGGCTCGCGCGGATCCTCAAAAGAGGCTCCGAGGTGCGCGATCCGCTGTGGGAGACCGTCGCGTCGACCCTCACGCCCATCGCGGCCCGCGTCCGAGCGAATCCTCCGACGCTCATTCACGGAGACTTCTGGTTCGGCAACACGATCTGGCAGAACGGCAGCCTCACCGGCATCATCGATTGGGACGGTGCGGCCATCGCCGATCCTGCGCGGGATGTCGCCGGCGCGCGGAATGATCTCGCGCTGCTGAGCGGAGCGCGCGCGGCCGATCTCTTCCTGGCGCGTTACGAGTCAGCGCGCGGCCCATTGCACGATGTCGCGTTCTGGGATCTCTTGACCTCGCTCCCGCCGATCCGGTGGCTTCCAGACTGGGTCGAGGGCTACACCGAGCTCGGCCTTGAGCTCTCGCTCGCGGAAGCGCGCGCGCGGCTCGAGGCGCACGTCGCGGACGCGCTGGGCCGCCTCGAGCGCCCCGCGTGACTTGGCGCGTCACTCGCTAGAGTCCCGCCGTGGGCTGTTGCCTGATGGGCTGTCTGCGGCTCCTGTTCTTCCAGCTCTGGAAGGTGCTTCTGGCCGCGCTGATCGCGGTCGTGTTCACGCGGGTCGACTCGTACGTCGAGGGGCGCCACCCCGACAGCACCGCGGGCAAGGCTTGGCGGTCGTATCGCGGACGGGGGAAGAAGAAACCATAGTCAATTAGCCTTCGGTCCTGTGCCGGTCGCGATCTTCGACATGGACGGCGTGCTCTATCGGGGCAGCATCCTCATGCCGCATGCGAAGGAGACGCTCGAGCGTTTGCGCCGCGCGGGCTGGCAGGTCTTCTTCGCGACGAACAACTCGACCGCGACAGGTGAGGAGTACGTCCAGCGGCTCGGCAGGCTCGGCCTCGGCGGCGACGGCGATCACATCGTCACGAGCGCCTACGCGACCGCGCACTACCTGGAGCGACTCGATCCGAAGCCGCGCGATGTCTTCGTGGTCGGCGCGAACGGACTGCGTGAGGAGATACGCGCGACGGGCATCGCGGTGCGCGATGCGTCGTCGCTCCCGGGTCTCGAGCCGCCCGGCACGGCGGCGGCCGACGGCGTCGATCCCGGCGCGATGCGGCGCTACCTCACCGGTGTCACGCTGCCGTCGTCCGCGGATACGGTCGTCGTCGGCCTCGACCTTCATGTGACTTACGCGAAGATCGCCGAGGCGCAGCGCTGTGTCCTCGCCGGCGCGCGATTTGTCTGCTCGAACCGCGACCGCGCCTATCCCGTCGAGGGACGGCTCCTACCGGGTGCGGGAGCGATCGTCGCGGCGATCGAGGTCGCGACCGGTCGCAGCGCGATCTGCATCGGGAAGCCGGAACCGTTCCTGTTCGAGGAGGTGCTGCGCCGGGCGGGCGAGCGGGACGCGGTCGTCATCGGCGACTCGACGGACTACGACATGGTGGCGGCGCATCGCATCGGCGCACGGGGCGTGCTCATCCTGACCGGCCTGACGGACGAGAGCGCGGTCGAGCGCGCGCGGGGGGAGGCGGTGCCGGACCGGGTGATCACGTCGCTGCGGGAGCTCTTCGCGCTGCCGGAGTTCGCCGGGGCCTAGGTGGTGGTCACTCCCAGGTGATGCCGCGCCCGTGAAAGAACTCGCGCAGATTCTCGGTCTGTGAATCGCGGCCGCCGCGATCGGTGCCGAGCGGCGACGCCGCGAGGGCGTCGACCGTCGTCGCGATGAGCGACAGCGCGAGGAGCGCTGCGAACAGGACCGCGCCGAGCGAACGGAGCGGAGTGCGAGCTGCGGAGATCACTCTTCCCAGGTGACGCCGACCGGTTCGAAGAGCTGCCAGACCCGCTCCGCCGGACCGACCGTCCAGGCAGTTTCGCGGCCAGCCGGGATGTCTTTCGCGAACGCGTTTCCTGTGCTCGCGAGAAGTGTCAACGCGAGCGTCGCGGCGAAAGCGAGTCGGGTGAGCGCCTTCTTCATGTCGTTCCCCCTCTACAAAGACACGCGAACGGCCTCGACGGCCTGCTGATAGACCTGCTGGTGCGGGCTCTCGGCGCCGCGCGCGCTCTTGCGCCGCTCGCCGACCACGGTCTTGATGAAGGCCTCGACCACCACCGGGTTGAACTGGGTGCCGCTGTTGGCCCGCAGCTCGCGCAGCGCCTGCTTGGCGCTCATCGCCGGACGGTAGGGCCGGCTCGCCGTCATGGCCTGGTAGGCGTCGGCGACGGCGATGATCTGCGCCGCCAGTGGGATCCTGTCCGCGCGCAGACCCTGCGGGTAGCCGGTGCCGTCGAAGCGCTCGTGGTGGCTGAGCACGATCGGCCGGATGCGCTCGAGCATCGGCACGTTCGAGAGCAGGTTGGCGCCGATGACCGGGTGCGCCTTGACCTCGGCCCACTCGCGCGCGTCGAGAGCGCTGGGCTTGCGCAGCAGGTGCTCGGGCACCCCGATGGTGCCGATGTCGTGGAAGAGCGCCCCGAGCTTGATCGCCGAGAGCTCGTCGTCCGAGCACCCCAGGTGGGTGGCGACCTGAACCGCATAGAACATCGTCTGCGCCGCGCCCTTGGCGGTGCGCGACTCCTTGGCTTCCAGAGCGCCGATGAGCGCGCCGATCACGGACAGATGCGATTCCTCCAGGCGGTCGTTGGTGCGCCGCAGCATGTCGTTGACCGACTGAAGCTCCTCGTTGCGCGCGCGGACCTCGCTGCTCTTGGCCATGTACAGCTTGAAGCTGTACCAGGCGACGGCCAGGGGTAGGGTGAAGACCACCACGCCGAAGACCCCGAGAGCCTGCGAGGCGAGCGCCAGCGCGGCGCCCTGCGCCGCGGTGGCCAGGAAGTTCACCGGCATCCAGCTGTAGTTGGTGCGCCAGACCGCCGTGAAGCTCTGGCGCTCGCTGATCGCGATGACCAGCGCGGTCGTGGCGGTGTTCACCAGGAAGTACGCCGCGGCCGAGACCGCGACGGCAACGAGAGTGAGGGCGATCTCACCGGGCGGCACCTGCCCGCCCGCCAGGCGGTACACGATGCCGCCGACGAAGGCCGACGTCGTAAGGGACCCGGCGTTGAAGAGGGCTTTGAGCAGGGGCTTGCGCCGCGGGGTGAAGGCATTCACGCCGGCCTGGAACAGGCTGACGAGGACCGCGACCTCGGTGCCGTACAGGACGTAGCTGGCGATGACCGCGGCGAAGCTGATGGAGATGGCGCTGGAGCGGAAGAGGAACACCGGCATGCGCTGGGCGGCGGCGGCCAGACCGATGAGGATCGCCAGCATCAGGGGGTCGACGCGCTCGAAGCTCACCGTGCGCAGCGACTGCGCCAGAGCGGCGGCACCGAGCGCCGCAACGAAGAGGACGTAGACGCGAAGTCCTTGCCTCATCGTGGTGCGCCGTCCCACAGCGGATCTTGCTCCCGACTTACGGTCTCCCACATGACGCCCTCCCAGCTGACGCTTTCCCATGTCACGCTCTCCCAGCTCACGCCTTCCCACGTCACGGCTTCCCAGGTCACGCCTTCCCATGTCACGCCATCCCAGGTGACGCCTTCCCATGTCGTGCCGTTACCCGCGACGCCGCTCTTCACGAGCGTCTGCATGAGCAACCGCGACGGGAGCAGATTCGTGTTCACGTCACGCCGGCTCGCCGTCAGCGCCTTTATCGCGTCGACGGCCTCCCGCGGCGTTCCCGCGAGATCGCGGCCGGACCCGATGACGGCGCCTTTGACCTTCGTCGGCGAGTAGTCCCGGTGTTGGCTGAGCACGAGCGCCGCGACGCCCGCGACCATCGCGCTCGACACCGACGTGCCCGACATCCGCAGGTAGAGCGTCGGATCGAAGCTCCGGCTCGACGTCTCGTGCCTGTCGCCGCCCTTGTCCATCGCCTCCGCCTTCGCGTCGCGCGAAGTAGCGGCGTTGGCGCGAAGTGACACGACTCGGCGGCCGGGCGCGAGCACGTCCGGCTTCGCGAAGCGGTCGAGTGTCAGACCGCGGCTGGAGAAGGGCGACTCGCGGTCGTCCTGCTCCGCGAGCGTGCCCTGGTCGTCGAAGCTCCCGACCGTGATCACGAACGGGTCGGCGCCGGGGGTCGAGACCTTACGTGCGCCCGGACCGTCGTTGCCCGCTGCGGCGACGACCGCGACGCCCGAGAACCACGCGGCCTCCGCGAGCGCCGCGAGCAGATCCGCGTGATACGAGGAGGTCTGCGTCGTGCCGATCGAGAGGTTGAGGACGCCGATGCCGAACTGCTTGCGATGCTTGAGCAGCCAATCGAACGCCGCGACCACGTCGTGCAAGCGCCCGTTGCCGTTCTTGTCCAGCACGCGCAGGTCGACGAGACGCGCGTCCGGAGCGACACCGCGGAACGTCTCGCCGTGACCGGCGATGACGCCTGCCAGGTGCGTACCGTGGCCGGCCGGATCGAGCGACGTCGCGTTGTCCGCGACGAAGTTCATCCGGGCGACGACCTTGCCCGCCGGAAGATCGGGGTGCTTACCGATGCCGCTGTCCATGAGCGCGACGACGACGCCGGCTCCGGTCGAGCGGGACCACGCGCTCGGGGCGTGGATCGCCGCGTTGCCGACGCTGACCGCACTCGAGTTGTCGCCGATGCGGTCGAGATCGCCCGGGCCGCCGCCCGTCGCGACGACGGTCGCGTCGGTGGTGGCACGCAGCACCGAGCGATCGGTGCCGATGTTCAAGAGAGCGGCGTCACTCACGCGGGCACTCACGATGTCGACGCCGTCGAAGACGGTGACGTCGGTGGAGCCGGCGGTGATCAGGTCCCTGGCCACGGTCCATGCCGTGCCCATGGAGACCTGGAGAAGAGCAACGTCACCGGCGTGAAGGGCGGGATCGACGTCGACGCGCGCGACGGAGGCGCGGCCAGTCCACGCGGTCCCGATGAGCAGCGCGAAGATCAAGATCGGCGTGATCGATCGTCCAACGGCGCGCTGCTTCCCCACGGGTGTAGTTGTGGGCCCCGGTCACTCTTTGGTCATCACCCGCCTGGGTGAAGGGGAGTACGTGCGAGTTACACCCGATACGCGACAGAGACCCGCTTTCCGTCGCGGATGCGGACGACTAGATCAATCGGTGTAGAGCCGGCGCCTCGACGACCGCGAATTGATGAGGAGCGTCTGCGCCGCGCTACTGAGAGATGACAGAGCGCGATGCCGGCGCGCTACGGGTGCACGCCGACCGCGCGCATCGCGACCGCGATGACGTAGCCCAGGGCGAAGCAACCCGGGATCGTGAGCACCCACGCGGTGACGATCCGTCCCGCTATACCCCAGCGCACGGCGGACAGGCGGCGGGTGGAACCGACGCCGAGGATCGCGCCGGAGATGGCGTGCGTCGTGGAGATCGGGATGCCGAAGCGCGTCGCGATCTCGATCACGGTGCCGGCGGTCGTCTCCGCCGCGAATCCCTGCACGGGCGTGAGCTTGGTGATCCGCACGCCCATCGTCTTCATGATCCGCCAGCCACCGGTCGCGGTGCCGACGCCGATGCTGATCGCGCAGACGACCTTCACCCAATCCGGGATGTAGAAATCGGCGCCGGTGGGAACGGCACCATACGCGGCCAGCGCGAGCGCGATGATGCCCATCGTCTTCTGCCCGTCGTTGCCGCCGTGGCTGAAGGCCATGTACGCGCTCGAAAGGATCTGCGCGCGCCCGAAGAAGCGCTGCACCCAGCTGAATGACGTGTTCCGCAGGATCCAATAGAGCGCGAGCATGAGGAGGTATCCGACGAGGAATGCGAGCGCCGGAGAGTACACGACACCGAAGGTCGTCTTCTCTAATCCACCGACGATGACCACGTCCGCGCCGTGGATGGCGACGGAGGCCCCGATGATCGAGAAGATCAGCGCGTGGCTCGATGATGTCGGGAGCGCGAAGAACCAGGTGAGGAGGTCCCACGCGATCGCAGCGATGAGCGCGGCGATGACGAGGTCCTGCGTGACCACTTTCGCGTCGACGATGCCGTTCCCGACCGTCTTCGCCACGGCGACGCCCGAGAGCGCGCCGACGAGGTTCAGGCTCCCGGCCATCAGCACGGCCTGCCCCGGGGTCAGGACGCGTGTCGCCACGACGGTCGCGATGGCATTCGCCGCGTCGTGGAAGCCGTTGACGTACTCGAAGATCACGCCGAGCAGGACGACGAGCGCGAGCAGGATGAACGCGTTATCCAAGCCCGTTCGCTCCTAGCTGTGCTTGATCACGATCATCTCGACGATGTTCGCGACATCCTCACAACGGTCGATCGCCACTTCGATCAGCGAGTGGATGTCCTTCCACTTGATGATCTCGATCGGGTCCGTGACGTTCGCGAAGAGGTCGCCCACTGCGTCGCGGAAGACCTGGTCGCCCTCGTTCTCGAAGGTGTGGATCTTGATCCAGTACGGCTCCAGGCCCTTGAGCCCTTCGAGCGCCTTCATCATCGTGACCATCTCGGTCGCCGCGCCGACCAGCGCCTTCACCTGGCGGATCGCCTGCGGCCGCACGCTCCGGACCTTGTAGAGCAGGATGAGCTCGCTCACGTCGTACGCGACGTCGGCGACGTCGTCGAGCTTCGAGGCGAGACCGATGATGTCCTCGCGGTCGAGCGGCGTAACGAACGTCTCGTTCAGATTCTTGAAGATCGCATGGGTCAGCTTGTCGCCGTAGTGCTCGATCGCGTGGATGTCGCGCACCTTGCTCTCGACGTCGGTGAAATCGGTCAGCAACCGCTCGAGCGCGACCACCGCCTCGCGGCTGTTCGTCGCGTGCTGGTCGAACTGGGTGAAGAAGAAGCTCTTCTTCGGCATCAGCGACAGGCGCATCCAGGTCCTCCTTCGCGGGACAGATACGAGACTCGTCGGTCAGGCTACGCCACTTCCCGTCTGATGGAGGCGACCGCGCCAACGGCCATCACGAGACCGAAGACAATCAGGACGCCGATGTCGCGCAGCACGAGCGGGTCGGCGAGCTCGTAGCCCTTGATCATCACCGACCGCAGCGCCTCGTTCGCGTATGTGAGCGGAAGCACCGCGGAGACCGGTCGCAGGTAGTCGGGTAGCTGGTCCACGGGTATGAGCAATCCCGAGAGGAAGACCTGCGGCAGCAGGACGATCGGCACGAACTGCACGGCCTGCAGCTCATTGCGTGCCGCAGCCGACACGAGCAGCCCGAGCGAGACCGCGCCGACGACGAGCACAGCTTCGACGATGAAGATCGTCGCGAGGTTGCCACGGTAATGGACCTGCAGAACGAAGACGGTGAAGAGCAGGATGACGATCGCCTGCAGCAGGGCGAAGAAGCTGAAGCCCGCAAGGTAACCGACGACGAGCTCTCCGCGGCGGAGCGGCGTTGCCATCAGCCGCTCGAGGGTCCCTGTCGTGCGCTCGCGCAGGAACGACACCGCCGAGAGCAGGAAGATGAAGAAGAAGGCGAAGAACGCGACGAGGACCGGCGCGAGATAGTCCAGGATCGAGTAGTCGGGTCCGCCGTAGAGCTGGTCGATCGTCACGCCTGGTCCGCTCAACGCCAGGTTGCCGCCCGCGACCGCGTCGGTGAGGGCCTTCTGGATCGCGCCGCCGATCGAGCCGCTCTCGAGCGGATCCGCGCCCTCGATCTGGATGTGGAGTGTCGCGCCCTCGAGCCAGACGACGGCGTCGACCTGGCCGTCGCGCAGCTGCTGCGCGCCCTCGTCGAACGTGCCGCGCCGTCCGTGGATCGCGCTCGACGCGACGAAGCGGTCGACGATCGGCGCCGGCAGGTTGAGACGGTCCGTCGCGACGACGACGGTCGGGACGCGCTCGGTAGCCGAACCCCAGACCGCGCCGACGAGCGATAACACGACGATCGGCGCGGCGAAAAGCAGCCCCAGCGACCGCCGATCGCGGCGGAAGCCGAGGACGATCCGCTTCGCGACAGCGCGGACGCGATGCGGATCCATCAGCGCGCCTCCGCGAGCGCGAGGAAGGCGCTCTCGAGATCGCGCGTGCCGGCTCGCGACACGAGCTCGTTGGCGGTGCCCTCGGCGAGAACGACTCCGCTGCGGATGAGGCCGAGGCGATCGCAGCGTGACGCCTCATCCATCACGTGACTGGATACGAGGATGGTGATCCCAGACGACGCCAGCTTGCGGAAGTGCGCCCAGAACTCCTGGCGCAGCAGCGGGTCGACGCCGACGGTCGGCTCGTCGAGGAGGAGCAGGCTCGGTCGGTGGAGGAGCGTGGCCGCGAGCGAGACGCGCGTTCGCATCCCGCTGGACAGCGTGTTCACCACGGAGCGTCGGCGATCGAGGAGGTCCACGGTCCGCAGGGCCTCCTCGATGCGCTCCTCGGCATGCGGCACCCCTTGCAGTGCCGCGAAGAAGCGCAGGTTCTCGTCGACCGATAGCTCCCCGTACAGCGCCGCTGCCTGCGTCATGTAGCCGACGCGCCCGGCGCTCACCGCCGCGCGCGGCGTCAGCCCCAGGGCCGCGAGCGTGCCTGCTTCCGGACGCAGCAGACCGGCGACGCAGCGGATGAAGGTCGTCTTCCCGGAGCCGTTCGGCCCCAGCAGGCCGTAGATCTCGCCGGTGCGGATCGCGAGATCGAGCCCACGCAGCGCCTCGATCGCGCCGAACCGCTTTCGGACACCCTGCGCGACGACGGCGAACTCAGCTGGCACGGCGAATTCCTCAGGCGGAACCATAGTCGAGATCGCCCCCGGGTAACGGTTTCGTCACTGGCACGGCAGTTGCTCATGACGTCTGTCAGCAAAGGCTCCGCCCCCAGCGGCGGGAAAGGACGGCGGTCATGGACGCATTCTTCGTAGGACTGGTGTTCGGTGTCGCGTTCGGGATGCTCGTCGTCGGCTTCCTCGCCGTCGGCTCCTACCAGCGCGGGTTCAGCCAGGCCCTCGAGCGTCGCAAGGAATGGCGTGGCGAGCTCGTCGCTCGGCAGGTGGTCGCGCGCCGCGCGCTGGAGCAGCTGCGTAAGGCCAGCTAGCAGCTATTTCCCGAACCAGGACCGCCGCAGGTCTTCGAGCGCCTGCTGGAGCCGGTCGACCAGACCCGGTATGCCCGTCGGCGCGATCTCGACCTCTCCGGTGCGCGAGAGTCGCAGCTCGTCGCCCGCCCTCACCGCCGCCCTCACCGCCGCCCGGTCCGCCGTCACGGTGAACACGACACGGTCCTGTTCGGCGACGACGCTCGCGACCCGCAGGCGTCCATCGGGCAGCGCCTTGATGACCGCTTTCAGATCGGCGTCGCTCCGCATGTCGGCCTGAGGCTGCGGCGCGATCCGCGCGACGGTCTTGCCGACCTCGTCGAAGAAGGTCGCCGGACCGCGAACGACGCTACCGATCAGCGCGGCGAAAAGACCCACGGCGAGCAGCACCGCGAACATTCCGATCACGAACTGCAGCGCCCACAGCGGGAGGAACGTGCCTGCGCGCTTCACGTCTGCTCAGGCTAGCAAGGGGGTGCATATCTGCGAAGATGCGGCGATGGATCCGCTGAAGGTCGTCTGTGTGGGCGGCGGGCTGGGCGCGCCGACGGTCATGGCCGGCCTGCGCACATTCACCTCGGACATCACCGGCCTCATCGCCGTCACTGACTCCGGACGCTCGACGGGCAAGGTCCGTATCGCGCTCGACGTGCCCG
This sequence comes from Candidatus Limnocylindria bacterium, assembly GCA_041493915.1. GTDB lineage: Bacteria > Chloroflexota > Limnocylindria > P2-11E > P2-11E > CF-39. Next base: position 10,515 of record JBGPZT010000002.1, read on the forward strand.
CGCCCGGCGACATCCGCAACGCGCTCACCGTACTGGCGGAGGGCGATCCGGTCCTCACGCGGCTGTTCAACCACCGCTTCGAAACGGACAAGAGCGAAGACCTGAACGGCATGGCCTTCGGCAACCTCTTTCTCGCGGCGCTGACCCAGCAGGAGGGTTCGTTCCTCGCCGCGGTCGAGGAGGCCTCGCGCATGCTCAAGCTGCGCGGTCGCGTCCTCCCGGTCACTCTGTACAACACGCACCTCTGCGCGGAGCTCACCGATGGCAGCATCGTCGAGACCGAGGTCAGCGTGCGAGCGATCGGAAAGGCGCCGATCGAGCGCGTCTTCCTCAAAGACACGCAGGTCGGCGCGACGCCGGGCAGCGTCGAGGCGATCGCGTCGGCGGACCTCATCACGCTCGGCCCGGGGAGCTTGTACACGACCGTGTGCGCGTGTCTCCTCGTACCGGACATCGCGCGCGCGATCGCGAATGCCGAGGGCCTCGTCGTGTACGTCGCGAACACGACGCGCCAGCCGGGCCAGACCGACACGCTCTCGCTCTCCGATCACGTCCGCACGGTGCAGGACTATCTCGGCGGATCGGGTCTCGACGCGGTCCTCGTGAACGATGACCCGCCGCCGGCGCACCTTCGCCTGCACTACGCGGAAAAGGGGCTCCCGTTGCTCGACCCGGCCGGCGAAGAGCTCGAACGCATCCGCGCGATGGGCGTCCGTCCGGTCACGGCGCCGATCATCGACAAGTGGAGCGGGCCACGCGACCTGTGGCTGAAGCAGGACACGATCCGTCACGACCCTGAGCGCGTGGCGCGCGCCCTCGTCGATCTGGTCGAGCAGCGCCGGCGACCCGCGCTGCGTGCGCTCTGATGGCCGTGGCGGCGCGCGCGCGCCACTTCGTCTCGATCGGCGAGCTCGACGTCGGCGGCCTCGCACATCTGCTCGAACGTGCCTCGGCCCTCAAAACGGCGCGCCGCCGTCGCGAGCCGCTGCTCGAGGGACGCACGCTCGCGCTGATCTTCGAGAAACCGAGCCTGCGGACCCGACTCTCGTTCGACGTCGGCATGACCGAGCTGGGAGGTCACTGCGTGTATCTCTCACCACAGGAGGTCGGCCTGGGCCGCCGCGAGAGCGTCGCCGATGTTGCGCGCGTCGTGAGCCGCATGGTCGACGCCGTCGTCCTCCGCACGAATGCGCACGAGACGATCGAGGAATTCGCGCGCTTCGCGTCGGTCCCGGTGATAAACGGACTCTCCGATCTATCGCACCCCTGCCAGGGTCTGGCCGACATCCTGACCATCAGCGAGAAGAAAGGACCCGACCTGCACGACGTCACGGTGGCCTACGTTGGTGACGGGAACAACGTGCTCAACTCGCTCATGCTCGCCGTCGTCCTGCGGTCCGGTCGTATGCGCGTCGCGACGCCCGCCGGGTTCGAGCCCACTCCGCGATACCGCGAGCTCGCGGAGCGCAAGGCCGGCGAAGCGAATGGCTCGATCGAGTTCGGGAACGATCCCATCGCCGCGGTCCAGGGCGCGGACGTCGTGTACACCGACGTCTGGACCAGCATGGGTCAGGAGCAGGAGTACGAGCGCCGGCGTCGCGCGTTCGCCGGCTATCAGGTGAATTCGGCGTTGCTCCGGCATGCGAAGCAGGATGCGATCGTGATGCACGACCTGCCGGCACACCGCGGTGAGGAGATCACCGACGAAGTGCTCGACGGACCTCAGAGCGTCGTCTTCGATCAGGCGGAGAACCGGCTGCACACCCAGAAGGCGATCCTGTGCTGGCTGCTCGAGGAACGGCGATGAGGGAGCGCGTCATCCTCGCGGACTGCTGCGAGGACTGGATCATCGAATGGGGTGGCTTCTACAAGTCTGACCGCTCCTTCCGTTGCCCGGAGTGCGCCACGGAATGGAAGAAGACGGACACGGAAACGTATCGCCGTGGCGACGGACGGATCTTCACGCGCCGCACGCGCGTCGGCCCGCAGGCCTCGTTCCCATACCTCGCTTCCGCGGACGGCCACCAGCCGAACGTGGAGCGGTGCTGCGCGAAGATCCTTTTGTCGCGTGGAGAGCGGATGCCAGACGGACCGTTCGTGTGTCCGGTGTGCGGCACCGAGTGGCGGCGAAGTGCCGAGCGGCTTCATGGTCTTCGCGTTCCCGTCTTCGCGAAGGCAGGCCTCGCGGAGCCACTCACGATCCAGGCGGGTCGGACGCGTCCGTTCCTCGTGACACTCTCGGAGTATTCGCCGCCGCGCGACTAGACCGCGAGCTGCCACACGCCTGAGACGTGCGGGTCCCCCGAACGGCAGATGAGCGACGGATACCGCCGCATAGGCTGACCCGCGGTGGATCCGCTGGTGTGGGGCGGATGGGGGCGCGCCGGATCCGAGGCGGCTACAGCTCGCGGTGAGAGTGGCCGGCCTCGGGTTCGTCCTCGCAGTTCTCGGCGTGGTCTCGACGAAGTAGCGAACTACCGCAGCGGCGAGATCCGGTCCGCGCGACCCTTCGCCCGATCCCGCGACCACATCATGTAGTGCTTGTGGCACAGACCATGGGACCGATGCGGCTTGCCGCAGCCGGGCGCAACGCATGACGCCGGTGGATCGACGAGACGGATCGGCTGGTACTGCGCGAGTGCCGCGTCGATCGCCGCTCTGCGCCGAATCCCCATCGAGTTCCGGAGTCGGCGCATCCATGTCGCCGCGTGGTGGCCGCTGATCGCGGCTACGTACGTCGGACTCCAACCCTCCTTCGCCGCCTCTCGGCGCCAAACATTCGGCGCGCCCATGAGGCGCGCGACGCGAGCCACGATGCCCTCATCGCACATCTGCAAACTGAGGAGCGGATAGGCGATCGCAGCGGAGTGACGATTGACGGAGAAGGTGCCTTCACCTTCAAGCAATCCGGCTAGCCATGCCAGGGCGGACGAATCGTCCAGCTCCGCGCCGTTAGTGATCGGGCCGAACGCTTCCACGTGAGGCTCAAGCGGACCGAAGTCGGTCGTTTCTCCGCGACGCCCTGCCTTCCACCACCGGTCATAGTGCCGCGCGCACAGTCCGCGGCGGGCACCCGGACGTAGGCAGTCGCTGGCAGAGCATCGTGCAGCCGGTCGTCGCCATCGGGTTCGATGTCCACGCCAAGACGCGATCGCGCGCTCGATACTGCCTTGGCGCAGCGTGCCCACGTGCGGATAGATCGCACGCATCAGGGATAGAGCCGGTGCTCCCTTGATGGTCGTCACATACGGTGTCTTGTGATGCGCGCGACGCTTGCGAACCGGGATCACCGCGCGGTCGATAAGGGCCCCAACCCGATCGACCACATCCCGGTCGGTCATCGATACTCGAACGACCGGAATCCCTCGGCCGGAAGGCGATGCTGCGACGAATGTCCCCTCGCCTTCGAGCAGTCCGATCAGCCAGTAGAAATCCTGATCGTCCAATTCGGTCGCATGTACGTCGAATCGCAAGGCCGTGTCAATGGGTGACGCTGTAGACGCAATCTGCGGGGCGGCTACGGGGTTTCGAACCCCGACTGAGTGGTCCACAACCACTAGTGCTGCCATTACACAATAGCCGCCGTGAGAGGCAGGAACCGCCCTGTCTCGACTAAAGGTTAGACGACCGGTGCGTCAAAGTCCCGCCCGCTTCCGCGCGTCCTCGTAGAGCGGGCGCACCATCGGCGCCGCCGGATGGAACTCGCCGACATCGAGGAACACTGTCCACGTGTCGACCGCGCCGCGCCAATCCTCGCTGCGGTACTGGATCAACCCCTTCAGGAACAGTGCGTCCGCGTCGCGCGGACGCAGCGTCAGCACGTGCTCCGCGGCGATGCGTGCCCCCGCGAGCTCGCCGGAGCTGAAAAGCATGAAGCCGATCCCGTTGAGCGCCGGTACGTTGTCCTTGTCGATCGCCAACACCGCTTGATACGTCGCGACGGCATCGGTCACGCGGTCCTGGCTCACGTACGCCTCCGCGAGCCCGATCAGCGTTGGCACATCGCGCGGGCTCGCCTTCGCGCGTGCCTCGAGCTCGGGAAGTGTCGGGGCGACGGCTGCCGTTCCCGTGATCGGCTCGCCGGGCGCGCGGTCGCCCGCCGCGCGCGGCAGCTCGATCACGACGAGCACCACTGCGATCCCTGCGAGCAGCGACGCGAGCGCGATGGTGCGCCACGGAGCGGGAGCCGATCGCCTCTCGCGCTCTGTGACGAACGCGCCGCGTTCGAGGAGACCGCGCAGCCGCTCGTGGTCGGCCGGCGCGATCGTGCCCGCGGCGCGCGCGAACTCGAGATCGCGCAGCGAGCTGACCGCGCGCGCCACGTCGTCGTGCGCGTCGGGAGCTTCGACCGGCCACGCGACGTCGCGCCGCGCGAGGATCGGGCGCACGGCAAGGACGAGGCCCGCGAGGAAGAGAGTCGTGAAGAGGAGGTAGCTCACTCGGCGCCATCCGCCTGCGGCAGGTCCAGCGCTTCCTCGCGCGCGACGCGTTCACGCAGGGCCGCGAGCTCGCGCGCGGGCGGCGCGGCGACGCTCGGGACGCCCGGATGTATCCGCCCGAGCGCGACGGCCAGACCGGCCGCCAGCGCAGCGAGTGGGACGAGCCAGATCAGACCGAGCCACGAGGAGACGGGTGGCGACAGCAACACCCAGTCTCCGAACGACGCGCGGAACTCGTCGCGGATCTCGTCGTCGGTGCGGCCCTCGGCGACACGCTGTATCACGATGTCGCGCATCTGCCGCGCGCTCGCGGCCGGTGAGTCCTTCACCGACAGACCCTGACACGTTACGCAACGCAGCTCGCTGGTGATGCGGTCGACGCGCTCAGCCGCGGTCACGTCGTGCGGACGCGCGCTCCACCCGACCGCGCCGAGGATCGCGAGCAGGGCAACAAGGATCAGCGCGCGCTCGCGCGTCATCGCGTTGCCTTCGGCCTGAGGCCGTCGATCGCCGCGACGAGCGTCGCTTCGTCGATCGGCCCGATGTGTCGCCCGGCGATGATCCCGTCCGGCCCGATGAAGTACGTTTCGGGTATCCCGAAGACGCCGTACGCGAACGCGACGCGGCCGTCTTCGTCCGTCACGGTCGGCCAGGTGACGCCGTTGTCGCGCACGTAACCCCGTGCGCTCTCCAGCGAGTCCTGATAGAGGATCCCGATGAGCACGACGTCGCTCGACCGGTAACGCTCCCACACGCGCACGAGGGCGGGGTTCTCCTCCTTGCACGGGATGCACCACGATGCCCAGAAGTTCAAGATCACGACCTTTCCGGCGTGATCGCTGAGCGCGACCTTCCCGTTGCCGTCGAGGCGATCGAGGGTGAAGGCGGCGGCGGGCTTACCGACGGTCCCGGTGCGGATGTCGTGCGGATCGCGGCGGAACGACAGCATCAGCACGACGACCAGCGCCCCGATGCCGAACACGATGGTGAGCCGCAGCCAGCGCGGCATCAGTCGCCCACCGTCGCGGGCGCCCGGGCGAGCGGTTGCACCGCTTCGCGGCGTTTCGGCTGCGGCAGGGCGGCGATCACGGCGCCCAGGCCCACGACCGCGCCGCCGAGCCAGAGCCAGGAGACCAGGGGGATGACGAGGACGCGGATCGTCGCCCACGACTGCGCGGTCGTGTCGTACGCGACGAGGATCGTGTAGACGTCGTCTACCAGCCCGGCCGAGATGCCGGGCGAGCCCACCGCCTGCGTCGCGTTGGGGAAGAACACGAGCGCCGGGCGCAGGTGTTCGTCCGCACCGTTCCCCGTGACGGCGAGGTCGGCGACGAGCAGGTCGCGCTGCGGCTCGTTCAGGCTCCGCAGCCCGCTGTACGCGACCGTGTAGCCGGCGACCTCGAAGTGGTCACCGGGGTTGACGGTGCGCTCGACCTCGACCGTTTTCGACTGGCTCGTCGCCACCGCGACCGCGACGAGGACGATGCCGAGATGCACGATGTATCCGCCGTAGCGGCGGCCGCTGCGGCGCAGCAGGTTCGCGAGCGCGGTGCCGGCGTTCTCTCCGTGGAGCGCACTTCGGGCGCGGATGCCGCGAGCGAACTCCTGCACCACCGTCGCGGCGACGAACGTCGCGAGCGCGTAGGTGAGCACAGCGAAGGCGCCGCCGAGCCCGGTGGCGACCGCCAGCAGCGCGCCGCCCGCGGCGGCCATGATGGGCGCGGTGAACTGGCGCTCGAGCGTGGCGCGCGACGCGCCGTGCCACGGCAGCTGCGGACCGATGCCCATGAGGAACAGCAGTGCGAGGGCGAGCGGCACCTCGACGCGATCGAAGTAGGGCCGTCCGATCGAGAGCTGCGCGCCGCTCATCGCCTCCGCGATCAACGGATACAGCGTGCCGAGCAGCACGGTCAGCGTCGCGGCGACGAAAACGACGTTCTGGAAAAGGAAGATCGCCTCCCGCGAGAGCGGCGCGCCGACCGTGCCGGCGTCGCGCAGCGTGGGCATGCGCCACAGCAGCAGACCGACGGAGAGCACGACGATCGCGACGAGGTAGCCAAGGAGCAGTGGGCCGATCGCCGACTGCGTGAAGGCGTGCACAGAGTTCACGACGCCGCTGCGCGTGAGGAACGTCCCGAGGATCGTGAGCGTGAATGTCGCGATGACGAGCGAGAGATTCCAGCTGCGCAGCAGGCGGCGCTTCTCCTCGACCATCACTGAGTGGAGGTAGGCCGTCGCGACGAGCCAGGGCATGATCGCGGCGTTCTCCACCGGGTCCCAGGCCCAGTACCCGCCCCAACCGAGCACGGCGTACGACCACCACGCGCCCGCGACGATGCCGACGCCGAGCAGGGCCCACGAGACAAGCGCGAAGCGTCGCGTCGCGACGAGCCAGCGGTCGCCGCCCTCGCCCAGGATCAGCGACGCGATCGCGTAGGCGAACGGCACCGAGAACAGGACGTAGCCGAGATAAAGGAGTGGCGGGTGGAGGGCCATGAGCGGATGGTTCTGGAGCAGCGGGTTCGGACCGTTCCCGTTGAGCGGCACGATCTCGCTCCGCACGAATGGGTCCGCCGCTGGCGTGGTCACCAGCAACAGGAAGAAGGTGAGCATGACGAACAGGACCGCGAGGGCGGTGGTCGCAAGGCGCGGAAGCGCAGGCGTGCCGCGCCACGCGACGTACGCGGTCGCGCCGGCGAGGATCGCGGTCCAGAGCAGGATCGAGCCTTCGAGCGCGGCCCAGAGCGAGACGATGGTGAAGAAGAGCGGCGTCTCGAGCGCGTTGTTCCGCGCGACGTACTGGATCGAGAAGTCGTGCGTGACGAGCGCGCCGACCATCGCGAGCGCGGCGAGGATGACGAGCAGGAACGTGATGAGCGCCGACCAGCGCGCGCTGGCGAGCGCGCGACCGTCGCGCTTCGCGGCGGCGTACGCCGCGGCGCCGATCCCCCAGATCGCGAGCGGCAACGCCGCGCGCAATGCGCCGATCCCCAGGTCCGCGAAGCTGAGGTTCAAGGGGTTTGGTGGCTCGGCGTCGCGCCCGGCGGCGGCGGGGCGTACTGCTCGTCGTGCTTCGCGATGACCTGCGTTGCGTGGAAGGTCCCGTCCGACGCGAACGTCCCCTCGACGACGGCACCCGCTCCTGCGCGCAGCAACGCGGGCGGCGCGCCGGTGCCGATCACGTTCACGCGAGTGGTGCCGTCGGTGAGCACGAAGCGGAGATCGCGTGTCTCCGGCTCGTAGCGCAGGCTCCCCGCTTCCACCTGACCGCCGAGCCGCGCCGCCGTGCCCGCGGCAACGCCGCGCCCCTGCGCCTCGGTCGGGGTGAGGTAGTAGACCGCCGAGCTCGCGAGGTTCTGCACCGCGACGAAGCCGATGAGCACCGCGGCGGCGAGCACCGCGATCAGCAGGACGCGGCGCGCTCCCATGGGCTCAACTGCCACGGCGCCGGCGCAGAGAGATGAGGTAGAGGGCGACCCCGCCCCACACCAGAACGTACGCGGCGACGATGAAGCCGAGGTTCTCTATCACGCACGCGCCTCGAGCGTGCGACGCTGGCGGTCCAGCTCGATCGACATACGCTCGGCGAGGAACGCGAAGTACACCAGGGTGAACGCGATGACGCTCACCCCGAGCGTGACGCCCATCGCCGCGTCGAGCGACGGGCTTCCGCCCGCGCGCAGGACGGTCGGCAGCTGGTGCAGCGAGTTCATCCACAGCACCGACAGATGCACGATGGGGATGTCGATGACCGCGATGACGCCGAGCACCGCCGCGCGCGTCGCCCGTCGCGAGAAATCGGTGGAGAGCGACCGCAGCAGCAGGTAGCCGACGTACATCATGAACATGATCGCCGTGGTCACGAGGCGCGGATCCCACGTCCACCACACGCCCCACGTTGGCTTTGCCCAGATGGACCCCGCGACGATGAACATGCCGGTGAAGAGGACGCCGACCTCTGCCGAGGCGACCGCGAGCGCGTCGAACCACGGCCGCTTCGTCCAGAGCCACCCAAGGCTCGCGAGGAAAACCACGCAGAACGCGAGGTATGCGAGCCAGGCGAGCGGGACGTGCACGTAGATGATCCGGTACACGTCGCCCTGGACGGCGTCGGTCGGCGCCCACACGAGCGCCATGAAGCTCGCGATGACCGAGCTGGCGACCGCGAGCAGGCCCAGCCAGGGCTGGACGCGGATGGTGGGGAAGGGCGCCGCAGTCGTTTCGATCATTCGATGGCAGCAGGAACGATGGTAAGGCCGAGCGCCCCGTACACCAGCGCGAAGGCTGCGAGGATGCCGGCCCATCCGAGAGCGGCCGACGCGTCACCGGTCAGAGCCGCTGCCGCACCCTGCGTGCATGCGACGAGCTGCGGGATCAGGATCGGGAACGAGAGGATCGGCACCAGCGCGACGCGCGCCCGCACGCGCAGCGCGAGAAGCGTGGTGAGAACGATGACCGGCGGCAGCGCGAGCGTCCCGAGGACGCCGATGAGCACGAGATGTCCCGGGAGCGCGACGCCCGGGTCGAGCAGTACGAGCGACAGAAGCGCAGCCGCGAGTGCGACGATCGCAAGAACGACCCAAATGGCAACAAGCTTTCCCGCGTAGAGCGCCTCACGCCCTCCGTCGAGCACCAGGACCGCGTCGATCGCGTCGTCCTCGAGCTCTCGGTCGAACGAGCGCGTCGCCACCAGCGTCGCCGCGAACAGGATCGCGATCCAGAACAAAGCGCTCGCCACACCGGGCTGTCGAGCCTGCCCCGGCCCGAACGCGAGGCTCTCCATGAGCACGAGCAAGCCGGTGAATGTCAGCGCTGCGACGAAGCCGTCCGGGTGTCGTCGTTCCGCGGCGAGCTCGCGCGCCGCGATGAGCAGCGCGCGGTCGAGGGCGTTCACTCGTTCATAGCTCGCGCAGCGCGCCGTCGTCGAGGACGTAGCTGTGGGCCGCGTCCTGGTCGAGCTCGTGATGCAGGTGCGTCGCCATGAGCACCGCCTGGCCCCTGATGAGCGACGTGTTGAGCGCCGCGCGCAGGCGAACGAGCGCGTCCGCATCGAGATCCGCGAACGGCTCGTCGAGGAGGACCAGCCCGACCTGCTCCGTCTCGATCCGCGCGAGCGACGCGCGACGTCGCTGGCCGGCGGACAGTCGCTCGACCGGACGATCCATCTCATCGCCAAGACCCCACTTGCGCAGCGCGTCGGCGACATCGCTGGCGACGAGGCCGCGGAACGCGGCGAGGAAGGCGAGGTTCTCGCGCGCCGTGAGGCCGCGCAGGAGCATCGGGCGATGTCCGATGTACAGCGGCGGACCGCCCGGCATGGACCGCCGACCGCGCGCGAGCGGAGCGAGGCCGGCGAAGGCGCGGAGGAGCGTGGTCTTGCCGGCGCCGTTCGGTCCGCGAAGGAGCGTGAGACCGGGCCCGAGCTCGAGTGAGATCCCCCGAAGGATCGTGCGGTCGTCCAGGACGACCGTGACATCGTGGAGCGATGCGTTCTCCGGCACGCGCCGCATGATGGGGCGGCTCCTATGTCTCTGCAGCCTCGCCGTCGTTGTCGTCGCGATCGCCTGCGCGCCTGAGCCCGTTGCGACCGATCCGATAGCGCGGGGCCGGCAGGTGTACCGCACCCTGGGCTGCGCCAGTTGCCACGAAGGGAGCCTCTTCAATCTGTTCCGCCCGGTCGGGCCGCCCCTCAGCGAGGTCGGCCGGGCGGCCGGAGAACGGGTCCCCGGCTTGAGCGCCGAGGACTACCTGCGTCAGTCGGTCACCGACCCGGGGGCCCACTTGGTACCTGGGTACCCCGACTCGATGCCCAGGGGTCTGTCCCGGGACCTTTCGCCGGAGGATCTGGCCGCTCTGGTTGCCTATCTAGCCTCGTTGAGCTGAGAGAAGGCTCCTAACGACCCTCTCCCCGAAACCGTTACGCATGGTGGAAAGGATGAGGATGCCGCTCTGGCCGTACAAGCGTCCCAAGGTGACCCGGCAGCGTTCGGCTCGCTCTACGACCGGCATGTCAGCGCCGTCTACCGCTACGTCTACTACCGCGTGCGGGACGACGCCGAGGCGGAAGACCTCACCAGTGAAGTGTTCATGAAGGCACTGCGAGCGATCCCGCGGTACGAGCCGCGTCAGGCGTTCCTCGCCTGGCTCTATCGGATCGCGCGCAACGCCGTCATCGATCACGTCCGCCGCGGCGGCCGACAGGTCTCTTTCGAGGACGCGCTCCTGCACCCCGAGGTGCACAACGCCGTCGACCCCGACCTCGAGGTCCTCGCCGGCTCCGACAAGGACACGCTTCGCACGGCGCTCGCGCAGCTCACGCCGCTGCAGCAGGAGGTCATCGTCCTTCGCTTCCTCGAGGGCTACTCGACCGACGAGATCGCCAAGTTGATCGGAAAGCGCGAGGGCACGGTTCGCGGGATCCAGTTCCGCGCGCTCGGCGCACTGCGACAGCTGATCCCCTCGCGCGAGGCATTGGGTTGAGCGGGCAGAGGCTCCCCGAGCCGCGGATCCGCGACGAGTTCCGTCGCGAGCTACGCGCGCGTCTCATGCGCGAGGCTGCCGTCACGCTCACGCCGAAGCCGCGCGACACCGCTTGGACGAGGTGGCTGCGTCCCGCGCTCGCCGCCGGTCTTGCCGCCCTGGTGCTGATCGCCGGCGCGGGTTCGGCCGCGGCCGGAAGCGTCCCGGGCGATGCGACCTTCGGCATCAAGCGCGCGATCGAGGAGGTCCGCGTCGCGCTTACGTTCGACGATGTCCAGCGTGTGCGCGTGCTCTCTGAGATCACGGACCAGCGGCTCAGCGAGCTGGAGCAGGTCGCCGGTCGCGACGACAAGGCGCCGACGGCGTCGGACGAATACGCGCGCGCCGTGACCCGCTTCCGCGAGGCCGTAGACGCGCTGCAGCAGGCCGCGCCGGCAGAGAAGAGCGAGGCAGCGCAGAACGTCGCCGACGCCGCGCGCGACAAGCACGAGATCGTGATCGAGCAGCTGAAGGACCGGCTCTCCGACAAGGCCAGAGGCTCCGTGGAGCGCGCGATCGAGGAAGAGCGCAAGGACACGACGCAGAACACCAAGGACAAGCGGGACAAGAAAGACAAGGGCGACACGAACGGCTCGGACCAACGTACGTCGCCTGCGACCAACACGGCTTCGCCGCGCGGGAACGAGCGCACCAATTCGCCACGCCCGACCGAACGCGCGGCAACGCCACGTGCGACCTCGTCGCCGCGGCCGACCGAGCACGATTAGCTAGGCGGAACGTCTCCGCTCGGCGGGACCTCGTCGCGTCGCCGGGCCCGCCGCAGGTCGATCACCGATATCGGTCCGTGTGGTGGTCCGGGCAACGGCGGTGGTGGCGGAGCAGGTTCCTCTTCGGATGACTCGAAGCTCCAGCGTGCGAGGGCCCCGGTCCGTTTTGCGATCGAGCGGAGAACGGACACGAGCGCGCCAAGGATGCCTCCGGTCCTCATGCCCGGTCGCCAGAGCAGCGGCCATGCCACATGGCACGCCCGGTGCATACGCACCTAGCCATGTGCACCATGAAACGCATCCTCATCGCAGAGGACGACCCGGGCAACGCGGACCTGCTGCGCCAGGCTCTCACCGAGCGCCTTGACGTCGCGGCCGACGTCGTCGCGAACGGTGCGCTGGTGATGGACTGGGTCGCCGCGCACCGTCCCGACCTGCTGATCCTCGATGTCGGACTCCCAGGATTGAATGGGCTCGACGTCTTCGATCTGCTGCGCAGCGATCCGAATTTGGAGGGCGTGCCCGTGCTCTTTCTCACCGGGCTTCCGGAGCGTGCCGAGACCGCGAACGCGGCCACCGGAGTGCACGAGATCCTCGCCAAGCCCTTCGACATCGAGGATCTGATCGCGCGCGCGGCCCGACTTATGGGCGGCGCTAAGAGCGAGATCGCCGCCTAGCCCGCGGTCTGCTCTGGCTCGCGCGAACGCACGAGCTGCGGCCAGCGCCCACGCACCGCGGCGGCGATGCCCTCCGCGTCGAGCCCGTAGTGCCGCCGCCAGAGGCTCTGCGCACCGTGGTCGACGTGCTCGTCGGGGATGCCGAGCATCAGGGTCTCGACGCGCGCGCCACGCTCATGGAGCAGCTCCGCGACCGCGGACCCGAAGCCGCCCGCGATGACGTGCTCCTCGAGCGTGACGAACCGCGGCGTTCGCGCGGCGAGCGCTAGGAAACGCTCGGCATCGAGCGGCTTGGCGAAACGCGCGTTCACGACCGTCGCCTGCAGCCCTTCGCGCGCCAGCGTCTCCGCGGCCTCGAGCGCAGCGTTGACCGGCTGCCCGTACGCGAGGATGACGATGTCGGCGCCCTCACGCAGCGTCTCAGACACCCCGATCGCGATCTCGTGCCACGCCTCGGCGAAGGCCACGCCGAAGCCGGTGCCTCGCGGGAAGCGAACGCCGATCGGACCGCGCTGCGCACCAGCGTGTCGATGAGCCGTCCACAGCATGTCGCGCAGCTCGGCCTCGTCCTTCGGCGCCATGAGCGTGAAGCCCGGCAGCGGCCGGAGATAGGCGATGTCGTAGAGGCCTTGATGCGTCCGGCCGTCGTCGCCGACGATGCCCGCGCGATCCATCGCGAAGACGACCGAGAGGTCCTGCACCGCGACGTCGTGCAGCACCTGGTCGAATCCGCGCTGCAGGAATGTCGAGTAGATCGCGACGATCGGGACGATGCCCTGCGTCGCGAGACCCGCGGCCATCGTCACCGCATGCTGCTCGCAGATGCCGACGTCGATGATGCGCTGCGGGAACTCGCCGAAGAGAGGCAGCAGACCGGTGCCTCCTGGCATCGCTGCGGTGATCGCCACCGTTCGGTCGTCGGCCTTCAGGATCTCGCGCACGGTGTCGGCGAAGACGGCCGTGTACTGGGGCGCCGTCGCCTTGGCCACGCCGGTCGCGGACACGCCGTGCCACTTCACGTTGTCGTCCTCAGCCGGGGCGTATCCGTGGCCCTTCTGCGTGTGCACGTGCACGAACACCGGCCCATCGCGGAAATCGCGTGCCTTTGCGAGGACGTTCTCGACCGCGAACAGATCGTGACCGTCGACCGGACCGAAATACGTGAAGCCGAGCTGCTCGAAGAGGAGATTCGGGATGAGCAGCGCCTTGAGGCTGTTGAAGATGCGGCGCCGCGCCTCTTCCGCGAGCTCGCCGGCCGGCATGTGCTCGAGCACCTGTCGCACGATGTGCTTCGCTCCGCGGTACGGGGTCGCGGTGCGCACGGCCTCGAGCATCCGCGACACCGCACCGACATTCGGCGCGATGCTCATGCCGTTGTCGTTGAGCACGACGATCACCCGGCGGTGATCGTGGCCGACATTATTGAGACCCTCGAAAGCCAGGCCGGCCGTCAACGCGCCGTCGCCGATGACGGCGACGACGTGAAACTCCTCGCCTTTGAGGTCACGCGCGAGCGCCATGCCGTGCGCGGCCGAGATCGACGTGCCGGCGTGGCCAGCGCCGAACTGATCGTGCTCGGATTCGGTCCGCACGAGGAATCCGGAGATGCCCCCCAGCTGCCGCAGCGTGTCGAAGCGCTCGCGCCGACCGGTGAGCATCTTGTGCACATACGCCTGATGCCCCGTGTCCCATACGAGCTTGTCGCGTGGCGACTCGAAGACCCGGTGGAGCGCCACGGTGAGCTCGACGGTGCCGAGGCTCGACGAGAGATGGCCGCCCGTGCGCTGGACCGCGTCGACCGCGTACACGCGGATCTCGCGGCACAGCTGCAGCAGCTCGTCTCTGTTCAGCGCGCGTATGTCGCGCGGATCGTTGACGCGCTCGAGAACGGTCATCGGTGCCCATACTACGGGCGCGTGTTTGATCATTCGTCTCACGCAGCGGTCGTCACCGGCGCGAACGGCAATCTCGGAGTCGCGGTGGTGCGCGCGTATCTCACGCGTGGGACGCATGTCGCCGCGGCGGTGCGCGACGCGGCGAAGGGCGAGGCGCTGCGGGCGGCGCTCACCGATCTCGCGGGCGACGATGATGATCAGCGGCTTCTCGTGATCAAGGCCGACCCCGCCGACACGTCGGCGATGGATGCGCTCGTCGAGCGCGTGCTGCGTGCGTGGGGGCGCCTCGACATCCTCAATAATCTCGCCGGCACATTCAAAGGCGGATCGGCGCTCGACACCGGTCTCATGCGCAAGCTGTGGGACAGCAACGTGCTGACCGCGGTCACGGCCGGCGCGGCCTGTCTTCGGCCGATGCGAGCGCGTGGCTACGGCCGGATCGTGAGCGTCTCGGCCGTCGGCGCGCAGAGGGGCGGGCGGAACAGTGCGGCGTACGCGATGTCGAAGAGCGCGCTGGTCCGGTGGACGGAGTCCCTCGCGGCCGATGTAAAGGGCGAAGGGATCACCGTGAATGCCGTGTTGCCGACGACGATCGATCATCCGGTCAACCGCGCGCAGATGCCGAAGGCCGACCCGAAGCTCTGGCCGTCGCCCGATGAGGTCGCGAGTGTCATCCTCTTTCTCTCATCGCGCGAGGCGAGCGGCGTGAACGGCGCCGCCATACCGATCACCGCGCGGACGTAGGGAAAAGAGCCAAGAATGGAATACCAGCTCGCAACGTTTCTTCACGTTCTGCTCGCGATCATCGCGGTCGGGTTCAACGCCTCGTACGGGATCTGGCTCGCGCGCGCCGCGAAAGCGCCGCAGGCGACGCAGAGCCACGTGCTGCGCACGATCAAGATCCTCGACGACCGGTTCGCGAATCCCGCGTACGGCCTCCTCCTGATCACCGGCCTGTTCATGGTCGTGAACGCCGGCATCCCATTCAGCCGGCTGTGGATCGCGGGCGCCATCGGTCTCTGGCTTGTGCTCGTGTTCGTCGGCCTCGGCGTGTATACGCCGACGCTTCGCGATCAGATCCGCGTGCTGGAGAGCGAAGGGCCGGGGAGCGAGGAATACCAGCGTCTCGCGGCGCGTGGCCGCAGCGTGGGCATCGTCCTGGCGATCATCGTGGTGGTCATCGTCTTCCTCATGGTCACGAAGCCCGCCTAGCGGCGAGCCGGTCGCGCAGCGCCTCGGCCCACTCGGCGTACGCCGCCGCCGACGGGTGCAGTCCATCGGCCGCGAGCATCCCGCGGCGCATCTGGTCGCGCATCAGCGGGAAGATGTCCACGTATCCGGTGCCGGCGCGCTCCACTTCCTCGCGCGCGATGCTGTTGAAGCGCTCGATGCGCGCGGCGATCGTCGCGGGCGCTCCGAACGACGCGCCGGCTCGCGATAGCGACCAATCCGGCTGCGGCAGCGCGTACACGACCGCGGCGGGTGCGTCGGCGCGCAGGCGCGCGTGCACCGTGCGCAGCTGCGCGCGATAGCGGTCGTCCGACGATCCGGCGACGATGTCGTTGGCACCGATGAGTACCGTCACAAGCGTCGGCCGGAGGAGTGCGGCCTGCGGCAGCTCTTCCGCGATGAGGTCGTCGGTGCGGTAACCGTTCACCGCGGGGTTCCTGAGGACGACCGCGCGTCCGCGGTCGGCCCAGAGGCGCGTCAGCACCGCCGGGAACGAACGATCCGGCGTGGTCCCCGTTCCGATCGTGAAGGAGTCACCGAGGGCAAGCCAGCGCTCTGTCTGCGGAATGCCGATGGAATGCTCCGCTGTTCTAGTCTGTGGAAGCTCTTTCCAGAAAGGACCGCTCTTGGCCGACTACGACCTCGTCATCATCGGCGGTGGCCCCGCCGGGCTGACCGCCGGACTCTACGCCGCGCGCGCGAACATGAACGCCGTCCTGCTCGAGGGCAAGGACACCGGCGGCGAGATCCTGAACACCGAGCTCATCGAGGACTACCCGGGGTTCGAGTCCGTGACCGGGGCCGAGCTCGCCCAGAAGATGGCGGATCATGCGCGCAAATTCGGTCTCAAGATCGAGACCTACGCGCCGGTCAAGCAGATCCGCGTCGAGGGCGATCGAAAGATCGTCGAGCTCGAGGATGGCACCACGCACCGTGCGTATGCCGTGATCGTCACGGTCGGCGGCGAGCCGACCAAGCTCGGCGTTCCCGGAGAGACGGAGTATCACGGCCGCGGTGTCTCGTACTGCGCCGTCTGCGACGGCGCGTTCTTCAAAGGCAGCGACCTCGCGGTCATCGGCGGGGGTGATAGCGCATTTCAGGAGGGTCTCTTCCTCACACGCTTCGCGAAGAAGCTGCACCTGGTGCATCGCCGGAGCGATTTCCGCGCGCAGGCCATCCTGCAGGACCGCCTGCTCGCGAAGGACATGGTCCACACCGTGACGCCCGCGACGGTCACGGAGATCGGCGGCGACGGCACGGCCGTGAAGTGGATGGACGTCGCGCGTGCCGGAAAGGTCGAGCGCATACCGGTCGAGGGCGTTTTCGTTTTCGTCGGCTTCAAGCCGGTGGGCCGGCAGCTGTTCGCTGATCACATCGATCACGACGAGAACGGCTACCTCATCACCGATCAGTTCATGCAGACGAGCATCCCGGGCGTCTACGCCGCGGGGGATACGCGCGCTCAGCTCGCGAAGCAGATCACCACAGCGGTCGGCGATGCGACGACGGCCGTGCTCCATGCCGAGCGGTACATCGAGGAGCTGAAGCACACGGAGCGCGCCTTCCCGCAGGCTCCGCGCGAGGTCGTGGCCCAGACCGCGACTCGGATGCGGATCCTCACCTTCCCGCCTGGCGCGGTCGTCATCCGCGAAGGCGAGCGATCCGATCGCTTCTTCGTCATCGCGAAGGGCGAGGCGGTCGTGGTCCAGCGCGACGGGAGCGGCGCGGAGCGCACGCTCAACACGCTGCGCGCCGGCGACTACTTCGGCGAGGTCGGCATCCTCAGCGGAGACACGCGGAACGCGACGGTCCGGGCGAAGACGTCGCTTGAGATCCTGGTGCTCGACCAGGATGCCTTCCGAACGCTCGTGGCCAGCTCGCAGGCGACCAGCGATGAGATCGCGCGTGTCGCGAAGTCGCGCGGCCGCGTCGAGAACGGGGCCGCGGACTAAGCCGCGATCGGCGGAGCCAGCTCCTTCACGTTGGCGATGAGCTCGTCAAGGTCGAAGGGCTTCTGCAGCACCTTGCTAATCCCGCGCTTGCGGAACTCGGCCCCATGCTCTCTTGACACCGCCGTCTCGAAGATGACCGGCACGCTTCGCAGGTGCTCGTCCAGGTGCAGGCGGTCGTAGAGCTCCAGGCCGCTCATCCCGGGCAGGCCGACGTCGAGCACGAGCAGGTCCGGCTTGATCCGCTCCATCGCGTGCAGTGCCTCCGTCGGCCGAGTCACGTGGATCGCGCGGTAGCCCTCTTCGTCGTTGATGACGCCGGCAAGCAGCTCCCCGATCGGCCTGTCGTCCTCGACGACGAGGACGATCCGTGTGCGTGCGCCACTACGGGTGACCATGCCTCCTTGGCTGCGCATGGCATGCCACGCCGCGGCATCGTTACGCCGGTCGTGCGCGTTTACTGCAACGGTCGCGTATCGGACGTCGAACGCGGCGCCGTCGCTGCGCGTCCAAGCGAGCGATGAGCCGGCCGTTCTCCGATCAGCGGTCTTTGTGTGTGCGCTTTGCGTGCGGGGGCAGGTATTGGTCGATCACCGCGCGGAGCTGCTCCGGGTAATACGGCTTGGCGAGG
The DNA here is from genome assembly GCA_041493915.1 of Candidatus Limnocylindria bacterium. Classification (GTDB taxonomy): domain Bacteria; phylum Chloroflexota; class Limnocylindria; order P2-11E; family P2-11E; genus CF-39. The sequence continues at coordinate 28,583 of JBGPZT010000002.1, forward strand.
AATCCATCGCAGCCCGCGGCGAGTGCGCGTTCGCGATCGGGCGGCGTCGCCGACGCGGAGACGGCGACGATGCGCATGTCCTTGCCCCACGTCTCTCTGCGGACCGCGCGTGCGAATGCGTAGCCGTCGAGCCGTGGAATGTGCAGGTCGAGCAGGATCAGCTCCGGGTGAGTCGCCTGCGCGACCGCGAACGCGGTCTCGCCGTCCATCGTCGTGATGGGTTCATGCCGCGCGAGCCGCACGATGCGGAGCGCGAGGTCCATGCTGGCGGCGTCGTCTTCGACGATGAGGATGCGCGCCATCAGTCCGCGGCTTCCGTTCCCGTTCCCGCCGCGGTCGTCCTCTTGCGCCCGCGTCCACCGCGCCCGCGTCCTCCGCGCGATCCGCGCCGTGTGCGTTTGCGTGGTTCCGCCGGCGTGTCGGCGGTCGCCGCGGTCGCCGTCGTCACAGGTGTCTCGGCCTGGTCCTCCGCCTCCGGCTCAGGCGCGGTCGCGGCTGCGACACGCTCGAGGGCGTCGCCATTCAGGCCGCCGAACTCGCCCAGGATCGTGCGGACCTCGAGATGGTCGCGCATGACCACGAAGCCGGCCTTCTTCCCGTGGTCCTCGGGCTTCATGACCCCGCGCTCCACGGCGCTGCGGATGTTCGACTCGAGTGCGTCGCCCTCGACGCGCGAGAGCAGCTCCGCGAACAGCGCCGCGTTCACCCAGTCGGCGCGGTCACCGTGCGCGCGTGTCGTGCTGACGAAGTTGAACAGATGCGCGATCGCCGCTGCGGGCTGGCGGGCGTAGACGACGAGCGGGTGGTCGTCGACGAGCCAGCACATCGTGATCTCGCGGCCGTCGCGCTGGACCGACTCGCTCTGGATGGCGCCGCGCTCCTCGGCGATGTTGAACAGCGTCTCGAGAAGAACGCGCCGCTGTGACCGGCCACGCGCGATGCCGCCGGGCTGGTCCGCGCGGGAGAGAGGGTCGAGCACGGCCTCGACGACCGGTACGCGCTTGGTGTCCTTGGTGACCGTGTTGATGCGACGGAGCAGGCGCACGAAATGGAAGTACGTCTCGGCCACGAGCGGGGAGCTGAGGTTCGGCGCGAGGAGCTGTTTGGCCTTCGCGCGGACGCGGCCTTCGAACTTCCCCTCGATGTGGCGCTGCTCGATCGCGGCGTCGATCCGCTGTTCGAGGACGCTGGACGCCTCCGTCTCGGAGAGCGGCACGACGGAGCGGACGAAGTCGCCGCGCGCCATCGACGACGCGCGCGTCGCGACGAGCTGGTCGAGCAGCAGGAGGGCGAGCCGGCGCTGCTCCTTCTCTGACTCCGGCGTTCCGGTCGGCACGACGGCCGGCACGACCGGTGGCGTCGCGCGTGCGCCGCCGCCGCGTCCGCGTCCGGCACCGCTGCGACGAGCGCGCGTCCGTGAGGCCGCGGGCTCTTCGGGGCGCCGCTCTTCTTTGCCGTGCTGCGTGTCGTCGATGCGCAGGCCGCCGCGTGTCCATCGCGCTTCCGGGATGAGATCCTCGAGCAGGAAGACGTCGTCCCGCAGATGTGGCGACTCGCGGAGCTCGTTGGCGAGCGAGAGATCGCCTGCGACGAGATAGACCTTCTTGTCCTCGTCCTTGAGGGCCTTGCACAGTGCGTTCAGGTCTCGGTCGCCCGAGACGATGAACCACACCTCGACCTCCGGTCGATCCTTGTACAGGAGCTTCATCGCGCGGGTGATGAGGACAGCGTCGGACCGGCCTTTGAGCAGCCGGCCGCTCATGCGCTGCGCCACGGGGATCGGCTCGATGCCGGTGAATTCGAGCGCCATGAGCAGCGTCTCGTCCTGCATCGCGACCTCCTGTCCGAAGATCGCGAGCTTCACGCGCACAGGGCCGAATTCGGCGGCCTTCTTGAGGATGGCCTGCAGGATCGCGAGGGATGACGGCAGCGGTCCGGTGGTGTGCTGCCGTAGCGTGTAGTAGACGTTCTCCCAGTCAATGAGGAGAGCGACGTCGGGCAAAGAGATTCTCCTATGGAGCGCACACGCCGCCCGACCCGTTCGCGGACCCCTGTCGGAGTCACGCGCTTGATGCTCACCCTCGTCCAAACGCTCTTTGGCTCACGTGATTCGTGACGCCGAAGCGCGGTCGGTACGCGAGCGCGTCCATCACGAACGCATTGGTCGTCGCGCGCGCCGTTTTGTTCTGCTGCCAGTGTACCGACGGACTCCACACGTGTCACTCACTTAGTCTTCCGACGTGCCCGAGCGCGACGCCCAGCTGGCGGACCTCGTCGATCTCGGCGCGCGACGGGGCGCGGCCTACGCTGACGCTCGCCGCGTCGAGCGCGAGTTCGAAGCGGTGTCGGTCCGGGACGGCGAGGTGGAGTCGGTCACGCGCTCGAGCGATCGCGGCATCGGTTTCCGTGTGATCCACAGGGGCGCCTGGGGCTTCGCCGCGACCGACCGCCGTGGCGAGACCTCGCTGCGCACCGTCGTGGACGAGGCCTTCGCGCGCGCCGAGGCCGCGGCGAGCACACGCACGGCGCCCGTCGCGCTCGCGGCGGTCGCGCCACAACGCGGCGAATACCGGACGACGCTCGAGCGCGATCCATTCGCGGTCCCGGTCCCGGAGCGCATCGCGCTACTGCGCGCCGCGGACGCGAACCTCAAGGGTCCGCACGCGGTGTCGCGCCGTGGGAGCGTCGCCGCATACCGCACGCGCAAGCATCTCGTCACGAGCGAGGGAACCGACGTGCAGCAGGAGATCGTCGAGTCCGGCGCGGGCGTGAGCGTCACCGCGGTCAAGGCCGGCGCGAAGCCCGCCCAGCGGTATGACGGTCGCCTCACACGCCAAGCCGGCTGGGAGTTCATCGAGTATCTCGACCTCGCCCGGCGCGCGGCGCGCTATCGCGACGATGTCGAGGCCATGCTCGACGCGCCGCTCGCGGCGGAGCGGCCGACGACGCTCGTCTTCACGCCCGAGTTCCTCGCGCTGCTCGTACACGAGTCGTGCGGCCACCCGACCGAGGCCGACCGCGTGCTCGAGTACGAGGTCGCGTTCGCGGGCACGACGTTCATGTGGCCGAAGGACCGCGGAACGCTCCGCTACGGCTCCGAACACGTGTCGATGACAGCCGACGCGACGGTCCCCGGCGGCATGGGAACATTCGGGTGGGACGACGACGGCGTACCGGCGATGCGGACCAAGCTCATCGACCGCGGGACGTTCGTGGGTTACCTGACGTCGCGGGAAACGGCGGCCGCGCTCGGGGTGCCGGTCGCGATCGGCTCCGCGCGCGCCGAGGGCTGGCAGCACTTCCCGATCGTGCGGATGGTGAACGTGAGCCTTGATCCGGGAGCGCAGAGCTACGACGCGCTGCTCCAGGGCGTCGATGACGGCCTGCTCCTCGAGGCACCGGCGTCGTACTCGCTGGACGACAAGCGGCAGAACTTCCACTTCTCGACGCAGTCGGCGCGCGTGATCCGCCGCGGCGCGCTGGAGGGCTACGCCCGGGGCGTGTCCTTCCAGTCGCTCACGCCCGCGTTCTGGGGCCGCTGCGACGGCGTCGCCGACGACTGGGAGCTGCACGGCTTCCTTTCGTGCGCGAAAGGCGAGCCGCTGCAGCTCATGCGCGTCGGGCACGGCGCGGCGCACGCGCGCTTTCGCGACGTGCCGATCGAGGTGCGCGCGTGACGGTACTTGGTCGCGACGCGATGCTCGCGCCGCTCCAGGACGCGCTGCGTGACGCGAAGGCCGATGAGGCCGAGCTCTGGGTCCACCGCCGCCGCTCAGCGATCAGCAGATACGCGAAGAACGAGATCCACCAGAACGCGGTCGCGGACGAGACGCTCGTGCAGGCGCGGACCGTCGTAGGAAGCGCGGTCGGCATCGCGAACGCCAACTCGCTCGACCCCGCCGACCTCCGGCGATTGGTCGCGGATGCGTGTGCCGCGGCGCGTGAGAGTGCCCCCAATGCCGACTGGCCCGGCCTTGCGGAGCCGGCTCCCGCATCGGAGCCAAACGCGTACGACGCCGAGACGGCGCGCGCCGACGCGGCGAGCCAGGCCGACGCGATCAAACGCATCACCGCCGCGGTGAAGGTCCGCGGCTTCCGCGCCGCAGGCACGCATCAGATCGAGCTGACCGAGGACGCGCTCGCGAATACGAAGGGCGCGTCGGCGTACGCGCCGAGCACGCTGGCGTATCTGCGCGCGCTGGTGACGAGCGACACCGGGACCGGATGGGCCGAGGATCTGGGCTGGAGCACGCGCTCGCTGGATCCCTCCGACGTCGCTGCGCGCGCCATCGAGAAGGCCGCCCTCGACCGCGACCGCACGCAGCTCCCGCCGGGCGACTACGAAGCGGTGTTCGAGGAGCTCGCCGTTGCCGAGGTCCTGCGCTTCATGTCGCTCACCGGCTTGAGCGGGCAGACGCTGAAGGACGGCCGGTCGTTCATGGCCGGCAGGTTCGGCGAGCAGGTGACCGGTCCGCGTTTCTCACTGTGGGACGACGCGCTCGACGCGCGCACCCTCGCGGTCCCGTTCGATGTGGAGGGCACGCCGAAGCAGCGGGTCGCGCTCGTGGAGGGCGGAGTCGCGAAAGGGGTCGTGCATGACCGCCAGTCGGCGCGCTGGTTCGACACGCGCTCGACCGGGCACGCCGCGGATCCGCGCCGCTACAGCGTCGGCGGTCACGCCGGCAATCTCACGATGGCCGGCGGCGACGCGAAGCGCGAACAGCTCATCCGTGCGACGAGACGCGGCGTGCTCATCACGCGCTTCCATTACACGAACACACCGGACCCCAAGCGCGCGACGATGACCGGCACCACGCGCGACGGCACGTTCCTGATCGAGGACGGTCGCATCACTCGGGCCCTCGCGAACGTCCGCTACACCATGAGCGCGCTCGATCTCTTCTCCGGCATCGAGCTCATGGGACCGCAGCGTCTCGCGCGGGACTGGTGGTCTTCAAACGGGATGGGCTCGATTGTCTGTCTCTGCCCGCCGATCAAGGTCGCGCGCGCCACGATCACCGGATCGAGCCCGATCTAGCGATCGACCTTTCCTGACGCGAGCGCCTGGAGGTAGCGCACGACCTCCCAACGCTGAGTGTCCGTGAGTCCGCTGAGGTGCGATCCGTCCGGCGCCCGCACTTCCTTCCACGCCGGCATGCCCGTGCCCGCGACGCCGTTGGTCATCCAGTAGTAGACCTCGCCCTGCGCGTGCTGCGGCACGTGCAACTGCAGGTTCACTGGCCGGGGCTGCAGCAGGAAGGCCTGCGGGCCGTCACCGAGTGCGCGCGGTCCGTGACAGATCGCGCAGTTCGCCTGGAACGTCGCGCGGCCCTTGTCGATCGTCTCTGACGTGTCGGGCGTCGGGTTCTGGGCGAAGCGCGCGGTGAACGGGACCGCCGGGGTGGGAATGTTCGGCGCGACGGTGAACGCGAGCGCGTACGACACGACGACGCTCGCGCCCAGTGCGCCGGCGCTGATCACGAACCGCCGCCACTCGCCGCCGCGATAGCGCGTCACGAGGGCGAGCAGCACGAAGACGACCGCGCCCGCGATGAGGAACTGCGCGATGTCCTGCAGACCCTGCCGTGAGATGGGGAAGGTCACTTGTGTTTCTCCTTCGGCTTACGGGAGGACCAGACGTACAGGGCGATGAGAATGACGAGCGGCAGTCCGAACTCGATGATCTCGTCGAGCCACGTGCCGGTCGCGCCGTGCGGCAGTACGGAAAGCAGCGTCACCTGCCCACATCGAGGTCGTACACGGCCCTGCCGGCGTCGCTCAGGATGAGCGTGATCTTCCACGAGCCGGCGTCGAGGCCCCCGAGCGTGAACCGGTAGCGGCCCGGCCCGAGCTCGGCGGCGTTCTCGACGCCCTCGAGCGGCCCCTGCGCGCTCGGCCCACTGAACGTCGCGCCCAGTTTCTTGCCCGTCACCGGATCGCCCTTCGAGTCCACCACGACGACATTGATAGTGATGGGTGCGCCGGCCTGCGGTTGGAACGGCTCCGAGAAGACGATGAGCTGGTAAGGGGGGACCGCGAGGACCTTCGTTGTCGCGTCCTGGCCTGCGGGCTGGGAGAGCGGCACTGTGAACAACGCGTGGATGTCCGGCCGGCCGGCCAGACGGACGATCGCCTCGACGTTCCAATGGCCGAGCATCGCCGTCGGGCTCCCCTCGGCGACGTACTCACCGGGCGCGCGTTCGGTCGTGACGAGCTCCTGCTCGCCCATGTCGTGCTCGACCATCGTGAAGCGCAGCGTGACCTTCTCCGCGCCCGTGATCGGCGTGAGGCCTTGCTGCACCCTGACGACGAAGCGGTTGCGTCCGGGGAGCGTGGTCGTGGTCAGCAGCTCGACCCGGATGCCGCCGGCGTGCTTGGTCTCGTCGAAGGCGGCGCCGTTCGCCTGCGCCGGCGGCGCGACCGAGGTGAGGAATGCCGCGGCGACGAGCACGCCCGCGAAGAGGGCGGTCTCACCGAGGACACCGCGCCGGAACTGCGCGCTCGCCGCCAGGCCCCGTCGCATGCGCGGCCCCCACACCAGCAGGTTGAGGGCGCCGAGCGCGAGCAGCCCGAGCAGCAGCAGGATCTTCGTGAGCAGCGCGATGCCGTACGGGGTCTCGACGAGATCCTCGACGAGGACCAGACGGTCGAGCGACTGCAGCGTCCCGGTGGTGACGATCACCGCCACCGCGGCGAGCGCCGTCAGCGAGAACCGCCAGACGGTCCGTCCGAGCTCCCGCGGGTCTTCGGCCCGCGCTGACGGCATCGCCACGTAGGAGAACGTGACGACGCCGCCGAGCCAGATCGAGATCGCGATGACGTGCAGATAATCGAGCGCGACGTAGCGGAGGTCACCGCTCGCCGCGGCATGCGACACGAGCGTCGCGGTGAGACCGGCGGCGAGCCCGCAAAAGGCGATCGCCTCGCGGCGCGCGTCCGCCAGCAGCAGGCGTGATGGCACGGCGAGCGTCGCCAGCGCCGCGACACCGGCGAGCGCACGCAATCCGAGCAGCGCGAGCAGCCGTCCTGGGATGTTCCCGCCCTGATTCAGGACGAGCAGTGCGCTGCCCGTCAGGAGCGCCGCGCCGCCGATGATCACGAGGCGCTGTTCGCGCCGCGTCTCCGCGCCGCCGGTCGGGACGCGGATGAACATCGTGAAGAATGCGAGGCCTGTCAGCAGCGCCATCCCGCCGTACGACAGCGAGCGTCCGGCGATCTCGAGCGCTGTTGGTGGAGGAGCGGACGGTCCGATGTCCTTGATCGCCGGGAGCGGCGCGTTGACGGCGAATGCGAATGCTCCCTTCGTCTCGTGACCATCGACGGCCGACACGGTCGTCCACGAGACGAGGTAACCGCCGTCGCCGACCGCACCGAGCGAGACGCGCAGCGTGTTCGCCTCGTCGCTCACCGCCGTCATGTCACGCTTGTCGAGCCGATTGCCGCTCACGTCGAGCACCGCGATGTCGCTTCCGCGCGCGTCCGGTGTCTCGCTGAACGTGACGCGCACCTCCGTCGGCGGCTTGGTCAGCTGAGCGTCGGACGCGGGGTTCGACCTGACGTAGTTCGCGTGCGCCGCCGCCGCGCCGCCCATCAGGACGAGGACGGACGCGGCGACGAGTGCCGCGAGGAGTCCGCGCACTAGGCGCGGCGCCGGGACATCGCGAAGGCCGCCCCGATGGCGACGATGCCGATGACGACGGCCGCGGCGGACAGCAGCCGTGTCTGATCGATGCCGCTCTGTAGGTCGTCGAGGCGCTTGCCGAGCTCGTCGCCGGCGGGCACCTTGGTCGGGTACTGGATCGCCGTCGTGGACTCAACGTCGTCGAAGCGGCCCGGCCCGGACTCGAACGTCTCGTCGATGTCGAGAGTCGCGATCTTGCCCTTGATGTGGAAGGTGTATGTACCCGCCACGGTCGGCATGAAATTGCCGTCGTACGCGCCGGGCGTGCCGAAGCGCGCGGCGAGGGTGAGCGGAAGCGGCGCGAGTCCGCCGGTCTGCAGATCGACCGTGAGCGTCTTCTCGAGACCCTCCACGGCCTTGTCCGATCGCGTGTCCGTGACATTCAGGTCGAGACCGTTCATGAGGCCGACGAATGCGGGCTCGGTCAGCCATCCGACCTCGAACTCGTACGGCCCAACGGTGCGGCTCTCATGCGCCGCCGCGGTGCCCGCGAAGGCGATGAAGCTCGCGACGACGACCAGTGTCGCCGCAACGAGCGAGATAAGGCGCGTCATTTGACCCTCCTAGGTCTTTCGTGCCCGGCGTTCCCCGGGCCGTCCGCTCGCGGGAGGGTCAGACGCGTGGCGGTCCGAGGATGAGCGGCGAGCGCCACTGAGCCCGCGCGATCCGCTCCAGTCCGAGCTCCGCGACAGGGCGCCGCGCTGGTCGAAACAGCCGCGGCCATGCGAAGACGAGCAGGGCGAGCACGAACGAGTACGTCGTGACGTCCATGAAATGCTCGGTGAGAACGCCCTGGCGCGGATCGAAGCGCGCCTGAACGCCCGCGAGGAAGATCGGGAGGCGATACGCCGCGAGGACGTGGTCGTGATACTTCGGTGTCCCCGGCGGGTCGATGTGCGGCGCGACGACGAGCCCGGACCCAGCGAGCGTGGCGCCGGTGACGGCGAGCGCGAAGACGACGATGGCGATAAGGCGCATCACTGAACAGAGGATACGTTCGAACAGACCTTGCAGATACCAACGATCGCCGAGTGCGCCAGGTCGGCCCGGAAGCCATGCTCGTCGCGCAGCCGGCGTGCGAGCGGCTCAAGGAGCTCGATCGGGAGCTCCTGCTCCGCCCCGCAGCTCCGGCAGACGAGGTGGCCGTGGCGCTGGGCATCGGCGCGGTGCCAGCGCGTCACGCGGTCGTCGAAGTGGCTGTGGGTCACATAGCCGAGCTCCTCGAGCGCTTCGAGGTTCCGGTAGACCGTTGAGGGGTCGATCTGCGGGTGGCGCGCGCGGATGCGCGTCGCGATGTCGTCCGCGGTCACGTGGTGACGCGCACGCTGCAGCGCCTCCAGCACGAGGCGGCGTTGAACGGTCATCCGTCTCCCGCTGGCTCGGAGTCGCTCGTCGATCTCCATCGCGCAAGCCTCGCGCAAACGCGAGCCTGTTGCAACAGACCACTATTGCGGCTTATTGCGATAAGCCCGGTCGCTCGATACGCTGCACTTCGTGGACCTCAGCGTTGTCGTGCTGCTGCTCGGTATGGCCGCGCTCGGCTTCCGGCACGGATTCGACTGGGACCACATTGCGGCGATCACCGATATCACGAGCACGACGACCGCGGGGCATGCGGAGGTCGACGTGCCGGCCGCGTCGCCGGTGACGCCGCACGGTCACGACGCCGGCGAGATGCGCGCGCACGTTCACGAGCACGCCGTGAGCGGACCGGGCGCGATGCATGCCTTTGGCGAGTCGCGTTTCGCGCACGAGCAGCGGCACGCGATCGGACTCGCGTCGCTCTACGCGCTGGGTCATGCGTCAGTCGTCCTGGTGCTCGGGGCAGTCGCGCTGACGCTGGGCGCGGTCCTGCCCAGCTGGGTGGATCCGATCCTGGAGAAGGTCGTCGGCGTGACGCTGGTGTTGCTCGGTGCGTGGGTGATCTATTCGGTCGTGCAGTACCTGCGCGGCAAAGGCGAGTTCCGGATGCGGAGCCGCTGGATGCTCGTCTTCGATCTCGCGCGCAATGCCTGGGACGCGCTGCAGTCGCGCATCCACGGGCACGAGCACCGGCCGTCCGCGCACTCGACGCAGTACGGTCCGCGCACCGCGTTCGGGGTCGGGATGATCCATGGCATCGGCGCGGAAACGGGTTCGCAGGCGCTGCTTCTCGCGGGGATCGCGGGCGTCACGGGCACGACCGGGATCGTGATCCTCCTCGCCTTCGTCGTCGGTCTGCTCCTCTCGAACACGCTCGTCGCGGTCGTGAGCGCGAGCGGATTCATCGGAGCACAGCGGATGCGCACGCTCTACGTCATCGTGGGAGCGTTCGCGGGTGTCGCGAGCCTGGTCATCGGCGCGCTCTTCATCGTAGGTCTCGGGACCGCGCTGCCCGATCTGCAGCAGCTCCTCTTCGGCGGCGAAGGCTAGAAGCCGGCGAGGATCTCCTGACCTTCGGCGGTCTTGATGAAATCGAAGAACGCGGCCACCGCGGGCTTCATCCGGGCGGGATCGGGGTGCACCGTGAGGATGATCGGCCGGCGTACCGGATAGGTGCCGCTGTTCACGTTGCGCGTCGTCGCGGCGATGCCGTCGAGCGCGAGTAATCGGAGGGTCGGGTCCTCCGCCGTCGTCTTCTGGATCGTGATCATCGCGATCGCGCCCTTGAAGTCGCGCACGGCCTGGTAGGTCGAACCCGATTCGACGACCTCGATGACGTTCTTGCCGTACGTAGGCTTGCCACCGAAGAAGTAGGCCTCGAAGCTCGCGCGCGTCGAGCTGCCGCTCTCGCGAACGAGTGGCCGTATGTCGCCAGGCTGGCCGCCGACCTGCGACCAGTCGGTGGTCTCGCCTGAGTAGATCTTGCGGACCTGCTCCGTCGTCAGGGCGCCGATCGCATTCAGGGGGTTGACCGCGAGGCCGGTGCCGGTCCCCGCGTAGGGGATCGACGTGAGCCGCGTTGTCTCGTCGGGCTTGAGATCGCGGCTCAGGAAGCCGAAGTCCGCATCGCCGTTGGCGACCAGCGCGATGCTCGTTTCAGCGCCAACGTCCTCGAGCCTGAGCTCCACGCCGGGGTGCAGCGCCTGGAAACGCGTTGCCAGGGCGGTGAGGGATTCGAGGCCGGCGCCCGTGCCGACGCCCCGGTACTTCCCGGTGGGCAGGGTCGAAGCCGTCGGCGACCCGAGCGTCAGGCCGCCGCACGCGACGAGCGCCGTCGCCAGGAGGGCAGTGAGGTACACGCTGTGTCGCATCGGCTTGCGCATTGTCGGTCATGTCCGCCTGAACGCGCGGGATCGAACCGATATCGTTCGGCGGGGTGAGGCCTGTCTCCGCGGCGCTCCGCTTCGGTCTTCTCGCCGCGGTCGCGCTGGTGGCGCTTGTCGGTTGCGAAGACATGAACCGCGGACAGGGGGTCAGCGTGCTCGACGCCCACGTCGTGCGCGTGATCGAGATCGGCGACCGCAATCCGGCGCCCATCGGTATGCGCCAGCCCTTCCAGCGGATCGAACTTCAGCTCGACAACGGCCTTTACCGCGGCGAGGTCGTCACGGTGGAGTGGGGCGGCCGCCGCGCGCTCGACTCGAATGGCTTCCTGCAGCCCGGCGACCGCGTGCTCGTCACGGAGACTCGCGAGGGCAGCGCGCGTACCTACTCGGTCGAGGAGATCGTCCGCCTCCCGGCCCTCGCACCGCTGGCGCTCGTGCTCTTCGTGGCACTGCTCGCCGTCGCGCGGCTTAAGGGGCTCGCCGCGCTCGCGGGACTTGCCGCGAGCATCGCGGTATTCCTGCTCGCGATCGTCCCGGCGCTGCAGCGCGGCGGCGATCCGCTCATCGCGACGCTGGTCGGCGCGGCGGGCGTCGTCACCGTGTCCGTGTTCGTCGTGCACGGCCTGAATCGCAAGAGCCTCGCCGCGCTCCTCGGCACGCTCGCCGGTCTGGTGGTGATCACTGTCGTCGCTGTCGTTGGCCTCACGACGCTGCGCCTGACCGGCCTCGGCACAGAGGATCAGATCGTCCTCGCGGTGGGCACCGACGGCCGCATCGACATGCCGCGGCTGGTCCTGGCGGGCGTCATCGTGGGTTCGCTCGGCGCGCTCGTGGACATGTGCGTCGGCCAGGCCTCGGCGACGATGGAGCTCGCCGCGGTGGAGCCGGGGCTGGGACCGGCGGAGCTCTATCGCTCGGCGCTGAACGTGGGCCACGACCACATCGGGTCCCTGGTGAACACGCTTGCGCTCGCATACTTCGGCGGAGCACTCCCGCTCGTGCTCCTGCTCTCACTCGGCTTTCAGCCGTTGTCGGTCGCGCTCAACAGCGAGGAGATCGTCGCGTCGATCCTGACGGTGCTCGCCGCGAGCATCGGCCTTGTGTTGTGTGTGCCGGTCACCACGGCGATCGCGGTGTTCTTCGCGCGGCGCGGTCTGACCTAGAGCGCGGCCCGTTCCCGGCGGCAGCGCGCGCAGAGGCCATAGAAGTCGAGCCGCTCGTGGTCCACCTGGAAGTCATGGCGATCGCGGATCCCGCGGAGGACCGGGCGCAGGATGGTCTCGTCGACGTCCTCGACGCGCTGGCAGCTCGTGCACACCAGGTGATGGTGGTGTTCCGAGACGCAGGCGACGTACGCGGAGACGTGACCCGGTCGCTCGAGCCGCGTCGCCATTCCGGCTTCGACCTGCGCCTCAAGCGCCCGGTACACAGTGGCGAGGCCGAGGCGCGGATGGCCACGGTGCAGGCGCTCGTACAGCTCCTGCGCCGACACTGCCTGCCGCTCGGCGGCGAGCGCCTGCGCGACGATGACCCGCTGCTTCGTGAGCCGCCTGCCGCGCGAGGTGATCCGCTTCGCGAGGGCCGTTCGGCTCGCGGTTCGTTGCATGTGGACAGCATACGCCTCGCATCAGGAGTTTCGAGTATGATTCTCATTAATCTGTTGAGACCCATTCTCGCGAGGAGACAGCTTCGATGCGGAAGTTCGCGGTCGTGCTCGTGTTCCTGTTCGGAGCATTGCCGCTCGCCGGGTGTGGCGTCGTCTCGAGCGGCAGCCCACAGATCCTGGCGACGACGACGATCCTCGCTGACATGGCGAAGCAGGTCGCGGGCGACCGGATGACGGTCGGCTCGATCGTGCCGGCCGGCGCACACGTCGAGGAGTACGAGCCACGACCGGACGACGCGAAGCGGATGTCCGAAGCACGGCTGGTCATCACGAACGGCCTGGATCTCGACAAATGGGTCGAGCCGCTCCTCCGTAACGCGAAGGCGGGAACCGCGGTCGTGACCGTGAGCGATGGTCTGCCGGATATCGATGGGAATCCGCACATGTGGTTCGACCCCGCCCTCGCGCGGCGGTACGTCGAAGTGATCCGGGACGCGCTTATCGCGCTCGACCAGCAGGGTAAGGAGCTCTACACGGTCAGCGCGCTGAAGTACTCGAGCGAGCTCCTGACGCTGGACGTGGAGCTCAAGGGGAAGGTCGCCACGATCCCCGCGGACCGCCGCAGGCTCGTGACCTCGCACGACGCGTTCCCGTATTTCGCGAGGGCGTTCGGCTTCGAGATCGTCGGCTTCGCGCAGCCGGAGCCCGGAAAGCCCCCATCAGCCGGCGAGCTCGCTGATCTCGTCCAGAAGGTGAGGGCCGCGAAGGTGCCCGCGATCTTCTCCGAGGCCGGCGGCTCGCCCCAGCTCGCGGAGACGGTCGCGAAGGAGACGGGGGCGAAGGTCGTGACGGATCTGCCCACCGACAGCCTGCTCGACAAGCCTGCCGACTCGTACCTCGGACTCATGCGCGTGGTCGTCGACAAGATCGTCGCCGCGCTGGAATAGCCGAAGAGGTGCGGTCGCCGGCTCGCGTATCGTCGCCGCCCGTGAGCGGACCCGCGGTCATCGAGCTGCGCGGCGTCCGCGCCGGCTACGACGGACGGACGGTCATCGAAGGCGTCGATCTGACCGTGCGCCGCGGCGAGCTCGTCGCACTGGTCGGCGCCAACGGCGCGGGGAAATCGACGCTGCTGAAGCTCATCGTCGGTCTGCTCCGCCCCTACGAGGGGAGCGTCAGCGTGCTCGGGTCCCCGCCGGGCGCGAGCGCGCGGCGTCTGGCCTACCTACCGCAGGCGGAGACGGTGCAGTGGGACTACCCGCTGCGCGTGGAGGACGTCGTCCTCATGGGACGGGTCGCGCACGCCGCGCCCGGACGCGGACCATCCTCGACGGACCGAGATGCCGCGCGTGACGCGCTCGGGCGCGTCGAGGCGGCGGACCTCGCGCGCCGGCCGATCCAGGCGCTGTCGGGCGGACAGCGCCAACGCGTGCTCCTCGCACGCACCCTGGCGTCCGATCCCGAGCTCCTGCTGCTCGACGAGCCCGCGACCGGGGTGGACCCGACGACGGAGGAACACCTGATGGGGATCCTCGCCGAGCTCGCGGCGAACGGCCGCACGATCCTCGTTTCGACACACGACCTCGCGGGTGTGATGGCGCACTTCCCGCGGGTCCTGGCGATGAACGGCGGCATCGTCGCCGACGGGGATGCCTCGATCCTGCGTGATGATGCGATCCTGCGGCGCACGTACGGCGGTCACCGCACCGCGTCGCCCCAGCTGGTCGGGGACGAGCACCATGCCTGATCTCCTCGAGCCGCTCCAGTACGCGTTCGTGCAACGCGCGCTGCTCGCCGCGGTCCTCGTCGCGCTGGTGTGCGCGAGCGTCGGCGTGTTCGTGGTGCTGAGGGGACTCGCCTTCCTGGGCGACGCGATCGCGCACGCGGCGTTCCCCGGCGTCGTTATCGCGTTCCTGATGAAGATCAACATCGTGATCGGAGGCTCGATCGCGGCCGTCGCGGCGGCGCTCGCGATCGGTGCTGTCGCCCGCCGGTCCGGACTGAAGGAGGACACCGCCATCGGTGTGGTGTTCTCCGGCATGTTCGCGGTCGGCATCGTCCTCTTCAGCAGCATCCGAACGTACACCGGGGACCTTCTCGGCATCCTGTTCGGCGACGTGCTCGGCGTCGCGACCGAACAGCTCGTTCTCGCCGCCATCACGGCCGCCGTCGTCTTGGCGGCCCTGTGGATGATCTGGCGGCAGCTCGTGTTCGTGAGCTTCGATCCGATCGGCGCGGCCGCCGCCGGCCTCAACACGCTGCGCTACGACACGCTGCTCCTGGGGCTCATCGGTCTCGCGATCGCCGTTTCGGTGCAGATCGTGGGCGTCGTCCTCGTGGTGGCGATGCTCGTAACGCCGGCCGCAACCGCGCGGCTTCTCGCGCCGGACCTGCGCGCGCTGGTCGTCGGCGCGTTGCTCGCAGCCGTGGTCTCGTCGGTCGCGGGCATCTGGCTCAGCTATTACGTGAATGCGGCGTCGGGTGGCACCATCGTGCTCGTGGCAACGACGCTGTTCGGTCTCGTCTGGATCGGGCGGTCGATCGCGCGGAGCCGTGTGGCGGCCGGTTAGCGCGCTCGCGGTTGCGCTCGTCCTCGTGGCGTGCGCGCCGCGGCCCGTCACCACCCAGCGCACGGCGACGCCGGCTGTCATCGTCCTGCCGACCGAGCTGCCGAACGGGCGGGTCGAGCTCGCATTGCAGCCGAGCTATGTCCTCGGCGCGCCGACGCGCGTCGACGTCGCGATAGTGGCGACGAGCGGCACGATCACCGGCCCGACGGAGGCGCGGGTGATGGCGAGCGGCATCAACGAGGGCGGCTCGCCGGCCGAGGTCCTCGTGCGCCGACTCGACGCGCGCACGGCCACCGCGAGCCCCGGTCGCCCCGCGACGACGTTCGTGACGTGGGACGGTGAGGATGAGTTCGGAGTGCGTGTTCCGGCGGACGCATACGTGCTGCTCCTCGAGTTCGAGTCGAATGACGGCGGGAGCACGCGCACGATCCGAGCGACGGCGACGCTGGAGATGAACGACTAACATCGAATGCGTGCCCGTCGATAAACAGCTGCTCGAGATCCTTGTCTGCCCCGCGGACCATGGTCCGCTCACCGAGGAAGGCGACCGCCTCATCTGCGGCCGCTGCCGCCGTCGGTATCCGGTCCGCGATGGCATCCCGGTGATGCTCATCGAAGAGGCCGAGCAGCCCGCGTCCTAGAACGGAAGGAGCCCTCTCTGGCCACTCAGATCACACCCGACATGACCATCGCCTCGGTCGTCGACCGCTGGCCGGACTCCGCGCGGATCTTCGCGCGCTACACCCTCGGTTGCGCGTCGTGCGCGATCAGCAAGAGCGAGACGATCGCGCAGGCCGCTGCCGGACACGGCGCCGGTCGCGTCAAGCTCGAGGATCTCATCGGCGAGCTCAACGTATTCGCCGACACTGGCAAGCTGCCTGAGGGCGCGCCGCCCGCACCGTCGCTCGCAGCGAAGGGCGTGCCGCGCGGCATGGCGGAGCAGAAGGGCATCAAGCACGTCATCGCGGTCATGTCCGGCAAGGGTGGCGTGGGGAAGTCCCTTGTCGCGGGTCTGCTCGCGGTCGGACTGAAGCGGCGCGGCTTCAGTGTCGGCGTGCTCGACGGCGATATCACCGGTCCGTCGATCCCGCGGATGTTCGGCGTGCGCGAGAAGCCGATGTCGGCGGACGGCAAGACCCTCGTTCCGCCGAAGTCGCGCGGCGGCATCCCGATCATGTCGATGAACCTCATCCTGCCCAGCGAAGAGGAAGCGGTGATCTGGCGCGGGCCGATGGTCTCGGGCGCGATCCGCCAGTTCTTCAGCGACGTGCAGTGGGGTGAGCTCGACTACCTCATCGTCGATCTCCCCCCGGGCACGAGCGACGCGCCGCTCACCGTCATGCAGGCGCTGCCGGTCGATGGCGTCGTGCTTGTGACCACGCCCCAGGCGCTCGCGACGATGATCGTCATGAAGGCCGTGAAGCTCGTGAAGCAGCTCGGCGGCGAGATCATCGGCGTCGTCGAGAACATGGCCTACGTGACGCTTCCCGACGGTCAGCATCTCGAGGTGTTCGGTCCGTCGCAGGGCCTGAAGCTCGTCATCGCCTCGAACGCGCCGCTGATGGGGAAGCTCCCCATCGATCCCGTGATCGCGCGTGACGCCGACAACGGCGACATCGAGAGCTACACCTCCCCGGAGACGGACGAGCTGGTCGAGAACTTCATGCTCGTCGCGCCGCTGAAGGAGCCGGTCCGGGCCTAGGTCCGCGTTCGCTACCCTTCGCGCGTGCTCGCACGCGCGCGCCAGCATTCCGGCGGCATCTATCTCTTCGTCGCGACCTCCGTCGCGAACGTCCTCGGGTTCGGCTATCAGGTCGTCATGGCGCGGCTGCTCCGACCCGAGGAGTACGCAGTGCTCACCGCGCTGTTCGGGATCCTGATCCTCGAGTCCATCTCGAGCCAGGTCATCCAGTCCGCGACAGCCAAGCTCGCTGCCCAGTACCGCGCCCGCGACGAGGAGGCGGCGCTCCACGCGTTCGTCCGCCGCTGGGCGGTTCGCGTGGGCGGCGGAGCGGCCGCGGTCGGGCTGCTCGTCGCCCTGCTCTCCGGCGCTATCGCGGGTGCTCTCGCCCTGCCTGCGCTCTCGGTCGCGCTGCTCGGCCTGACGCTGTTCTTCGCGCTCGTGTTCACGTTCGGCCTGGGTCTGCTGCAGGGGCTCGCGCGCTTCGTGTGGATGGGCACCGCGCTCATCGCGCAGGCCGGCAGCCGTCTCGCGGTCGGCGGCGTGCTCGTGCTTGCGGGCTTCAGCGTCGACGGTGCGTTCACCGGCGCGACCGCGGCGATCGCGATCAGCCTCGTCGTCCTGGCCGTGCCGCTCGTTCCTCTGTTTCGTGCTGCGCGCGGAAGCCGAGTGGAACACGAGCTCGGTCCCCAGGAAACGCGCTTCTTCGCGTTGTCCGCCGTCGTCCTGCTCGCGTACGCGGCGCTTGTGAACATGGATGCAGTCCTCGCGCGCTCGCTCCTCACAGCCGAGCAGGCCGGCGCCTACGCGGGCGCGATCACGATGGGGAAGATCGTCCTCTTCGCACCCATCGCGATCGGCTTCCTGCTCCTCGAACGCACCGCGCGAGCGCACGCGCGCGGAGAAGACACCGACCGCGCGCTGTATCTCGCGCTTGCCTTCGTGCTCGCGACGAGTGGCCTCGTCGCGGTCGCCTACATCATGCTGCCCGAGTTCCTCGTGCCGATCGTCGTGGGCTCGCAGTACCCGGAGACGGTGAAGATCGTCGGTACGTACGGGGTCGCCGCGCTCGCGAACGCACTGCTCAATCTGTGGATCTCGTACTTCATCGGACGCGGTGAGATGCGCGTGGGCCTGCTGCTGGCGGTCGCGGTCGTTGCGGAGCTTGCGCTGCTGCTGACGAGAGCGACCGACCCTCTCGCGATGGCGCGCATCGTCCTCGTCGTCGCGCTCGCGACCCAGACGGCGGCGGTCGCGACGTTCGTGGTGAGAAAAGCGCGCGCCGGCTAAAGCTGGGTCGCGTCCACCAGGCCGTTGCGGACGGCGTAGATCGCGGCCTGCGTGCGGTCCGAGACGTTCAGCTTCTCGAGGATCGCGGCGACGTGGCTCTTCACCGTCTCGGGCGAGAGCACGAGCTTGTCGGCGATCTCGCGATTGGAGAGTCCCTCGGCGACAAGGCCCAGGATCTCGCGCTCGCGCTTGGTGAGATTCTTCGCGGCCGATGGCACCGGACCCGCGGGCTTCATCTCGCTCAGCATCCCGCGGAGCAGCTTCGACTCGATGAACGCGCCGCCGGTCGACACCTGACGGATCGCGTCGACGAGCTCTTCCTTCGAGACGTCCTTTAAGAGGTAGCCCGCGGCGCCGGCGCGCACGGCGTCACGGAGGTACGCCGGGTTGTCGTGCATCGTGACCATGATCACGGCGGTGCGCGGGCGCTCCTCTTTGATGCGTTTGGTGGCCTCGAGGCCGTCCATGTCGGGCATACGCACATCCATGAGGACGACGTCGGGCAGATCCCGGCGGGTGGCCTCGATCGCCTCGCGCCCGGTCCGCGCTTCGCCGACGACCTCGATGCCGTCGGCGTTGAGGAGCATCGCCGCGACACCCTGTCGGACCAGCTCGTGGTCATCGACGAGCAAGACACGTGTGGCCACGGCAGGATTGTATGGTCCACGGACGAAAGAGCTCATCGCGCGCCTCTCGCGGTCGCGTTCAGTAAAGCGCGAGCCAGATGAGATAGACGATCAACAGGATCACGGCGAGCACGAGCAGAACCAGGACGACCGTGCCAAGCGTGCCCAGCGCGCGCTGTGCCGTCGGAGCGCCCGCGATCCCGTCGATCATCTTCGCGAACTCCGCAGCGGTCGCGTCCTTCCGCAGCCATCCGCGCCCTTCCGGAAGTCGCCGCAGCAAAGCTCGGCCATCGGATTCGTTCCCAGACAGCACCAGAGTGGGGGCGCCGATGTGGATGCGGGTACCGCCGCTCAGCAGCTTCCCGTCAACGAGAGCAACGTTGGGCCGCCAATCGCGAAGGGCGGCTGCGTCCGTGGCACTCGCCACGCGCCGAACGTCGTAGCGGTCCTCGAGTCGCAGCAGCGTCTCGATGCCCGATCCGATTACAGGGTGCGCGATCACCAACAGCACCTTGGTCTGCTCCAACCTCGCTATTCAACGCCACGCGGCGCTCACGCGGACTCTTAGATAGGAGGAATCCCCCGAGCGAGCGACCGGGCTGTCGCTGATCGCCGATCGTGTAGGGATTCGCGACACTGCTCTCCTACCAAACTCACACCAAGGTCTGATGGCGCAGTGCGACCAAAACGCGAGGCTATCCGCATGCCAACCAGGGTCCTTGTAGCTGACGACCACCTCGCGATCCGCGAGGGCATCCGCTCGCTGCTTGCGGCGGATGACGAGCTCCTCGTCGTCGGCGAGGCCGCCGACGGCGTGCAGGCCAGCCGGATGGCCCTGGAGCTCAAGCCGGATCTGATCCTTCTGGACAACTCGATGCCGGGCAAGACCGGTCTCGAGGTCGCGCGGGAGCTGAGGCCGCTCCTGCCGGACGCCTCGATCGTCTTCCTGACGCTGGACCCAGGCATCCGCGACCTCGCCCTGGCTGTCGGCGCGGTCGCCCACATCTCGAAGGACACCGCACCTCAGGAGACTCTCCGCATCCTGCGTCAGGTGGCGCAGCAGCGCGCCAAGGCGACGCCCGCCGAACTCACCGCGATCGAGCACACGCTTGCCGACACGCTCGTCGCCGATCACCTGTTCACGAACGACCAGATGGAGCGTCTCGTCGCCGCGCGCGGGGCACGCGAGACTCTCTCGGCCGCGCTGATCCGCACCGCGCTCATTCCGGACATGCGCGCAGCGCAGGCTCTTTCGCGCGTCAGTGGTCGTCCGCTCGTCACGCTCGCACCTCGAGAGGAGAGCGGCGGGATCAAGTTCGGCCGCCGGTCCGTCAAGATCAGCGATCCGATCGATACGACCGTCGTGGCCCAGCTCGCGAAACGACTCTGCGAACAGCGCCGCGTCGTCCTCGTCAAGTTCGGTCGCAGCGAGGCGACGCTCGCCATGGCCGACCCGCTTGACGAACAGACCCCACGCGACGTAAAGGCCTTGCTCGGGAACGTGCCGGTGACGGTCGTGACCGCGAGCGCCGGCGAGATCGCCGCTGCGATCGCGCGTGGCTTCGCCACCTCCGCTCCGAAGGTCGCGCCGGTCGCCCTGATCGCGGGCTCCGCGCCGCGCGAGCGGACGCGCCGTCCACTTCTC
Source organism: Candidatus Limnocylindria bacterium (assembly GCA_041493915.1). Taxonomy (GTDB): domain Bacteria; phylum Chloroflexota; class Limnocylindria; order P2-11E; family P2-11E; genus CF-39. The sequence goes on from JBGPZT010000002.1 coordinate 48,930, forward strand.
CTCGTCGCCGCGGTCCTCGCGGCGCTCCTTCTCTTCGTGGCCGGATCCGCTGTGATCCTCGGGCCGGCCGCGAGCGCGGTCCAGGCGCGCGCGAATCTCACGATCTTCCAAGGCAATGTCGACGTCCGTCCCGCGGGTGGCGCATACGCGCCGGCCGGGACGGGCTCTGTCCTGCGTCAGGGCGACAGCGTTCGTACTAAGTCAGGGGCGAATGCCGCGCTCACCTTCTTCGATGGGTCCGTCGTCGTGCTCGAGTCGGGCACCGAGCTCGAGGTCGTCGAGCTTCGCGCTCTCTCGAGCGGCGCGATCGCCGCGACGCTGCGTCAAACGACTGGCACGACGTGGCACGTCGTCAGCCACCAGCCTTCGACGAGCGCCCGTTATGCCATGACGACACCCACCTCGACCGCAAGCGTCACCGGTACCGCGTTCAGCGTGCGTGTCGATGCCACTGGCGCGACGACGATCAGCACCACCGACGGTGCGGTCGACCTTCGCGGCGTGGACAGCGCCTCAAACGAGCTCGTCTCCGTCACCGCGGGCAACATGAGCGTCGTCGCGTCGAAGGGCACCGCTCCTTCGGCCGCCAGCGCATTCGGGCAGCCTACGGTCACCTTCGTGCTCGAGGACTCACGTAACGCGGTCATCGTCGATCGCATGGGCCGCTCCGCTGGTGTCAGCGACGGCACGCTCGTCCGCTACATCCCCGGTTCGACGGTGCAGCGTGTCGACTCTGATGTCGTGGTCACGATCCCGAACACGGATGGCGATCGCTTCGCTTCGGTCGTGTCACCGCTCGATCGCAGCGAGCAGACCGTGAGCGTCGTCGCCGAAGCGCACAGCTCGAGTGGCACGGTCGTGGGTAACGTCGCGGACACGCGCGCGGTCGTGGATGGCGTCGCGGTCGGCGGAGTTCGTGTTTCGACGAAGGAAGTTGTCGCCCTGAGCGACGAAGTCGTGCACACGCTTCCTGCGCCGGTCGCCGCGAGCGTGCCCTCCAACAATGGTTTCGATCTCTTCGTGCTGATCCGTCGGGAGCCCAGCGTCGCCGGTAACGCCGGCCCCGCCGGTCCCGCGGGCACACCAGGTCCCGCTGGCCCTCCCGGTCCTCAGGGTCCCACTGGCACGGCTGGCGTCGATGGCGCTCCGGGCGCGCAGGGTCCTGCCGGCGCGAGCGGTGCTCCAGGTTCCTTAGGCGCGAACGGTCTCAACGGGGCCGCTGGCCCGGCCGGTCCAGCGGGCGCACAGGGTCCCGCCGGTCCTGCCGGCGCGGGCGCCGCTGGTCCTGCTGGTCCTGCTGGTTCTGCTGGTGCCGCTGGCGCGAGTGGTGCGAACGGTGTTGATGGCGCGACTGGTCCCATCGGTGCGACCGGTGCGACCGGTGCAGCTGGCGCGAATGGTGTTGATGGTGCGACCGGAGCGACTGGTGCAACTGGTCCTACCGGCGCGGTCGGCGCGACCGGTGCGACCGGTGCAGCTGGCGCGAATGGTGTTGATGGTGCGACCGGTGCTGATGGAGCAACTGGTCCTACCGGCGCGGTCGGTCCTCAGGGTCCGATCGGTCCTGTCGGGCCCGTAGGTCCTACCGGCGCAACCGGTGCAACGGGCGCGACCGGTGCAACTGGTGCGACCGGCGTGGCTGGCGCGAACGGTGTTGATGGTGCGACCGGTGCCACTGGTGCTGATGGAGCAACTGGTCCTACTGGCGCGGTCGGTCCGCAGGGTCCGATCGGTCCTACCGGTGCAACGGGTGCGACCGGTCCCACCGGTGCGACCGGTGCGGCTGGAGCGAACGGTCTTGATGGTGCGACCGGAGCGACTGGTGCGACTGGTCCTACTGGCGCGGTCGGTCCGCAGGGTCCGATCGGTCCTGTCGGGCCCGTAGGTCCTACTGGTGCAACTGGTGCAACTGGTGCAACTGGTGCAACTGGTGCAACCGGTGCGGCTGGAGCGAACGGTGTTGATGGCGCGACCGGTGCAACGGGCGCGACCGGTTCCACAGGTGCGACCGGTGCAGCTGGAACGAACGGTATTGATGGCGCGACCGGTGCAACGGGCGCGACCGGTTCCACAGGTGCAACCGGTGCGACTGGCGCGACCGGCGCGACCGGCGCGACCGGCGCAACAGGCGCCACTGGTGCTGATGGAGCAACTGGTCCTACCGGCGCGGTCGGTGCTCAGGGTCCAATCGGTCCTACAGGTGCGACCGGCGCAACAGGTGCGACCGGTGCGACTGGCGCGAGCGGTGTTGATGGCGCAACTGGTGCAGCTGGTGCAACTGGTCCTACTGGTGCTACGGGCGCGACCGGAACCACCGGAGCAACTGGCCCGACCGGTGCGACTGGCGCTGATGGCGCGGTCGGTCCTCAGGGTCCGATCGGTCCACTCGGCCCCGTTGGTCCTACAGGTCCTACAGGTGCCACTGGCCCGACCGGCGCGAACGGTCCCACTGGTCCCACTGGTCCCACTGGCGCGAACGGCGCGACCGGTGCAACTGGTCCGACGGGCGCGAACGGCGCCACGGGTGCCACTGGTCCGACGGGCGCGAACGGCGCCACGGGTGCCACTGGTCCGACGGGCGCGAACGGCGCGACCGGTGCAACTGGTCCGACGGGCGCGAATGGCGTGACAGGCGCGACTGGCCCGACCGGCGCGAACGGTGCCACGGGTGCCACTGGCCCGACTGGCGCGACCGGCGCGACAGGTGCTACCGGGTTCGGCGCGCAGATTCAGAACAGCACCGTGAACGTGGCCCAGGAGCCGATCGTGAACTTCACCGGCGGACTGCAAGCGGTCGACAACCCGGGTAACACGCGGACCGACGTGTCGATCGCGGCGACGATCTCGGGTGACAAGACCTTCACTGGCAACACGACCTTCACCGGCAATGTCTCGCAGACCGGGTCGGGTACGTTCGACACCGCCACCGGCAACGTGAACCTCAACGGCAACACCGCCGTCGCCAGTGGCAAGACCTTCACCGCAGGTGCCGGCACGACGACCGGCACGGCTGTGAACGTCGCGACCGGAAACGCCCTCGCCGGTGGCACCGCTCTCAACGTCGACACGGGTACATCCGCCTTCACTGGCAACGCGGTGAACATCGCGAGCACGGGGAACTTCACGGGCACGCTCGTGAACCTCGCGGCGAACACCACGACGGCCGGCACGGTGCTCGGCATCAGTGCGACGTCGCTGACCACCGGATCGGTGATCAACGCCAACCTCGGATCCGCTGTCTACACGAACAACCTCGGCGCGATCCGTCTGACCGCGAACTCCGCCTCGAGCGGCACGCTCCTCGCGGTCTCCGGTACGACGCTCGGCGCGAACAACGGAACCGCGGCAAGCTTCGCGACCGGCACGCCGACCGGTGTCGAGGACGTGACAAGCAGGGCCGTTCGCGTCGCGCTCGGCACAGTCGGAAACGGCTACTACGCGAATGCCGCGACCGGCTACACCGGCAACTTCCTCGAGCTCCAGGTGAACGGCGCGAACGTCTTCACCGTCTCCGGGACGAACGTGAACACGACCGCAAACTTCACGCTGAGCGGCGCGGCGACCTTCACGACCGGCACGGGTGCGGTGACGCTGAACGGCAACACGACGATCAGCGGCGCGAACACCTTCACCACCGGCACGGGTGCCGTCACGATCGGCGGCCCCACCACTCACAACGGCAGCCTCGCAGTCAGCGGCGCGAACACGTTCACGATGGCCACCGGCGCCGTCAACCTGGGCACGGGTGCCCTGACGATCGGCGGCGCCACGACTCATAACAACAGCCTCACCGTCAGCGGCGCGAATACCTTCACAGTCGGCACTGGCCTCACGAGCCTCGGCGGCGGCGCCACGATCACGGGTGGCAACCTCAACCTCGGCAACAATACGAGCACCGCCCACATCATCGCGGCCCAGGCGACCGGCCCGGCACTGACGAACGGCACGAACGCTACGTGCACCTTCCCGGCGGGCGCGAACGCGAACTCCGACACGTCCGGTGAGGTTCAGTTCGTCATGGGTGGGGCGGGCACGGCCAACGCCGCGATCTGCACGCTGACCTTCCAAACGGCCTTCGCCGCAGCGCCCACGGCCATCATGTCGTGGTCGAACAGTGCGGCGGCGTTGATCCCCGAAGCGACCAGGCCGTTCGTCACGACGACCACGACCACGATGATCATCACGAACAACACGACTGGGCTGGCCGCCGGCACCTACAAGATCTTCTACACAGTCATCGGCCGGTAGTGGGAAGGCCGACGCCGAGACCGCGCGCGGACGCGATCGCGCTCCCGATCTTCCCGATCCTGCGAGTCCTCCTCGCAGTCCTCGCGCTCGCGATCGTCGTCGGGAGCGTCGCGGTCATCTGGTCGCATCGGGCTCAACTCCTCGGACGCTCGGCTTTCGAGCACTACATCGATCCGAAGGCGTACCAAGCGGTGTTCCTCACGACGTCGCAGGTGTACTTCGGCCAGCTGACGATCGACGGCGACGTGTTCGTCCTGAACGACGTGTACTACGTCAACCAACCGGACTCAGCGACACCCGGGCAGCTCGTGAAACGCGGCAATGAGGTCCACGGCCCGCGCGACCCGATGCTCATCAGCGCGCAGCAGGTCCTGCAGGTCGAGAACCTGCGCGACGATTCGCAGGTCGCCCAGGCCATCCGGCTGATCCAGACGGGGCAGGCGCCACCGCTTGCGACACCGGCTCCAACGACGCCGCGGCCTAGCGCGACGCGATAGCCTGACTCGAGATGCGCAGCGAGTACGTGTTCACCGGCAAGGTCGTGCTCGCGCTGCTCGTTCTCCTCGGCGTGTTCGTGCTCGTGGAGTGGTGGGATTTCGCGCTGCCGTCCGTCGGTGGCGCGCGTTATCAGGCGGTGTTCCTCGCTAACGGGCAGACCTACTTCGGTCACTACATCGACCGGCTCGGCCCCTACGCGAAGATCGAGGACGCCTTCTACATCCAGCAAACGCCAGCGCAGGACGAACGGACGCCGGCGGAATCGAAGGTCGTCCGGCGTGGGAACGAGCTGCACCATCCGACCGCCTTCGTGCTCGTCCCGAAGTCGGCGATCCTGTTCACCGAAGATCTTCGATCGGATTCGCCGGTCGCTCAGTTCATGGACAAGGAGAACGCGAAGTGATCCTGTCCAAGATGAGAGGCGCAGCGTTGATCCTGGTGCCAGCGGTCGTCAGTGTCCTGCTCTCGATGGTCTTGGATCCCGTCGCGCTCCCGTTCAGCGGCAATGAGCGTCTCTCCGCCGTGTTCCTTTTGGACGGCCAAGGCTACTTCGGCCATCTCGAGGACGTCCCATGGTCGGGAACGATCACGCTGCGCGATGTCTATTACTTCGAGGACGCGAGCAAGGTGACGAGCGATCTGCCGCTGGCGCTCGTCAAGCGTGGCGGTGAGCTCCATCAACCGGTCGATGTCATGCACATCCGTCGCGACAAGGTGCTGCTCGTCGAACGGGTCGGTCTCGACTCCGCCGTGGCGCAAGCGATCAGCGCGCAGCGCGCGCTGGACAGGTCCGCGACGAAGTGAGGGACCCCGTCGTCCGTGTGCCGCGCAAGGCGTTCGCGATCGTCGCGGGCGTCGCGCTGCTCCTGGTGCTGATGGTCGCGCTCATGGTCACCGGCGTCTTCGCGCGGGTCACCGATCCGTCGACGGTCGCGGCCGCCCCGATCCTCGCGACGCACCAAGCTGCCGCGGAGCGCGATGTGGAGCGCGCCTACGAGCAGGCCGTCACGCAGGTGCACAAGGTGCGTGCGCTCAATCTCGCGATCACCGCGCAGCAGGCCGACGCCATAGCCACGAAGGCTCTCGCCGACATGGCGGCCCTGCGTCACAGCGCCTTCGTCGCGATCGGCCAGCTGCTCGGCATGTCCACCGCCGACGCCGAGGCCTACGCGACGGCGACCGAGCAACGCTTCAATCAATCGCCGCTGACGAGTCAGCCTGCGCCATCCCCGGTGTTGCTCGCGCCGCGCCTCTACGCCATCGTGTCGCGCATGAGCGAGGTGTCGACGCAGCTGTCGGACAAGGCGACGACCGACCTGACCGCGCCCGCACCGGCGGGAACGCCCGCACCGACGGCAACGCCGGCGCGAAGCGCGTCACCCACGCCGAGCGCGAGCCCGTCACGTTGATGGGTACGATGCCGCATGTGTGGATGGGTCCTCGAGCCCTGATCGTCTATGGTCTCGCGCTGGCGCTCACGATCTCAGCGTGCGGCGGCGGCGCGAAGAGCGACGCGACCTTGGCCGCCGAGGCGTTCAGCCGAGGGCTGCAGGCCCACGCCGCGGGCAAGCTGGACGAGGCCACCACGGCCTACTTCGAGACGCTCACGAAAGATCCGAAGAACAAGTTCGCCTTCTACAACCTCGGCGTCATTGCACAGGGGCAGAACCGGGCCGCCGCGGCCGAGGCGTATTACCGGCTCGCGCTCGAACAGGATCCGACGATGGCGTCCGCCCTCTTCAACCTCGCGATCCTGCGCGGCATCGCCGGTGCGAACCAGGAAGCGGCGGACCTGTACCGCCGGGTCATCGCCGCCGACCCCAACAACGCTGCGGCGCACTTCAATCTGGGTCTCGTGCTCCGGCTTCTCGGCCAGACCGTCGAGGCCCAGCAGGAGCTGACCAAGGCGCAGCAGCTCGACGCCAAGCTCGTAGCGCCAACGCCCAGCGCCAGCCCGGTGCGGCAGGCGAGCCCTTCGCCGACGAGGTGATTCGTCGCGTCTGAGCTGACGCACACGCGGCTGCAGCGAATCTTCCTGATCGTTCTCGTCGCGGTGCCCACGGCGATGAACGCCGTCGCCCTCGTGCCCGAAGTCGCGTACCCGGTCCCGAACGTCAACGACGACGCCCAACACGTCGCGTTCGTGCGGCGCGCCGCGGACGGGTGGTCGCGTGGAGAGAACGTGATCGATCTGTGGGTCCCGGAGTTCGAGCTCGGAGTCCCTCAGTTCCTCGACTACCAGCACCTGCCACATGTCGCGGTCGTTCTCCTCGGCCGCCTCACGGGGGGCTCGGTCGATCTGCGCACGCTCTTCGACCTAGTCCGCTACGCACTCCTGCTCGGCTTCCCGCTGACCGTGTTCTGGTCGATGCGGACGATGGGCTTCACGACCGTCGCCAGCGCGATCGCGGCGGCCGCGAGCTCGTTGCTTTCCGGAGACCATCGCTATGGCTTCGAGTACGACAGCTACGTCTGGCGCGGGTTCGGCGTGTTCACGCAGCTCTTCGCGATGCACCTCTCGTTCATCGCCCTCGCGACGCTGCACCGCGTCGCGAACAAGGGGACCGGGATCGTGGCGGCCGCGCTCGCCTGCAGCGCGCTCGCGCTCTCACACCTTCTCTACGCGTACATGCTGGCGATCACCGCGATCGTGCTGCTGTTCTTCGGCATGACGCGCGCAACTGCCGCCGCCCGCGTCGGGCGCTTCGCCGTCGTGGGCGTCGTGTCCGCGGTCGTGACGTCCTACATGTGGCTGCCATTCTTCATGCAGGCGGCGTACGTCAACGTGACGCCCTACCTCGATCCCGCCAAATACGACTCGTTCGGCGCGGGCCCGATCCTGTCGTGGCTGTTCTCCGGCGACCTGTTCGATCACGGCCGTCTCCCGGTCCTCTCGCTTCTGTTGGCGGCGGGCGTGATCTGCAGCGTGGTCACGCGCGCACGGCTCCCGCTGTTCGCTTCATGTCTCTTCGGGCTCTGGCTCGTCCTGTATTTCGGCCGACCGACGCTCGGTCCGTTGATAGACCTTCTGCCGCTGCACGACAGCCTGTTCCTGCATCGGCTGGTGGGCGGCGTCGACGTCTTCGCGATCCTCCTGATGGGCATCGGTGGCGCGTGGCTGTGGGACCTGCTGCGAGCGTCGGTGTCACGCCGCCGGCTGGTCGCCATCGGAGGCGCGAGCCTGCTGCTGTTCGCTCCGGCCATCGCCGAGCGCTGGTCCTACTACGCGCAGAACGCGGAGTGGATGCGCCAGACGCAAGCCGCTCTCGACGCCGACGCCGACGCGCGAACGATCCTGGCCGCGCTCGGTCGGCAGCCGCAGGGCCGTGTCTATGCGGGCCTCCGAACCAACTGGGGCCAGACGCTCGACTTCGGCATCCCCTTCAACTCTGTCCGCTTTTACAACCTTCTCGCCCACTACGAGCTCGATGCGGTCGCTCCACCGAACCAGAGTCTGTCGCTGAACGCGGACCTGCTTTGGGAGTTCAACGATCAGGACCTCTCGCACTACCGCTTGTTCAACGTCGACTACGTGATCGCACCGCCCACCGTGACGTTCCCACCCGAGCTCCGCGTGCTCGCGACCACGCCCAAGTACGTCCTCTACGCGGCGCCGGGACGCGGCTATGCCGAGTACGCCGCGATCACGCACAGCGAGCCGGCGTCAACCCCGCAGGACCTGTTCGCCCGCGAGCTCGCGTGGCTGCGGAGCGGTGACGCCGCGCGCTGGACCTTCACCCGCTACGACTACCACACGACCGGGCCGGTCGATGTGACCGTCCCGATCGCCGATTGCGCTGGCGGGCGCATTTCGTATGAGCGGGTCCAGCCGGCGCAGTTCGAGGTCCTCGCCCGCTGCGATGCCGCCTCAGCGATGGTGTTGAAGGTCACCTATCACCCGAACTGGCATGTAACGGTCGACGGTGCCGATGTCTCCACGTTCATGGTGTCGCCGAGCTATCTCGCCTTCGCGCTCCCGGCCGGCGAGCATTTCATCGTCGCCGAGTACCGATCGACGCCGATAAAGGCGCCCCTGCTCGCCCTCGGCGCGCTCATGCTGGCCGCGGCCGTCGTTGCCGGCCCGGCCCGCCGGCGCTTAGCCGGTTCGGGCGTCTCGCGACCCCTGCAGGCGCAGTAGCCCCATCGGCGCGTCGCGCCCGGACCAGCACCCCCCGCGCCGGCCCGCGCCTCGTGGCTACATTGACCACAAGCCAGACCGAGGGGTCCAGGCGAGACCCGACGAAACGGCAAACCCGTCGCGAGGCGGGGACGCAAAGCCTCCGGACTCGATAGCGAGTTAGCGGGGTTCCCGAAACGAGGATGAGCAATGAAACGCCTTCTGACCGTCGCGGGCGCCGGCATGCTGGCGCTGCTCGCCCTGGTGTTCGTGTGGCATGGGCAAGCAAGCGCGAGTGACAGCCCGACGTGCGCTCCGACCACCGGATTCATCCCTCAGTTCTGCGTCAACGTGCCCGTCGGCATGATCGCGCGGCGCGAGACCACCGTTCGTCTGGCGACAGTTCTCACGGCGCACGCCGAGGTCCGCGTCGAGGCAGGCGTGCCGGCAACGGAGATCATCCGCCTCGCATCGAGCGTCGATAGCGCGATCGCCCGGGTAGAGCGCGTCTTCGACCGCCCGTTCCCGACCAAGCCGCGCATCCTCGTCTTCGCGACGAGCGCGAGCTTCGCGCGCGGTACGCAGGACCTCTTCGGCTACTCGCCGGAGACCGCAGCGATGGTCGCGGCCTCGTACGGCGGCGTGTTCGATCCGCAGACGCTCACGATCGCGGTGGGGTGGCAGTTCACCACCCGCGCGAACCTACCCGATCTCCTCGCGCATGAGCTCACGCACCTCGCGACACGCGAGATCGTCGGCCAAGACGCCATCCTTCCTGCATGGTTCGAGGAAGGGCTCGCGGCGCAGATCGAGGCCGGCGACGCTGGAATCAACAGCGACGCGCAGCTCGCGGCGCGTTCGCTCCTCGCGAACACCCCGCGCACGCTCGATACGATCGCGACGCTGGCTCAGTGGCACCGCGCGTACGCCGAGATCGGCGTCGCCCTCTACGCCGTCGCGGCCGAGACCGTCAGCGTCATGGAAACCCAGATCGGTCGCGACGAGGTGTTCGCGGTCCTCGCCGAGGTCGGACGCGGCGCGCGCTTCGAGGATGCCTACCGGGCGCGTGCCGGCGAGGGTCCGGGTGAGTTCATCGCCCGCTTCACCGGCGATCTCGCGGTCCATCCGAGCGTCGTGGTCGGCACTGTGGCCGACAGCAGCGGCAACCTCCGGTGGACGCTTGTGGGATTCGCGCCGAATAGCGACGTGCACGTCACGATCCGCGGGAAGAGGTACGACCTGGCGTACGGGGTCCGCACCGACGGGATCGGGATGTACCGCGGGACCTTCGGATCGACGGCCGCTCTCGGCACCTACACGCTGACGGCCCAGACGGCGGCGGCGAGCGCGACGGCGACGATCGACACCGCGTCGCGCTAGCGGGCGGAGTCCTTCTCGAGCATCCCGCGGTTATGCACGAACAGTGCGGCCTGCGTGCGATCGGTGAGCTCGAGCTTGCTGAAGATGTTGGAGATGTGCGTCTTCACGGTGCGCTCGGTGATGCCGAGCTGCGCGCCGATCTCCTTGTTCGCCCGTCCGCTCGCCACGAGCCGCAGCACCTCGCGTTCGCGGGGAGTGAGATCCGAGTACACATCGGTCTCGCTCGGGGCATTGCCGCGGAGCTGCCCGAACTCATCAAGCACGCGGCGCGCGACCGAGGGATAGATCAGCGAGAAGCCGTCCGCCACCGTGCGGATCGAGTTCGTGAGCTGCGTCGCGGTGACCTCTTTCAGCAGATAACCCGACGCGCCCGCCCGGATGGACGAGAAGACGAGGTCGTCCTCGTCGTAGTTCGTGAGCACGATGACGCGGGCCGACGGCACGTAGTTGCGCACCCGGCGTGTCGCCGTGACGCCGTCCCAGTCGCCCATGTTGATGTCCATGAGCACGACGTCCGGTAGGAGCTCTTGCGCGAGCTCCAGCGCCGCGTGGCCGTCGCCCGCCTCGCCGACGATCTCGATGTCCGGTTCGGTCTCGAGGATCGTTCGCAGACCGCTCCGCACGACGGCGTGATCGTCCACGATGAGGATGCGGATGCGGCGCTTCTCGTTCATCGTCCGAACAGTCTGCCGAAGAACCCGACGCGCTCTGTTCTGGCGTCGGCAGCCTCCGGGCGCTCGTCGGCCTCGGCCGCGTGGCCACTGTCGCCAGCGGCGCGCCCTCCCTCGATCGCGTACGGGATGCTCGCGCGAACGATGCTGCCTTTGCCTGGTTCGCTCCGCACCACGAGATGGCCGCTCGCGGCTTCGGCGCGCTCGCGCATGCCCACGACGCCGAAGTGCCCGCGCTCCTCGGCGCCGCGGAACGTCTCATCGACGTCGAATCCTTTGCCGTCGTCCTCGATGGTCACGACTACGCCGTCCTGGTCGTACAGAAGCGCGACCTTCGCCGTGGTCGCGCCGGCGTGCTGCGCCACGTTGCGGAGCGCCTCGCCCACGATGCGGATCACCGCGCGTTCGACAGCGGCGTCCAGCTCGCGTGCCTCGCCGCTCTCCTCCATCTGGACCTGAAGCCCGGTCTGTCGGCGCAGGTCGTCGACGAGCCGGCCAAGCGTGACCGGAAGATTCAGCCCGCCCGTCTCGCTCTGACGCAGCGCGGTCATGTACTGGCGCACGTCCATCAGCGTGGCGCGCGCGTCACGCGACGCTTTTGCGAGCTGTGGGCCGAGGAGCGCAGGGTCCTTGTCCAGCGCGCGCTGACAACCCTCGAGTGCGAGCACGACGCCGGTGAGCTCCTGCGCGAGCCCATCGTGCAGCTCCTGCGCTATCTTGCGCCGCTCGGTCGACACACCTTGATCGACCACGTCGGTGGTCGACGAGCGCTGCAGCAGCCCGGTGAGGTACTCGGCGACATTGAGGCTGAAGTCAGCGTCGTCCTCGGTATATGGAGCGGAGGCGCGCGCCATCACGAGAACGCCGAGGGCGCCGATCGGGATCAGGAGGTAGTGCGCGCATGCGGGCGGCGCCCAGCCCGGAGCGTTCTTAAGCTCGCGGAAGGAGCCGCGCGCGGCGCGCTTCTCGCGCAGCACCGTGGCGAGGATCGTGTCCGATTCCTCGACGGGCACCTCGGACACGCCCTCCGCGTAGCCAGTAGCCGCACGGAGGCGCAGTCGATGTTCCGCCAGCGCCCAGATCCCGACGGCATCGTGACCCAGGGTGCCCGAGAGCATCATCGCCGCGCCGTCGAGGTCGCTCTGCACGTCGGCGCCGAGCGTCGCGAGCCGCGCCAGCTCGAAGAGGACCATCGCCTGCTTGCGGTCTTCCTCGGCCTGGTGCAGGCGTGCCTCGGTCTCCTGCGTCTGTTTGCTCGTGCGCCAGAGCGCGTTCGCGTCGGCGAGCTCGATGCCCGCGAGCCCCGCGAGCCGCTCCAGCATGGGCAGATCGTCCGACCCGATCTCGCGCCCGGCGACGAGCGCCGCAAGCGCGCCCGCGATCTGGTCGCGCCACACGATCGGTGCGGCGAGCAGCGTTTCCGCAGATCGACCGTCGGAAAGCTGGAGCGCGCCGTTCTGCAGCTGCTCGGTGGTGCCGGTGTCGACGACGCGCTGCAGCATCTCGCGCGCGGCTCCGTCCCAGCCGGTCTCCGGCATGTTGTGCGCGACATAGGTCGAAAGACCGGCCTGCCCCGGCAGCACGATCGCGATGCCGTCGAGTCGTCCTAGCGCGGCCAGGTGCGCGAGGCGCGCCGACCAGAA
>JBGPZT010000018.1:0-27682 GCA_041493915.1 Candidatus Limnocylindria bacterium
CTCGCGACCGCGACCTCGTACGGAGAACACTTCACGACGGCCGCGGCCTATTCCGCCATCGCGATCGCGTCCCGCTCGCCCTGCTCGCCGGTGCAGGCGTTCGCGTTCCCCGAGTTCACGACGATCGCGCGGAGCGGTCCGCGCTCGACGTGCCGGCGCGTCACCACGCACGGCGCGGCGATGACCTGGTTGGTCGTGAATACCGCCGCCGCGACGCACGGCCGCTCCGACACGATGAGGGCGACGTCCAATCGCTCGGGACGCCCGTGCTTCACGCCCGCCTTCGCCGCGCCGGCGCGGAAGCCGTGGGCGAATGTGACGCCGCGTCCGTCGCTCATGGCCAGAGCGGCAGCGCCTCGAGACCCATCGTCTCGGGGTAGCCGCGCATCGCGTTCAGGTTCTGGATCGCCGATCCGGCCGCGCCCTTCACCAGGTTGTCGATGGCGGCGAAGGCGACGAGCCGGCGGTTGGGCTCGTCCACGACGGCGTGCACCAGGCACCAGTTGCTGCCGAGGGTCGCCTTCGTCGCCGGGTACGAGCCCGTGACGCGCACGAACGGCTCCTCGGCATACGCCGTCGCATACGCCTCGGCAACGCGCGCCTCATCGACGCCGTCGCGCAGCGTCGCGTAGCAGGTCGCGATGAGGCCACGCGTCATCGGGACGAGGTGCGGCGTGAAGGTGAGGCGCGGCGCCCGGCCGGACATGCCGCGCACCTCCTGCGCGATCTCCGGAGCGTGTCTGTGCTTCGGAACTCCGTAGGGCCGCACGCTCTCGTCGATAGTCCCGAAGAGGAAGGCGTCGTCGACGTTGTGACCGGCGCCCGAGACCCCCGACTTCGCGTCGACGATGATGTCGTCCTCGACGAGATTCGCCCGTAGCACAGGCGCGAGCGCGAGGAGCGTCGCCGTCGGATAGCAGCCGGGGTTCGCGACGACGCGCGCGCCGCGCACCGCCTCGCGCGTCAGCTCCGTCAGTCCGTAGACCGCTTCCTTCAGAAGCTCCGGTGCGGGATGGATGTACCCGTACCAGCGCTCGTACTCCTTTGGATCACGAAGCCGGAAGTCGCTGCCGATGTCGATGACGCAGCGGCCTTCGGCCAGCCAGGCGGGCGCGAGCTTCGCGGCCTCACCCGCCGGCAGAGCGGTGAACACGACCTCGGCATCGCCGGGATCCGCGCCCACGACCAGCGAGGCCGGCGCGGCGTGGAGATGCGGCTGGACATCGCGCAGCGGCTCCCCCTGTCGGCCGCGGGCGACCGCGGCGACGAGACGCGCCTCTGGATGACGCAGCAGTAGGCGCGCTAGCTCGCCGCCCGCGTAGCCTGTGGCACCGACGATCGCGACCTTCACCGGCATGCCGCATATTATGCGGTGGACCGCATATTTATGCAATGGCCCAAGACTTGAGGAGCGCTTCGGCCGGAGATGGGATTAGACCGTAAGGGCTCGCAATCGGCGGGCGGCGGTCGAGCGGATGCGGCGGGCCTGAAGCCCATCTGCGGCCAGTTCGGCCAATCGCTGCCGCGCCTCAGATGAAGTCCACGACGATGTCGCGCATCCGACCGTTCGCGTTTGCTCCTCACAGTCCCAGAGGCACTCGAGGGCAAGCCCTTCGGCGAAGGTGGTCGATATCGCGGCGAGTGCACGGGCTGCGCGGTGACGCAGGTACGAGTACGTGGTCTCCGCAAAAATAAGCTCGAGCTGCGGCACGGCATCGCGGTCCCTCAGTTTTGCCAAGCCGTCGACCACGTCGCAGACGCCGTACAGCAGGTCGTCGTCTGCAAAATCGTCCAGCGCGGAGCGGAGCAACGGCGCATCGCCCTCGGTCGGCCACAAAGCCACCATGTGCAAAGCCAGCTCGCCAGGTCGACCGTTCTCCCCGAGCCACCCGCGGACGCGAGCGATAGGAGCCACCTTCATGAGGTCCCATAACGCCATCGAGCCGGCGTTCGGGGGCCAGTCACGGTCAGGGTTGCGACGAAGCTCCGCCTCGGCTGCGTCGAACACGTTCATGTCGCGTTGCCAGCCCAAGACCTTGAGCGCGTCGTGGCGCATTTGGTCAGCGTCTCCGCGCGCAGCCTCGTGAAGGACTTGCTTGTCGGCGGCGCTGGTCCGATCCCGTAGCACGCTTATCTCGCGACGTGCGAGTAGTTCCTCGGTAGATAGCTCGCGCAGGGCTCGCCTTCTCTCCTCCTGCTCGCGCCTCCATTCCCTCTGAAGGGCGAAGGCTTCGGCGAACCTTGGATTGATGCGTTTCCACTCCGCCCAGACTGCGTCCAAGCGCCACGGGAAGGCTCGCGCGAGCTCCTCGATCGAGTTGCAGCGCGAACTAACGACCTCGTCCAGACCATCGAGCCCGACCGGCGTTGGCCACGCCAAGTCGCCTATCGCCCACTCCCAGCTCCAGCCGACCTCGATGTAGCGCCGTACAACGACCAGCGCATCCCTGCGCCCGAGCCTAGCCATCCACCCAAGAGTGCCGAGAGGGAGACCCGTTCGATCTTCGTCGCGATCTTGATGATCGGTAGTGGCAAACAACAGCGTCTCGATCGGTGAGATGTCCAGGTCGATCGCGAATGCGCAGCGACCGTAGTACTCATCGCGGCTCTCGATCTGACGATCGGTCCGCGGATCGTTGGTGACGCATTCGACCAACGCCGCTGCGGCCGACGCACCGGAAATGGCGAGCGCGTCGCGATAGCCCTTGCCTCGCCCTCGTTGAAGAAGGCCGAGAAGAGTTGGGCTGTCGGCAATTAGCGTGGCTTCCACTGCTTGCGACGATAACTCGGCAAGACCTGCGTTTCGTCCACCCGCGACACATTCGCTAGGGTCCCACGTACGAAGCCAGTCTCAATGCGGCGGGCGACACCCGACTAGGGGAAGATCCCCCGCTTCTCGATCGCGCTCGCGACGCGCTCCACCGCGACGATGAACGCGGCCTCGCGCGGCGTGCAGTCGTACGCCTTCGTCTTGGCAAGCACCAGATCGCTCGCACGGCGCATGTAGATCTCGAGGCGCTTCTCGACCTCGTCGAGCTCCCAGTAGAACTGCGCGCGGCTCTGCACCCATTCGAAATACGACACGACCACGCCGCGGGCGTTCGCGAGGATGTCTGGCATGATCGTCACTCCACGATCCGCGAGCTTGCGATCGGCGTCGGCGGTGATTGGACCGTTCGCGCCTTCGACGATGATCGGCGCGCGGACTTCGTGGACGTTGTCCGAGGTGCGCAGGGACTTGTCCACTCCGGGATCGAGATTCAGCGCGTGGGCCGCGCTGTCGAGCTGCCGGAGCGCCGAGTCGCGGAGCTCCTTGCCGGGGATGGGTCGGCGCCGGCGTGCTCAGGATCACGAAAAACGCTTCTCGTACATCGCCGTCGGCGGATCCGGCACGTATCCGAGACGGCGGTTGATGCCGCGCATCGCGGCGTTCTGTTCGTCGTTGGTCGTGCCGAACAGCTTCACGCCGCGCGCGCGTAGCTCGCGCAGCGCACGGAGCTTCATCGCTAGCGCGACTCCCTTGCCGCGCTCGGCGCGCGCCACCCCCGTGAAGTTCGTGTACGCCACGCCGTTCTCTTTCACCATCGTCGCGGTCATCGCGATGGGATGACCGTCGCGCAGCGCGATGATCGTGCTCGGCGGATCTATGCCCGGCCCGTCGAAGAACATCCGCTTCGCCTGCTCGAACGGAGGTGGCTGCTCCGGCATCGGCGTTGGCGACGGGACGTCGCGCGCCATCGCCCAGATGATCGGCAGCAGCTCGCGCTGGAAGGCCTCGACGTCGGCGGCGCGCTCGCTCAGGAGCTCCGCGTACGTCGCGAGCCGGATGCCCGCGCTGCGCGCGATCTCGTCCGGATCGCCAAAGGGCGAAGCATCGAACTTCGGCACGTCGATGTACGCGTCGATGCGCTCGTGAAAAGCCTTGTATCCCATTGCCTCGGCGAAACGCGCACCCTCGGGCTCGTCGCCACGCACCGCGGCGATCAGCCGCGACGCCTTGTTCGTGCGTGCGTGGTCCTCGAGCTGCTCGAGCAGCGACCGCGCGACGCCGCGGCGGCGCCACTCCGGAGCGATGCGCAGGCCGACCAGCCACGAGCCGTCCGGAGACGCAAAGAGACCGCCGTTGCTCGTGCGCCCGACACCCTGTATCGCGCCGCCGCGGTCTTCGACCAGCAGCGCCAGACGCAGCGGCTCGGGGCTGGCCATCTGCATCGCCCGCGCCGCTGCCGGCGACATCCAGGAGCTAGGAGTCGCCCAGCGGTTCTGGAACTCCACGACGCGCTCGATGTCGGCATCCTGGCCCGCGCGCACGCGCAGCTCGGGCGGGAGACGCTTCGCGACGGCTGCGAGATCGGTGGCCACGAGGCCGCAGACTACAACCGATGAGCGGCGACGACACGGAGTACATGCGACGTGCGCTGCGCCTTGCGGCGCGCGCCGCCGGACGCACGAGTCCAAACCCGATGGTGGGCGCCGTCGTCGTCCGCGACGGCAAGATCGTCGGCGACGGATATCACCACGCCGCCGGCGAGCCGCACGCCGAAGTGAACGCGCTCGCCAAGGCTGGCGAAGGCGCGCGCGGCGCGACCCTGTACACGACGCTGGAGCCGTGCGCGCACCACGGGCGCACGCCGCCCTGCGTCGACGCGATCGTGAAGGCCGGCGTGCGCCGCGTTGTCGCGGCGATGCGCGATCCGGACCCGCGCACCGACGGCAGGGGCTTCCGGCACCTCCGGGCCGCCGGCGTCGAGGTCGAGCAGGGTGTCCTCGAAGCCGAAGCGCTGCGCCTCAACGAAGGCTTCGTCAGCCGCGTGCGCCGCGGGCGCCCGTTCGTCCTGGTCAAGCTCGCGACGACGATCGACGGCCGCGTCACAGCACCCGGCCGCCGCTATCTCGTCGGCAAGCGCGCCCTGCGCGAGGTGCATCGACTCCGCGATCGGTCGGACGCGGTGCTTGTCGGCATCGGCACCGTCCTCGCCGATGATCCCGCGCTGACGGTGCGCGAGGTCAAGGGCCGCGACCCGCTGCGGGTCATCGTCGACACCGAAGCGCGCACGCCTCTGACCGCGAAGGTCGTGCGCGCAAAGGACCCGCAGCACACGGTGCTGTTCGTCGCGCGCGACGCCGATGCCCGGCGTACGAACAAGCTCCGCGAGGCGGGCGTCCTGCTCGCGACGCTGCCGCGCGCCGACGGTGGCCTCGACCTCGGGGCCGCGGTGCGCTGGCTGGGCGACCACGGCGTGAACACCGTGCTGTCCGAGGCCGGACCGCGCATCGCCGGCGCGCTCGTGCACGCAGGGCTCGCGGATCGGCTCATGATCATCACCGCGCCGCTGGCGGGCGGCGACGGACCCCCCGCGCTCGCGGGCGTCACCGGCAGCGCGGAGCTGAAGAACGTGCGCGTCAGACGCCTCGGCGAGGATGTCGCGATCGAAGGAGATCTCTAGGTGTTCACGGGCATCGTCGAGGAGCTCGGCACCGTGCGCCACGTCGGTCCGACGAAGTCGGGCTCGCGGCTCGAGATCGCGTGCGCTCGCGTCCTCGACCGGCTCTCTGTCGATGACAGCATCAACGTCGCGGGCGTGTGTCTCACCGTGATCGACCGCGACGACCGCGGCTTCGCATCGGACATCGTGCCCGAGACGATCGCGCGCACGACCCTCGGCGGCCTGATGCGCGGTAGCCGCGTGAATCTCGAGCGCGCGGCGACACCGGAGACGGCGCTCGGCGGTCATCTCGTGCAGGGCCACGTCGATGGGACCGCGAAGCTCGTCGCGCGGCGCGCGGAGGGCCAGGGCGCGCGACTGCGCTTCGCTCTCCCGAAGACGACGGCACGCTACGTCGTGATGAAGGGCTTCATCACGATCGACGGCGTGAGCCTGACCGTCGCGGGCCTGGGAAAGACGTACTTCGAGATCGCACTCATCCCCCACACCGCCGAGCGCACGACGCTCGGCGCGCTGGGCGTCGGTGAAGCGGTCAACGTCGAGGTCGACATCGTCGCGAAGTACGTGGAGCGTTTGCTGCGCAAGTCGTGAACTAAACTGGTCTTGTGAAGAAGGCTCGCGGGTCGAAGAAGATCACGCCCCATCCGCGCGTCGTCTCGCCCCAGCCGCCGTTCGGGACCGTAGACGAGGCCATCGCCGAGATCGCCGCCGGCCGGATGATCATCGTCGTCGACGACGAGGACCGCGAGAACGAAGGCGACCTCACGATGGCAGCCGAGGCCTGCACTCCCGAGATGGTCGCGTTCATCCGCAAGTACGCGAGCGGTGTCATCTGCGTGCCGATGACGAGCGAGCGGCTCGAGGAGCTCGAACTGCCGCAGATGGTCCAGCGCAACGAAGCCCGTCTCGGCACGGCTTTCAGCGTGACCGTCGACGCGCGTGAGGGGATCACGACCGGCATCAGCGCGGCGGACCGCGCGCGCACGATCCGCGTACTGGCTGACCCGAACGCGAAGGCGCAGGACCTCGTCAAGCCGGGCCACATGTTCCCGCTGCGCGCGCGCGAAGGCGGCGTACTTGTGCGGGCCGGCCAGACCGAAGCCGCCGTCGACCTGTGCAGCCTCGCCGGCCTGCAGCCCGTGGGCGTGATCTGCGAGATCACCAACGCGGACGGGTCGATGTCGCGGCTCCCGGAGCTGAAGCGTTTCGCGAAGCGCCACGGCCTGAAGATGATCACGGTCAAGGAGCTCATCGCGTACCGGATGGCGCGCGAGCAGATGGTCGAGCGCGTCGCGACCGCGAAGCTGCCGACGAAGTACGGCGAGTTCATGGTCCACGGCTACCGGGCGCGCTTCGGCAACACCGAGGCGGAGCACGTCGCGCTGACCATGGGCGATGTCGCCGACGGCGAGCCGGTCCTCGTGCGCGTGCACTCCGAATGTCTCACCGGCGACCTCCTCGGCTCGCAGCGCTGCGACTGCGGCGCTCAGATGGACGCCGCGCTCGCGCGGATCGCGGACGAAGGGCGTGGGGTGTTCCTCTACCTGCGGCAGGAGGGGCGCGGCATCGGCCTCATGAACAAGCTGCGGGCGTACGCCCTACAGGACCAGGGCCTCGACACCGTCGAAGCGAACGAGCGCCTCGGTTTCAAAGCGGACAACCGCGAATACGGGATCGGCGTCCAGATCCTCATGGACCTCGGCGTGCGACGCGCACGCATCCTGACGAACAACCCGCAGAAGGCCGGCGTGTCGCTCTACGGCTTCGAGATCGTCGAGCGCATCCCGATCGAGATCAAAGCGAACGCGACGAATCGCGCGTACCTCAACACCAAGCGCGTCAAGATGGGCCATCTGCTGAGCGTGGTCGCGGACGAGACGAGCTAGCTACTTCGTGGCGTTGTCCCACCAGCTCTTGGCCGTCTGAAACAACACGCCATCCGAGCCGCCGGAGAGATCGTGATCGACGGTCGTGATCCAACGGCCGCCGCTGAAGATCACGGTCACGCCGAAGCCCTCCAGGCGACCCGGACCGCTGCTCTTCTGCACGTCGCTCACCTCAGACCACTTCTTGTCGATGCCGACGATCGGCAACGGAACGACCTCGCGGAGGCCAACGCTGTCGATGACGAGCGTCGACCCCACGGTCGGCGCGAACGCGAAGATGCCCAGCAGCAGTGCCGCCGCGGCGCCGGAGGTGCTGAGCAGGAGCCGCGCGAGCTCTCGTGTCGCGATCCGTAAGGCTCGCGGACCGCTCGTGTGCCAGCCGCGCACCGTGCCGCGTGCCCAAGACAGGGCGGCCGATCCGAGGCCGAGACGCAGCACCAGGCGCGTCAGCAGCGCGGACAGGCCGATCGCCATCACGGCGCTCCGAACGTCGAACCATCCGTAACGCGGCTGGATGACGAACGCGCCCGCCGGCGGCCTGATGTCCGTCGAGAGGTTGATGATCTCCGGGAGGATGGCCAGGCCCGCGATGAAGATGAACGCGAACAGCGCGCCGGCGACCGCGGGCACGAATTGATCGTCATGTTCGGTGAAATCGCTCCGCAGACGCTCGAGTGCGTTCTCGTACTCGAGCCATGACGTCGCCTGGTAGTTGAACGTCTGCGCGCGCATGTCCTGCATCACTCGCGCGACATGCGGCGCGAAGCCGGGCTCCGTCGCGCCGTCGAAGGAGACGACCAGCGCACGCGTCAGCTTCTCGACGTACGCCTCGGTCGTGGAGCTTTCCTTCGTCTTGACGACCCTCTCGCGATTGGCCTCGGTCTTGATCTCAACGTGCCCGCGGTTGGCCTTGATCTCCTTGACCTCAGCCCACGTGTACGCGGTCCCGCCGCGCAGCTGGACCAGAGCGAATCCGATCGGGGCGAGCTCCAGACGCGCGCGACCGACCAGGCCGAAGTGGACGTCCTGCCGGATGACGCCGGGTTGCTTCGCGATCATGGCCATGAGCTCGACGTACGCCGGCGTCTTCGTTGGCGCCAGGGGCGCGGCGAGCACAGGCGGGACCCAGGCCGGCGGCGCCGGCGCCGCCCTTCGCACCGAAGGCTTCGCGCTCTTCTTCGCTTCGCGTTCGGCGATCTTGGCCTCGCGTTCGTCGATCTTCGCCTGCGCCGCCGCGAGCTTCGCGTTCTTCCTCGCGTCTTCTTCCGCGATCTTGGCGAACTTCTTCGCTTCCTCCGCGGCACGCTTCGCTTCCTTCTTGCCCTCCTTGGTGGCGGGGACGACGGCCGGCGCAGCGGGCGTGTAGGACGTCGGCGCCGGACCGATGCTGAACGGACTGTTCGGTGAGGTGAACGGACTCGGTGCTGTGAACGGTGTCGGCGTCACCTCCGGCGCCGATCGAGGTGCCGCGGGCGCGGGCGCCGGAGGTGCGAAGGAGAACGGCGAGTTCGGCGAATTGAAGATCGAGGGCACCGTCGGCTGCGGCGCGGCGGGGGCCGGGGTCGGCGTGGCCGGAGGCAGCGGGGTCGTGAACGGGTCGGGGTACTGGGGGATCGTGCTCGCTGCTGCCGAAAACGGAGTCGGCGGGGGCATGTACTGCGACTGCTGCGACTGCTCCCAGTCGGAAGAGGCTGGCGGTGACGCGGGCGCGGCCGGAGACTCCTCGGCCTCTTGCTGCCCAGGCGGAGGCGGGACAAGTCCGAGCGCGACGAGCCGGGGGTCGTCCATTCTTGATTGAACGTTAGGGCACGCAGGATGCGACGGCGAGCCCCCCGATAGAGTGCGACCGATGGCGACCGGAAAGACACATGCCGGTAAGCGCGCGGGCGCGGGCCGCGGCGCGCGGGTCGCGATCGTTCGCGCACGGTGGAACGAAGAGGTGACGCTGGCCCTCGAGCGCGGCGCGATCGAGCGCGCGACCGATTCGGGCGCGAGCATCGATCTCTTCGAGGTCGCGGGCTCGTTCGAGCTCCCCGCGGCGGTCGCGTTGCTCGCGGACACGGGCCGCTACGACGCCGTCGTCCCGATCGGCTGCGTGATCCGCGGCGAGACGCCGCATTTCGAATACATCGCGCAGTCGGTGGCGAAGGGTCTCATGGATCTGACGCTCACCTACCCGACCGCGATCCCGTTCGGCGTGCTGACCTGCGACTCCATCGAGCAGGCACGCGAGCGCGCCGGAGGAGCGGAGGGCAACAAGGGCGCGGAGTCGATGGACGCGGCGCTCGAGATGGTCGCGCTGCGTCAGGCGCTCACGCGCGCGCCGTCGAGCGCGCGACGTTCGGCGCGCAAGGCATCGAGCGCCTCGTCGCGCTCGACGCGATAGAAGCGGAGCGGCTCGCCCGGCACCCGCTGCGCGACCTTGCCGAGATCCGCGGCGATGACCGTCGCGATCACCGGATAACCGCCCGTCGTCCCGTGATCGGCGAGCAACACGATCGGCGCGCCACCGCGCGGCACCTGCACCGCGCCCGCGACGACGCCGCAGCTCAGAAGCTCGCCGGCTCGCGGGGCGATGGGCACGCCACCGATACGCACACCCTGTCGGTCGCTCGCGGGCTCGACGACGAACGACTCGGCGAAGAAGCGCGCGATCGCTTCCGACTCGAAACGACCCGTGTGCGGTCCAGCCATCGCGCGCACCCGCCCGTCATACGCGGTCGGTCCGATGCGCCGCGCGGCGTCCTCGGGTCCCGCGTCCGCGTCGCCAAGCGGAAGGGCGTCGCCCGCGCGCAACGGCGCGCCCAGACCCGCGGGCAGATAGGACGCGCGCGATCCGAGGACGGGGATCGTGGCGATCCCGCCACTCACCGCGAGATACGCGAAACGCGTCCGCTCGCCGGCGCGCACCGTCACCGTCTGGCCGGCGCGCACGAAGACCGAGCCCCACCCCGGCAGCCGCGAGCGGATCGAAAGGGAGACGTCGCGTCCGGCGACCGCGACCACGCGCGCGTCGTCACAGGTGAAGCGGAACGGTGTGCCGATGATCTCGATGCCCGCGGCGTCGTACGTGTTTCCGACGAGCGCGTTCGCTGCGGCGAGCGCGAACGGATCCGCGGCGCCGGCCGGCGGCACGCCCGAGCGCAGATGGCCGAAGCGTCCGCGGTCCTGGACGGTCGAGCGCACGCCGGCCTCGCTGATGCGGATCACAGCGGGACGAAACGGACGCGGTCGCCAGCGCGGATACGGACCGGCTCCGCGGCGGTCGGATCGAACATCGCGAGGTCGGTCCGTCCGAGGAGACGCCATCCGCCCGGCGACGCCAGCGGGTACACACCGGTCTGGCCGTCGGCGATGGCGACCGAGCCCGCCGGCACGCGCTCGCGCGGACGCTCGAGGCGAGACGAAACGATGCGCGGATCCAGCCGGCCGCAGTACGCGAATCCGGGCATGAATCCGAGGAAATACGCCGTGTATTCACGCTCCGCGTGCAGGGCGACGAGCTGCTGGACGCTCAGGTGCGACCGCTCGGCTGTCTCGGCGAGGTCCGGGCCGTCGTATGTCGTCGGGATCTCGACGAGGCGCCGCGTCTGGTTGCCCAGGGTGGGCGTGAACTCGCCGCGAGCGAGCATCGCTTCCGCGACCTTCTCGGCCTCGGCCGGCGCGATGCGCAGCGGATCGAAGCGAAGCAGAGCGGACGCGTAGGCCGGGACCGCAGGACCGAACCCCGGCACCGTCTCCCAGTGGTCCGCGATGCCGCGTGCCCAGCTGACGACGTTCTCCTGGAATTCATCACCGAGCTCGACGAGCAGCGCGCCTTCGCCGAAGGGGACGACGCGCGGCTTCACGTCCAGATGGTCGCCGCTCGCACCTTCACGCCCGCGCCCTCGAGTGTCTCGCGTACCGCAGCGGCGATCGCGGGCGCGCCGGGCGTGTCGCCGTGCAGACACAGCGTGTCGACGGCGAGCTTGAGGAACGAGCCGTCGTGCACGCGCACACCACCCTCGCGCACGAACGAGAGCGCCTGCTTCGCGGCGACCTGTGGGTCGGTGTGCAGCGCGCCGGCAAGTTTGCGTGAGCGCAGGCTGCCGTCCTTCTCGTAGGCGCGATCGGCGAAGCCTTCACGCACCACGCGAAGACCCGCCTGCAGCGCGGCTTCGGCGAGCGCCGACTTCGGCGCGGCGAAGAGCGCGACGTCGGTGGGCGAAGGGAAGACCTTCTTGACTCCTGCGATGATCGCCGTCGCGATCGCCTTGTCACGCCAGGCCTCGTTGTACAGCGCGCCGTGCGCCTTCACGTGGGAGACCTTCAGGTCCGGGTCGACGCGTCGCAGCGCGCGGATCTGGCGTGCGACCTCCTCGCTCAGCTCGTCGTGCGTCATCGCGACGTGGATGCGCCCGAAGTTCTCGCGGTCGGGATAGCCCGGATGCGCCCCGACCGCCACGCCGTAGCGGCGGGCGAGCGCGACGGTCTCGCGCATAGTCGACTCATCCCCGGCGTGTCCGCCGCAGGCGATGTTCGCCGAGCTGATCAGCGGCATGAGCTGCGCATCGGTGCCGGCGCCCTCGCCGAGGTCGCTATTGAGGTCGATCGAGCGGAGCATCGACCTACGTTAGCGCGCGCTCGAGCGAGGCTCTAGTGGAAGTGCTCCGCGTAACGGCGCTGCTCATCCGTCAGTGGGCGCTCGTTACGTGCGTTCGGGAGCGATCGGAAATAGATCTCGTTGTCGATCCAGAAGCGATACAGGAACTCAGAGAACGATCCGGCGCACACCGACGCGCTGTCGCTCGCTGGATCAAAACGCGCGAAGCGATGCTCGTCCGCCTCGAACCCGAGCGGTGTCTCGGTGACGACTACTGCCTCGGAACCATGGGCCCCGACGTACACCAGCCAGTGAAGGATCCACTGCTGATCCGAGAGGAAGTGGATCAATGACCCGCCGCCCGCCACGTCGACCGCGAACTGCGCCAGGTCGAGGTAGCACGCCGTGGCGGACCGCACGCGCATCCGCATTTCAGGCTCGGAGATGAACGTCGTGAACGCGCGCGGCAGCGCGATCGTGGTGCCACCCAGGAGGGCATCGAGCTGCGCCGAGGTCGCTGCCCGCTCGGGCACTGGGTCACCGTCATCCACATGGCCAAGCGACCCTTGAACGCGCGGTTGCTGGAGTAGCCAGGTGAGTTTCGGATCCAAGGGTCTCTGGATCACGGGCAGCTCCGCTGCTGGGAATGCGGAGTACGTGGCGAACGGCTTCGGGTGTTCCCGGTAGCCCGGAAGGTCCGTCGACCACCACGCCCGCGGAAGGGACGACAACGCTCCCACCGGCGCAAAGCCTAGCGGCGCGGCGGCCGCCCTAGATGAACAAGGGCGCAAGCACGAGCGTGATGGTCGCGAGCAGCTTGATGAGGACGTGGAGGCTCGGACCCGCGGTGTCCTTGAACGGGTCCCCGACGGTGTCGCCGACGACTGCGGCCGCGTGCGCCGGCGTGCCCTTGCCCAGGACGTTGCCCTTGTCGTCCTTCAGCATGCCCGACTCGATGTACTTCTTGGCGTTATCCCACGCGCCGCCGCCGTTGTTGAGGACGGTGGCGAGGATGACGCCCGCCATCGTGCCGACCATCAGCATCGCTGCCTCGGCCTCGGCCTTGAGCAGGATGCCGACGACGATCGGGGCGCTCACCGCGAGGAGACCCGGCGCGATCATGTTGCGCAGCGCCGAAGCGGTCGTGAGGTCCACGACGCGCGCGTAGTTCGGTTCCTCGGTGCCGGCCATGATCCCGGGATGCTCGCGGAACTGCGTCCGCACCTCTTCGATGATCGCGGCGCCCGTGCGACCGACCGCGCGGATCGCGAGGGACGAGAAGAGATACACGAGCATCGCGCCGAGGAAGCCGCCGAGGAAGACGTCGACCTTGGCGAGGTCGACCGAGTTGAAGGGCTTTCCGGTCAGCTGCGCGACCTTGTCCAGATAGGCGGAGAACAGGAGGAACGCGGCGAGGGCGGCGGAGGCGACGGCATACCCCTTCGTCAGGGCTTTCGTGGTGTTGCCCGCGGCGTCGAGGCGGTCGGTGCGCTCGCGCGTCTCCTCTGAGGCCCGCGCCATGGAGGCGACGCCGCCGGCGTTGTCCGTGATCGGTCCGAAGGTGTCCATCGCCAGGATGAAGGCCGCGCTCATGAGCATGCCCATCGTGGCGACGGCGGTGCCGTAGATGCCGCCGTGCGGCAGGCCGGTGGATTGGCCCCATTGATCGCCGAGCCAGTGAGAGAGGAACAGCGCGATCGCGATGGTGATCGTCGAAGAAGCGGTGGTCTCGAAACCCACGGCGACGCCCGAGATGATCGTCGTCGCCGGACCGGTCTTGGCAGCTTCCGCGATCTCCTTGACCGGCCGCCAGTTGCCGGACGTGTAGTACTGGGTGATGTACACGAAGGCGAGGCTGGTGAGGATGCCGACGACACCGGCCCCGAAGAAGTAGAGAGCGCCACCCTTCTCGTTGAGCATCTGGTTCGTGACGAAGTACATCCCAACGATCGAGAGCGCGATGGTGATGTAGTAGCCGGAGTTCAGCGAGCCCATCGGATCCCTCTTCTCGTTCCCGCGGACGAGGAAGATCCCGATGACGCTGGCGATCAGACCGAAGCCACGGACGACCAGCGGGAAGACGATCCACGCGACGTTGTGCGTCACCGCGTAGATCGCGACGCCCAGGATCATCGCGCCGATGTTCTCCGCTGCGGTGGACTCGAAGAGGTCCGCGCCACGACCGGCGCAGTCGCCGACGTTGTCGCCGACCAGGTCCGCGATCACCGCTGCGTTGCGCGGGTCGTCCTCCGGGATGCCTGCCTCGATCTTGCCGACGAGATCCGCGCCCAGATCGGCGGCCTTGGTGTAGATACCGCCGCCAAGCTGCGCGAAGAGAGCGACGAACGATGCGCCGAAGCCGAAGCCGACGATCGTGAACGGCGCCTGGTCCGGATGCTGGAACCCGCCGTAGGCGATGAACATCACGAACACGCCGATGAGCGAGAGGCCGACCACGAGGATCCCGGACACCGCGCCGCCGCGAAGCGCGATGCGGAGCGCATCGCCGATGCTGTGCTGCGCAGCCGCGGCGGTCCGCAGGTTCGACTTTACGGCCACGAACATGCCGACGATGCCGGAGGCCATCGAGCACATGGCGCCCACGAAGAACGCGACCGACGTGCGGATCGCGAGCTCCAGCGGCTCCACGCCTGGGGCCGACTCGAAGAAGTAGATGACGAGGCCGATGAGGACCATGCCGCCCAGCGCGAGGAGAAAGATCGTGCGGTATTGGCGCTGGATGAATGCGACGGCCGCGACGTAGATCGCCCCGGCGACCTTCTGCATCGCGGGCGTCCCGATCGGCGAGCGGAGGACGTCGTACGCGAAGTAGCCGGCTACGAGGACCGCGACCAGTCCGGAGATGGGAACGACCCAAAGCAGGGGTTGCGCGTCCAAGGATCCCCTCCGCTGCGCCGAAAAGTGAATTTACAAGAAGCAAGCGCCCGCCCCGACGGAGGGGGCCGCAGCGCTTCGGCGGCAGTTTAGGGCAGGACGGCGCGGGCGGGCAAACCGGCTACTGCGGCGTGCGCGCAGCGCACACGCCAAGCAGATGAGCACGAAGAAGGCCGTGCGATTATCGTTCGAGACATGCCACCGCAGAAGGCCTCGAAGAGCCAACCCAAGGCCGACGCGTCCGAGAAGCAGAAGAGCAAGGACCGCGATTGGCTGACCACCACCGAGCTCGCCCAGCGGATCGGGTGGCGCGAGCACGCGCTCCGCGACGCATTGCGGGGGAAGGACCTGCCAGGCGTCCGTCGCACCTCCTTCGGCTATCACGTCGAGGCGTCGGCGGTGGATGAGATCAAGAAGACCCTCGGCGAGGCGCCACCGAAGGGGAACAGCTCGCTCAAGACCGGCGCGCGGAGCTAGTTAGCCCCGCGGCCTAGACGTGCTTACGTAGGCGCGCCGGCAGGATCTTCAGCTCTTCGCGGTATTTCGCCACCGTCCTTCGCGCGAGCTTGATGCCGTGCTTGTCGGCGAGCTTCTCGACGATCTCCTGGTCAGAGAACGGCCGGCCCTGATCCTCCGCCTCGATGATCTCTTTGATGACGTCCTTCGTGCCGAGCGAAGCGGTGAAGAACATCGCGAACGGCACGACCTGACCGGTGGAGAGCAGCACGAACTTGCCGGCGGTGGCGCGGCTCACGGTCGACTCGTGCATCCCGATGCGCTCCCCCACCTCGGCACGCGTCAGCGGCCGCAGCGACTGGATGCCGCGTTCGAGGAAGTCCAGCTGGCATTCGACGATGACCTCGGTGATCCGCAGGATCGTCTGCCGGCGCTGGTTGATGTTGTCGATGAAGAACTTGGCCCGCGTGACGTACTCGCGGATGTGCTGCCGATCCTCGTCGTTCATGGGCACCATGCTCGTGCCTTCCTTGCGCGCGGCCTGCAGCTGCATGATCAGCTGGCGGTAGACGGGGTTCACACGCAACGAGAAGCGACGTGACTCGATGACCTCGACCTCGTACTCGCCGCCCTCCGATTTCGTGATGATCACGTCGGGTCGCAGGCCGACCTCGCGGCCTCCGATGCTCGTACCGTCGGGTCCCGCCGCGAAGCCCTGTGCCGGGTGCGGGTTGAGATTGCCCGCGATGTAGTCAAGCGCACCCTGGACCTCGTCACGCGTGATGCGGAGCGCCTGCGCGACGTCACCGAACTTGTGCTCGCCCATCTCGCGGAAGTGATCGGCGACGATCTCCTTCACATGCGGCGGGACCGCCTCGCCGATCTCCTCGAGGTGCTGCATCTGGATGAGCAGGCACTCGCGAACGTCGCGCGCACCGATGCCCCACGGCTCGACGGACTGGATCGCGCGGAGCGCGCGCATCGCGTCGGCGACCGACACCTTCATGGTCTTCGCCGCGTCCTCGATCGTGACACCGGGATCGAGGTAGCCGACCTCGTTGATGTTGCCGATGAGGTACTCGGCGATCGGGAGCAATCGCGCCGGGAGAAGGACGCGCACGTTCCACGACAGCCACTCGGCGAGCGTTTGCTCCGATTCGGCGCGGACCACGGGATCGAATTCGTCGCCGTCATCTTCGCGCTGCATGAGACTCGTCCCCTCGAGAGGCTCGGTCTCAGGATCGTTCTGTCGCGGCGCCTTCGCCAGACCGAAGCAGTTCAGGCAAACGCGTCCCGGAAGAGGCTGCCCGCAGAGCGGACATACCTGCTGCTCCTCGAGATCGAGCGCCGGATTCTCCTGCAGCTCCTGATTGATCACTTCCTGGAGCTCGAGTGATGACAGCTGCAGGATGGCGTTGGCGGCGATCTGCTTCGGAGTGACCTTCATCTGCTGCTGAGGCATTAAGCGAAGATCCACTTCGGCTACCTTACCCCAGTGGTGGTGCGCGCCGAACTGATCCTGTTCGTCGTGGCTGTTTCACTTGCCGCGCTCGCATTCGCGTTGGTCATTCCGCGTCTAGCGCTCCGTTGGAGGATCCCGTTCGCCGCGGCGTGCTGCGCGATCGCGGGCCTCGCGCCACTCCTGATGTATGTCGCGCTCGACCCGGAGCTCGCCGGTGGACGCGCACTCTGGGAATGGTCGGCGGTGGGGGGACCGACCATCCAAGCTTCGTATCGCCTGGATGGCCTCGCCGCCGTTGGCGTTGCCATCGGCGCCCTGTATATCGCGGCCGCGCTGGTGGCCACGACACGTGTGAGTGCGCGCCACCAGCTCTTGCGACCGGTGATCCTCCTGAACGGGCTCGTTTTCATCACGCTCGCCGTCACCGACGACCTTATCGCCTGCATCGTCGTCCTGGGTGCGCTGGCCGCGATCACGTCATTCGTCGCGCTGCTCGTCTCGCCGGCGGCGGCGGTGGCGCGCATCACCGGGTACCTCGCGGGCGGTGTGCAGGGCTTCGTCGTCGCGGCGCTCCTCGTTTCGCGTTTCGGTGGCGCATCGTTCCGCTTCGACACGATCTCGCCGGATGCGGTAACGCCGGGTGTGGTCCTCGCGGCTTCGCTCGGCGCGGCGCTCTTCGCGGGCCTGTATCCGTTCGTCCCCTGGGGCTACCGGCAGGAAGAGGCCGGCGAGCGCGAGAGCCTCCGCGGACTGCTCACGATGCCGGCGGGATTCGGCGCGACGCTGGTGCTCGGGCGCCTCCTCGGTGTGACGCGCATCGACCTCGCCGCGCTCGGGCTCCCTGCGATCATCTCGCCGGCGCTCATCGCGGTCGTCGTCGCTGCCCTCGCGCTGCGTTTCATCATGCGGCGCCGCAAGGCGGGACTCCGGCGACGCATCGCGATCTCGGCCCTGGTCCTCGTGCTCATCCTTCTCTACCCGTTCCTTCACTGGAGCCACGTGATCCTCATGGCGTCGCTCCTGACCATCGCGTACGCGGCGGCCGTCTCGCTCGCGCTGCCCGAGCAGTGGGCGATCTCGCGCTACGACGTCGTGCTCGCGGCGCTCTGGATCGCGCTCGCGACCGGGTCGCCGATCGCGCTCGCCGGCGCGATGATCGTGCTCGCCGGCGGCGGGCTCGCCGCGGTCTCGGACGCCTTCTGGATGCCGCCCCATCGTTCGTACATCACCGCGATGGCGAGCTCGACCGTGATCGTCGCGGGGGCGCTGACGATCGCCATCGGCACGCTTGATGCGCCCGATCTCGTCACCGTGGTGCTCGCCCTCGTCGCCGCGGGCGCCGTCCTCGGGCTCGAGCTCGCGCACGCGGGACGCCGGCTCAGCATCGCCGCTGTTCCCGCGGACCTCGACGTGTCGGCGTCGATCGCCTCGTTCCTCGGAACGGTCGTTGTCGTCCTCGCGCTCGCGCTGCCGCTGCTCGATGCGATGTCCCATGCGTTCGGCCGTCCCGACACGCGCAGCCTCGACGAGCTGGTGACGCTGGTGCCGGTCATCGCGGTCGTCGCGACGCTGCTCGTCGTCGCGGCGCGCGCGGTGCGCGCGCTGCTGCCCGAGCTCACCGCGCTCAGCACGCGGCTCGAGACCGTCGTCTCCGCCGCGGATCCCGTCCCTGTGGCCTTGGCGTCGTTCCGCGCGCTCGCCGGATCCGCCACGACGTTCTCCGCGGTCTTCGCGCTCTTCGAGGAGCGCGCTGGCGTCTGGCTCGCGCTCGTGCTCATCGCGGCGCTGCTGGTCTGGGCGGTGGGCTGATGCTGTTGCTCGCGATCGTCGCGGTCACCACGCTCGCAGCGAACAGCGCGCGCCAGCTCCGCTACATGGCCGTCGCGTTCTTCGGCGTTTCGCTCGCAGCACATCTCATCGACGACGGCAGCCTTTCCGCGGCACAGATCGTGGTCTCGGGCTGCGCCGCGCTCGTCGCCTCGGCCATCCTCTTCATCGCCGCACGCGATCGGCGGTTCGGCGAAGATCCCGGTTGGCGCCTCTGGATCGCGACGATCGTCGCCGCCGCCACGACGGCGGGGGCCTTCGCCTTCCTGCGCCCCGAGACCGGCGACGAGATCAACACGAATCTCCTTGGTCCCGACCCGAGCGGCGTCACGACCGAGGTCGCCGCCTTCTGGCTCCTGTCCTCGGGCATCGCGATCCTGCTGACGGCGCGGGGCGCCGTTCGCGGTTCGCTCGGCGCGCTCCTCATGCTCACCGGGACGCAGCTTCTGGTCGGCCTGGTCCCGGGCCCGCATCTCGCGCTGACGCTCCTGCTGTCGTGGCTCCAGGTCGTCGTCGCGCTGGCCGGCGCGTTCCTCATCGTGAACCAGCGGGCGGCGCGCGAGGCGTGATCGAAGTCATCGCGCTCCTTGGCGTCGCGGCGCTCTTCGCCTTCGCTGTGCGCAAGCGTCTCGCCCTTGTCGGCACGGTGACGCTGGCGGCACTCGCGGTGGCGATAGCGTTCGTGATCGCGCTCCCGATGGACGCCTCGGGCGATGTCCTCGATCTCCCGTGGCGCATGTCGGAGCTCGGACGCCTCGCGGGGGTCGTGCTGCTCGGGACGCTCTGCCTCCTGGTGCTGGCGGTGTGGGTGGACGAGCCCGCCTACAACTTCTTCCCGACCGCGCTCGTGGTCGCCGCCGTCGTGCTCGCGGTCCTCGTGCTCACGACGCCGATCGCGATCTATGCCGCGCTACTGGTCGGACTGCTCGTTCCGGTCGGCTCCTTCACCTTCCAGGTGCATCGCAACCGCAGCGCGGAGGCCGCTTACCGCCACTTCAGCTTCGTCGCGCTCGGCGGCTGCCTCGGCATGGCCGCGCTCGCGCTGTCGGCGAGCCTCGGACGCGATCAGCCGCCCGCGACGTTCGTGCTGCTCGTCGTGATCCTGGTCGTCGCCTTCGCTCTGAAGCTCGCGGCCATCCCGTTCCACACGCACGCGGCGCTGCTGGCGTCTGAGGTACCCGCATCGGCCCTCGCGCTCTACTTCGGTGTGCTGGTGCCCACGACGTTCATCGCCTTCCTACAGATCCTCGTCCTCTCGGGGCTGCTCCCGGCGATCGTGCAGATCGGGAAGGTGCAGGACCTTCTCCTCACCCTCGGCATCATGTCCGCGCTCGGCGGCGCGTTCCTCGCGACCGGGTCGACCGAGCTGCGGCGCGTCGCCGTGTACTCGGTCATCGCGAACCTCGGGCAGTCGCTCGTCGGGATCGCCACGCTCTCGGGCCCCGGGATCATCGGCGCGATGGCGATCGCGCTCGTGACCGGCATGGCGGCGACGCAACAGCTGTTGGCCGCGGGCACGCTCGAGCGCCGCGCCGGCGCGGACCGCCCGAGCGCGACGACGGCGCCGCTCGCCGCGCTCGCCTTCGTCGTTGGAGGCTTCGCGATGATCGGCGCACCGCCGCTCGTCGCGTTCCCCGGGCACTTCTTCGTCGAGCTCATCGCGTACTCGTACTCCGGATGGATGGGCACCGCGCTCGTCATCGCGACGCTCGGCGTCCTCGTCGCGCAGCTGCGGGCAGCGATGGCGATCTTCCGGACCGTCCCCGACCGCTGGCGCGTGGAGCGGAGGCCGATCGCCGGGATCGTCGGAGGGCTCGTGTTCGCCGTGCTGCTCGTCGGGGGTCTGCAGCCGGACGGTTTCCTGCAGCCGATCGCCGCGTTCGCGGACGCGTTCCTTCGCGCGCTGCATCCGCTCTAGCGGCGGCTCGGTTCCTCGATCTCCCAGCCGTCAGCGAGCAGCCGCTCGCGCTCCTTGTCGAGATCCTTGTAGCGGCCGATCTCGGTCCACGGCGTGTCGTCGACCGGTGTGCCGGGATTGATGCGCTGCATCACCCGCTGATCGGTACGCAGCTCGCGTACGACGAGCTGCCGCTCGCCGTGCCCGATACGCAGAAGAAGTGATGCGCGGACCAACGTGGCCATGCTCCCCACCCCCTAACCGACTGCCGCTAGAACGTGAAGCGCGTTCCTGACGCGGTGAAGTGTTTCACATCGAACGCGATGATCTTCGACGGTGTCGCGCGGAACACGTGGCCTTTCACATATTGCTCGGGTTTCGGCCGGTACGCGAACGTCCGCCCGTACTTCGTGACGTACTGGCTCGCGATGCGCGTCGCGACACCAGGCTCGACGCCGCGCACCACTTCGACCGTGCCCTGGCCGAAGAGGGCACGCGATCCGATCTGAGTGCCGAAGGCGACTCGCGGATCCCGGGCGAGGTTCTGCGCCCAATGCGTGCGCTCGCTGCCCTCGAAGTAGAGGTGCTCGTCGACCCAGGCGCCCCACTGCTGCACGAGATGCGGGCGGCCGTCCGCATCGGTCGTCGACGTCGAGATCCAGTAGAAGCGGCCGCCGCGCAGGATGCTCTCGACCTCGCTCCACGCGAGCATGCCCCGGGTGCTCTTTGAGAGATAACCCTTCGGCAGCTGCGGGCGGTCGCGCTTCGGCGCTACTGCGGCGTGCGCGAAGCGCACACGCCTAGCAGACGAGCGCGGCGAAGGCCGCGCGACTATGCCTTGTCCTCGGTCATCCAGCGCTCGACGTCACGCGTGTACTCGACGACGCCCTCGGAGAACCAGAGCGCGATCTCGCTCTTCGCAGTCTCGGGCGCGTCGCTCGCGTGTACCAGGTTGCGCAGCCCGACGAGCGCGTAGTCGCCCCGGATCGTCCCCGGCGCCGCCTCGTGCGGCCGCGTCACGCCGACCATCGCGCGGACCACGGCGATCGCGTTTGGACCCTCGAGCACCAACGCGACAACGGGCGACGAGCTGATCACCTTCACCAGGTCGTCGTAGAAGAACTTCCCCTTGTGCACGGCGTAGTGCTTCTCGGCCATCGCGCGATCGACGCGCAGCAGCCGCAGCGCGGCGATGCGGAGGCCCCGGCGCTCGAAGCGCGAGAGGATCTCGCCCGAGATCCCGCGTTGCACGGCGTCGGGCTTCAAGACGACGAGGGTGCGCTCGACGACCTGCTCCGGGCTCACGACGCGATCTCCATCACGACCTCCGCGCCTTGCGGCGCGCGGACTGTAGCGACCGCAGCACGCGGACCCACCGCGGCGACGTACGTGAGCTCGGGTCGCAGGTACTGCCGCGCCGCGCGCTGGATGTCCTCGGCGCTGACGCTATCGATGATGTCGCAGACCTCCTCGACCGAGCGCACGCGATCGAGGAACAGCTCCTGCCCGGCCAGCCAGTTCGAGACGCCGCGCGTGTCCTCGAGGCGCAGCTCGAGACGACCCTTGTTGAAGTCACGCACGCGCTCGAGCTCGTGGGCGGGCACGATCTCATCGCGCAGACGAGCGACCTGCGCGAGCGCCGCTTCGACGACCTCGCCGATCCGATCGGGCGCGATGCCGGCGTAGATGACCTCGTGGCCCGCGTCGACGTAGTTCGACGAGAACGAGTGCACGTCGTACGCGAGCGCGCGCTTCTCGCGAAGCTCCAGGAAGAGCCGGCTCGACATGCCCTCGCCCAGGATGGCGTTCAGCATGTCGAGCGTGTACTTGTCGGGGTGCAACTGCGGCACGCCGCGCCACCCGATGCACACGTGCGCCTGCTCCGTGCGCTTGCCCAGGAGCTTCACGCGCGTCTTCGACGGCTTTGGCGCCGGCTTGAGGCGCGGCGCCGGGCGGTCTGCGATCGGCGCGAACAGCTCGGCGATGGCGTCCGTCACCTCGGTCCCGTCCACCTTGCCCGCCAGCGCGATGACGATCTTGCGCGGCGCGTAACCGCGGTCCATGAAGTCGCGGATCTGGCTCGCCGCCATGCCGAGCACGACCTGCTCGCGGCCCGCGACCTCCCAGCCCAGTGGATGGTTCGGATACAGCAGCTCGTCGACGAGCGTATGCACGCGGTCCTGCGGCTGGTCACGGTACATCCGGAGCTCTTCGACGATCACTTTCTTCTCCGACTCGACGTCGGAGTCGCGCAGCACCGGCGCGAGGACCATATCCGCGACAACATCGAGCGCGATGCGCCAGTGCCGGGCCGGCACGCGTGTCCAGAAGACCGTGACCTCTTTATCGGTCGCGGCGTTCACGACGCCACCGCGGCTCTCGATCTCGATGCTGATGTCGGCGGCGGTCGGACGCTTCGCCGTTCCCTTGAACACCATGTGCTCGAGGAAGTGGCTCGTCCCCGCATCGCGGCGGCTCTCCATGCGCGAGCCGGCGCCGACGAAGACAGCGAGCGATGCCGAGCGTGTCTCCGGCATCTCCGCGACGAGGATGCGCACGCCGTTGGGTAGGGTGCGCTTCAGGTACTCCACCGCGCCGAACGCTAGCATTGCGAGCGGTCCGATGTGACGCGAGCGTGAGGAGGGAGATCCGCTCTGACTGGCCGAACCGATGCCCTCATCCATTTCCTGTGCGTGCTGCCTGACCATCTGCGTGACCCGCAGCTGGAAAGCGACCACATCACGGTCGTCGATGGACGCTGGGCGTTCTGCGCCGCGAACGTGCGCGACGAGACGCACGACTGGCAGTCCACGGGCGGGATCACGCGCGGCGATGTCGGGCGCCAGCTCGCGCAGCGCCGCGCTCAGAAGCCCTAGCGGCAGAACACCACGGTGACGTAGATCGCGTCCGGCCCCTGGACCGCGCCGATGCCGGCGCGACGGAAGTTCGGATCCATGATGTTGGTCCGGTGGTTGATCGGCTCCCACGGCTCGGCCATGAACTCGCGATGCAGCACGTCGACGCCGCCGCTCCAGACCTTCCCGGTGTTCTCCCCATACCAGCCGGTGCCGCACGCGGGGATGTTCCGCGACCCTGCCGTCCCGTCGTGGCCGTCGTGGTAGACGTAGCGGACCTGCGCCTCGGCCGCGCTGTGCCGGCGTGCTGCGTCCGACACGCCGGTGTCGAGCGCCAGCAGGACAAGACCTTCCTGCAGCCGCGACGCGTTCATCAGCGCGAGCATCCGTAGCTCGGCCTGCCCCGTCGCCGGGGACAACGTGATGACCGACAGCGCGGGCCGTGGCGCCGGCGCGGTCGTCGGGTCGGGTCTGGGCTGTGGTGTGGGCTCGGCGATGGGCGGCGGCGCGGGCTCGGCGATGAGCGGCGGCGGGGGCTCGGGGGCCGGCTCCGCGGTTGGTGCTGGCGTGGTCTCGAGGGTGAGGTCCAAAGCGAGGTTGATCGTCCTGACGCGGTCGCCGCGCGCGGCCGGCGCGACGCGCGCGACGGTCGCATTCGGCGGCGGAAGCCCGGCATCGGCGCGTGGCGCGTCGGAGAACACGTCACCGACAACGGCGACGGCGACGATCTGCACCGCGAGCGCGACGAACACCGCCAGGGACCGCTGGGTCGCGCGGAACGCGGTCGCGCGGATCACTCGGATGTGACGCTCCGCGCGCCGTAGCTGATGAGCAGATCCGCACCCGCCCGCCGCGCGGCAGCGAAGGTCTCGCGCTCGGCGTCGGCGCGTTCCTGCGAGTCGTCGGGTGACGTGAAGAAGGCGTGCTCGTCGGCCGTGAAAAAGGAGATCACCGGCCGATCGACGCTCTCGGACACGCGCGCCACGAGATCCAGTGTGACCAGGCCGGGCATCAGCACGACCGCGTCCGCGCCCGCCGCGACCTCGCGCGCCGCGCGCATGCGGGCCCCGTCGCGGTCGTCGACCGCGATGAGCGGCACGGCACGTTCGGTCACCGGGATCGCCTCGACCGCCATGCAATGCGCCGCGTACAGAACGCTCTCGAGCTTGACCATCGCCGCGATCGGCAGGTCGGGCCGTCCGGCCGAAGACACCGCCGCGCGCAGCGCGCGCACGCTGCCCTCGAGCATTCCCGAAGGGATGAGCAGGTCCGCGCCGGCATCCGCGTGCACTGCGGCGATCTCGGCGAGCCGATCCAGAGTTCCGGCGACGCTCGCCTGACCTTCCGCGAACAGGACGCATTGCCCGTGGGGCGTGTACGCGCAGACGCACACGTCGGTCGCGACCACGAGATCCGGCGCGGCGTCCTTCACGGCGTGTATGGCGCGGGCGACGATGTGATCTCGCTCGCTCGCGAGGAGCGCGAGCTCGTCCTTGCGGTCCGACGCGGCGAAGATCAAGAAACCGGCGAGGCCGGTCGATGCCGCTTCGCGCGCGTCACGTACGAGCTCGGTCAGGGAAAGGCGCTCGAGGAACGGCGCGTCCGGCACGCGCTCGCGGTCCTCGACGCGCGCCGAGACGATGACCGGCTGGATAAGCCGCCCGGTTATCTCGGACGCGGCCAAGGCGCGGGACCACAGCGGGTGGTCACGGAGTCGGCCGCGGACCAGCGTCGTTGGGCCCATCGCCGGATGGTACGTGTCTGGGACGCGCCGGACTCGTCGGGGACCGGCCGGAGGGCTACGCTGTACAACAGATATGAGAGGTCGGGGTGCTACCGCCGCCGCCTTTGCCCTGACCATCGGCATCGTGCTCGCCGGGGGCGTGGCTTTGCGGCCCGCCGAGCCCGCGCAGAGCGCGGCCATCGTTGATACGACACCGACCGAAGATGTCGCCGCGAGCGTCACCGTCGCCGAACCGGTGGCCGCGATCAGCGTCGTTGCTCCCGTGGTCGCCGACGTTCTCCCGACGCCGGTCGCAGCAACCGCGCGCGTCGTGTTCCCCGAGATGAAGCACGTGTGGCAGTCGCTTAACAACTGCGGACCGGCCGCGGTCGTGATGGCGCTCTCGACGCTCGGTGTGGACGCGAACCAGGAGACCGCGCGTCTCGCGCTACGCGGTAGTGACGTGCGACGCGGAATGGGTCCGCAGGGTGTCGGCCCGTGGGTCAAGGAAAACTTCGATCTTCGCTCGACGTGGCGTAACGGCGGAACGATCGACACGATCAAGACGCTGGTTGCGAACGGCTTCGCGCCGATGGTCACGCAGTGGATGCAGGACCCGTGGGTGTCGCGCATCGCGCACTGGCGCACCGTGCGCGGTTACGACGACGCGGCCAGCGTCGTCTACGTCAACGACTCGATGCTCGGCAACATGGTCTCTCTTCCGTACGAGTGGTTCGGACGCAACTGGCAGTCGTTCAGCTACCGCTACATGGTCATCTACAAGCCCGAGGACGAGAAGCTCCTGAGCGCGATCATGGGTCCGCAGGTGAGCGACGCGGTCATGCGCCGCGACCTGTACCAGCGCGCGAAGTCCGAGGCGCTGACGCAGAACACGAACTTCGCGTGGCTCGCGTACGGCGAGGCCGCGTACTCGTTCGGCATGTTCGAGGAGGCGGTCGCGGCGTTCGAGAAGGGTCTCGCGATGGGTTCGCCGAACGGCGTCTTCGGGCTCCGCAACTCGTACCCGCAGGCGCTGCGCGCGCTCGGCAGGCAGCAGGACGCCGAGCGAGCCGCCCAGCAGCTGAACAGCATCAGCGTGGTCCCGTCGTCGGGGGTCGTCGCGCCGCCGGACCCGTACGCGGTGTATCTCGCGATGCTGCGCATCACTCCGATCGAGCGCATCCCGACCGAGTGACGCGCGTCCGCTTCATCGGAAGCGGCGACTCGTTCGGCACCGGCGGGCGCTTCCAGACCTGCATCCTCGTCGACGCCGACGGCTACCGTTTTCTCATCGACTGCGGGGCGACATCACTCGTCGCGCTGAAGCGAGCCGGCGTCGATCCGGGCTCCATCGACGCGGTGCTGCTCACGCACTTCCATGGCGATCACTGCGGCGGCGTCCCCTATCTCATCCTCGACGGCCAGTTCGCGAGGCGCGAGCGGCCGCTCGTCATCGCTGGTCCGCCGGGCGTGCGCGACCGGATGACCGCCGTCTTCGAGGCCGCGCTGCCGACGTCGTCGCGCACCGAGCAGCGCTTTGGGGTGACGTATGTCGAGCTGGGCGAGCGCCCGACGACGATCGGACCGCTTGCGGTCGTGGCGCTCGCCGTGGCGCATCTACCGGAGACGGTCCCGCACGGCCTCCGCGTGCGCGTGGATGGCCGCGTCATCGCGTACACGGGCGACACCGACTGGTGTGACGCTCTGCCCCGACTCGCCGACGGCGCCGACCTCTTCATCGCCGAGGCGTATTCCTTTGAAAAGCGCATCCCGCAGCACCTGTCGCACGCGGCGCTGGTCGCACACCGCGACGAGCTCCGTGCGAAACAGATCGTGCTCACCCATGGGGGGGCCGAGACCCTCGCGCGTCGCGCCGACCTCGCCTGGCCACTCGCCGACGACGCCACCGAGATCACTCTCCTGACCCACAGCTACCAGCGAAGCTAGCGTGCGCCGATAATCCGAGCGCTTGCAGATCGCACTCGTGCTCTCCGGCGCTATCGGTGTCTGGCTCGGCGTCCAGGCGCTGCGCCTTTACCTCGCGATGGTCGTCTGGAACGTGGCCGAGGATCAGCTGCCGACGATCGTCGGCCTCGTCGCCCTTGCCATCTGGTCCGTCGGACTGCTCGGGTGGGTCGTCGCGCGTGTGGCGGGCGGCGCGCACCCGGCGTACCGGGCGGCCGCGCTGCTGGCGATCCTCGTCGTCATCCGGCAGGTCGTGAGCGACGAAGCCGTCACCGCGGCACTCGCGTTCGCGAGCCTGATCGCCTGGTTATGGTGGCTCCCCGCGTACGTCAATGAGGCGGCGCGACAGGGCGCGTCGAGATACGTCGCGCTCGCGGCCGTCGGCGGGATCGCGGCACAGGTCGCGGGGCAGCTGGCGCTGCACGGCCTGGACGTTCCGTACCTGGTCGGCCCCGGGGGTTGGCTCGCTGCCACGGTGCTCGCCGCGGCGTTCGTCCTCGTCACTCGCATGGCGGTGCGGTCGGCGGACTGCCCTCCGACCGGCACATCGTGGGGCGCGGTCGCGATCGGTCCGTTCCTGTTCCTGCAGCTCACCCTCCTGGCGAACATCGGATTCATCGAATCGCTCGGCGGCTGGGAGCTCGCGACCGCCGGTCTCGTGATCGAGGCATCGCTCGTCGCCGCCGC
>JBGPZT010000247.1:0-2393 GCA_041493915.1 Candidatus Limnocylindria bacterium
CTCGCCACGGGTAACGCCGTGCCGACAACCGTCGATCTCGTCGGCGCTCACGCGACCGCGCAGACCGGCGGCTACCTCGTGCTCGTCGCGGCGGGCTTCGCCGAGTGGCTGCTCACCGGCGGCGGCAAGCGCAGCACTCTCGGCCTGGTCCAGGTGTATCTCCTGTTCGTCGGCGGCCTGGTGCTCTCCGTCAGCCTCCTGCTCGGGACGATGCTTGGCCCAGCGCTGTCACAAGCCCTCCCAGGGGTCGCGACGCTCTTGAAGCTCGCCGGAATCGGCATCGTTGCGGTGCGCCTCGGACGAGCGGCGATCGCGGTTCCGTGGATGGCCCCGACCGGTATGCGTCACATCGCGATCACCGTGCCTTTCGTCGTGCTGGCGGTCGTGTTAGAGGCGATCCTCGTGCAGCAATTCATCTCCTCACAGGGCGACTTCACGAAGATCTCGATCGGGCTGCTCCACGCGCTCGATCACTCGTACTTCGTCGGCCTGATGACGAACGCGATATTCGGCGCGATCCTTGTTACCTCGGCGGACCGTCCGCGGCTATGGCCATGGGCGGACCACGTCATCTTCTGGGGCCTCAACCTCGGCGCCGCGGCGTTCATCATCGTGCTGCTCACCGCGGGGTCCGGGGAGGGCGCGAAGCCGTTCACGCACCCGGTCTCGTTCGTCGCGCCGATCATGGGTGTCTCCGCCCTGCTCGGTATCGCGACCTATCTCATGCGTCTCATGGGCAGGCCGGCGGCCGTTTCCACGCGCGCGCGGGCCTAGTTGCTCGGCACCGGACGGTCGGGGCGACCCGGCCGTCCGGTATACTTTTCATACGTCGCGCACGCGCGCGGCGACTTTTTCTGTCCGGGTGGTCCGAGTTTCCGATGTATGCCATCGTCCGCAGCGGCGGCAAGCAGTACCGCGTCGAAGAGGGAGCCCTCGTCAGCGTCGACCACCTTGCCGGCAAGGCCGGTGAGACGGTCACGCTCGGCGACATCCTCGTCATCGCGGACGGTGACGACGTGAAGGCCGGCCAGCCGGCGCTGGGCGGCGCGAAAGTGACCGCGGAGATCGTGGCCCAGGGCAAGGGCCCGAAGATCGAGGTCCTCCGTTACAAGAACAAGACCCGCCAGCGCCGCTCGCGCGGCCACCGCCAGTTGGAGACGACGCTCCGCATTACGAAGATCGAGGCGTAGGAGAGATGGCACACAAAAAGGGCGCAGGTTCCACACGCAACGGTCGAGACTCCGCCGGCCAGCGGCTTGGCGTGAAGGAGTTCGCCGGCTCGCAGGTCGAGGCGGGGACCGTCCTCGTCCGTCAGCGCGGCACGCGTCTTCTGGCCGGCCAGAACGTCGGCGTCGGCAAGGACCACACGCTCTTCGCGCTCGTGGCCGGTGAGGTCAAGTACACCCCCGCGCGCGACGACCGGCGCAAAGTCAACGTCATCCCCGCGGCATAGGGAGAAGGAACCCATGAAGGAAAAGATCCACCCCAAGTACATGGAGGCCAAGGTGCAGTGCGCCTGTGGCAACACGTTCATGACCGGATCGACGAAGCCCGAGCTTCACGTCGAGGTCTGCGCGAAGTGCCACCCGTTCTTCACGGGCAAGCAGCACATCCTGGACATCCAGGGTCGCGTCGATCGCTTCAACAAGCGGTACGGGACCAAGCAGGCGGAGCAGCCGGCCGCGAAGACCTAGGGCGAGCGAGGAGCGGCTATGCCGCGACGAGCGAGACCACCAGTCTTGAGCGTGTCTCTCGGCGAAGCCGAAGATTGAGCAGGATCACCTCGAGCCAGGCAGGGCTCGAGGTCATCGTCGGCTCGATGTTCAGCGGAAAGAGCGAGGAGCTCATCCGCCGAGTGAAGCGCGCGGTCATCGCGCGCCGTGCCGTACAGGTCTTCAAGCCCGCCATCGACGACCGCTTCGCGGTGGAGGCGGTGCGCTCGCACGATGGCGATTCGTTCGAGGCGCGTCCGGTGCTCGTCGGCGAGGAGATCCTGCAGGTCATCGCGCCGGACACGACGGTCGTTGGGATCGACGAGGTCCAGTTCTTCGACCACGCGATCGTCGGGGTGGTGCGCAAACTGGTCGCGAGCGGTCGCCGCGTCATCTGCGCGGGCCTCGATCTCGATTTCCGCGGCGAGCCGTTCGGTCCTGTGCCGACGCTCCTCGCGCTCGCGGAGAAGGTCGACAAGCTCGAGGCGATCTGCGTCGTCTGCGGCGAGGCCGCCACGCGAACGCAGCGCATCGTCGACGGGGTGCCCGCCTTCTACGACGAGCCGATCATCGTGATCGGCGCGAAAGAGGCGTACGAGGCGCGCTGCAGGAGTTGCCACGAAGTACCCAGGCGTCCCCGCCCGACCGAAACGGCACGCGGAACATGAATCCGCCCACCGC
>JBGPZT010000047.1:0-16113 GCA_041493915.1 Candidatus Limnocylindria bacterium
CGCGGCGCGGAAGCGTCTGGTGTGGCCGATGACCCAGTTCGTCATGAACCCGCCGTAGCTTCCGCCGGTCAGGTAGAGGCGCTTCACGTCGACCCAGCCGGTCCCGAGCGCGTGATCGACGCCGGCCATGAGGTCCTCGTAGTCCTTGCCGCCCCAGTC
Organism: Candidatus Limnocylindria bacterium; assembly: GCA_041493915.1. GTDB lineage: Bacteria > Chloroflexota > Limnocylindria > P2-11E > P2-11E > CF-39. The sequence goes on from JBGPZT010000047.1 coordinate 160, forward strand.
GCCGACGCACGCGGTGGAGAACTTCTCGCCGTAGGCGTGGCTGCCGCGAGGATTGGTGTAGAGGACGCCGTAGCCGCGGCCGGTGAGCACCTGGAACTCGTGGAAGAAGCCGTTCCCGTACGTCGAATGCGGGCCGCCGTGCACTTCGAGCACGAGCGGCCACTTCTTCGCGGCGCTGAAGCCGCGCGGCTTCATGAGCCAGCCCTCGACCATCCAGCCATCCGCGCCCCGGAACTCGACGCGCTCGGGCGCAGTGATGTGACGCGTCCCCAGGATCTCGCGGTTGAGGTCGGTCAGGCAGCGAAGCCCGTTGCCAAGCTCGCCGGCCGCGACGTCGCCCGGGCACGTCGCATTCGAGAAGACGCACGCGAAGTGGCGCGCGTCGCTCGCGAGCGAGAGGCTCACGACCTGATGCGCGCCGAGGGTCTCCGCGCGCACATCGCCGCCGCTCGCGGGAACGCTGTACACGTTGGCGCAGCCCTGATCCGAGCCGACGAAGATGATGCGCGTGTGGTCGGCGCTCCACGTGGGAGGCAGCGTGTGCACCTGTGCGCGCATGTCGCTCATCACGACCGAGCCGACGGTGCGGTCCCATCCGGCAAGCACGTCGGTGCCGCGGCCGCCACCGGCCGCCGGCCAGAGCCAGAGGTGCACGTTCATCGATGCCGAGCCAAGCGCTTTCTCGACCCCGTAGCACGCGATCGTCGCGCCGTCCGGCGACCACGAGGGATTCCCGTACTGCCCGAGCTCGTTCGTCACGCGACGCGTCGCGCCGCTCGTCACCGCGGCGACATGGATGTCGGCGACCGTGTTGCGCTCGCGGTCCGCGCTGCGGTTCGAGATGAAGGCGATCTGGAGGCCGTCGGGCGACCACCCGAGCTGCCCGTCGTCCCAGTCGCCTTCGGTGAGCCGCCGCGGCTCTCCGCCCGAAGCGTCGACGAGCCAGATGTGCTTGCGGCGTTGGTCGGAGAGGAAACCTTCGTCGGTCTTGTAGCGCATGCGCTCGTAGACGCGCGGGCCATCGTCGTCGGCGCCCGCGAGCTTCGCGTCCTTCACCGTGAATGCGATCCGGCGCCCTTCGGGCGACCATCCGATGTCGCCGCAGTCGTCCTCGAAAGTCGTCAGCTGCCACGCCTCACCCCCGTCGAGGGAGAGCACGAAGACGTTCTTCGGCTTGCGCTTCTTGGCGTCGGCGTCGTCCGGCGCCCCGCGGTCCGAGAGGAACGCGAGCATCCGCCCGTCGGGCGACCAGCGTGGTTGCGCGTCCTGCCCCGTCCCGGACGTGAAGCGGACCGCCTCCCGAGAGCCGTCGAACGGCACGAGCCAGATCGCGGAGCGATAGCCGTCGCGTTCCGGCGCCACGGTGCGGACGGCAAAGGCCACGCGCTCGCCGTCAGGGGAGAGCTGCGCATCGGTGAGGAAGCGGAAGGCGTAGAGATCCTCCGCGGTCATCGGTGGAAGAAGCTCTGGCAACGGGTCGTATCGTGCCATATATGGGACGTCTCACGCCGCGCGAGCGGACCGGCCTCCTGGTCGGCGTGCTCGCGATGTTCCTCGCGCTGGACATCGCGTTCCTCGTCTCGCTCGTCGGGCTGCCCTTCACGCCGTTCGCGCTCGGTCAGGCGATCATCGACGTGCTCCCCGGCTGGATCTCGATCCCGCTCATCGAGCTGCTTCACTTCTGGGCGAAGGCCCTCCTCATCATCGGCGTGCTCGCGCTGTTCCTGCTCTCAGGTGGCGTTGCCGGAATGTTCGCGATCTCGTCGCGACGCGGCGACGCGTCGATGCTGGGCGCGGTCGCGGCGCCGTGGATCGTCGCGGTCGTCCTCGGACAGATCTTCGCAAGCGAGAAGATCGATCTCGGGACGAGCGTCATCGATGCCGCGGTGGGTCTCGCCGCGAACGCGCTGGCCCTCACATACCTAGCCCCCGCTGCCCTCGCGCGGTCCGCGGAGCCGGTGCGGTCACGCCGTCGCGTTCTTCTCGGAGGCGCCGCAGTTGCCGCCCTCGCCGCGCTCGGTGGCCTGCCGCTGTCGCGCACGATCGCGGTGGCCGGAGCGCGCCTCGGCAATCTTCCGTCGGCCGCGCGTCATCTCATCCAGGCGGTGACGCTCGCGCCGGCCGACCCCGAGATCGACGCGCTGGCGGGCATCACGCCGCGCATCACCGCGAACGAAGAGCACTACACCGTCGACACCACGCTGGTGAAGCCGCGCGTCGACATCGCGACCTGGAAGCTGGACGTCACAGGCGCCGTGGAAGCGCCGTTCGCGCTCACCTATGACGAGCTGCTCGACCTGGATGCGGTCGAGCAGGTGCACACGCTGGAATGCATCAGCAACCCGACCGGCGGCGAGCTCATCTCCACCGCGGTGTGGACCGGCGTGCGCATGCGCGACCTGCTGCAGCGCGCGCGCCCGACGGCCAAGGCCTACGACGTGGTGCTCACCTCCGTCGACGGCTACACGGATTCGTTCCCGATCGCGAAGGCGATGGAGCCGGAGACGCTGCTCGTGTACCTGATGAACGGAAAGACGCTGCCGCAGGACCACGGCTTTCCCGTGCGCACGCTCGTGCCGAACATCTACGGAATGAAGAACGTGAAGTGGCTGCGCTCGATCGAGGTCGCGACCTTCGACGTCTTCGGCTACTGGCAGGAGCAGGGCTGGTCCGACGGCGCGATCGTGAACACCGGCACGCGCATCGACGTTCCGGCGCGCACGCTGAAATGGAACGGTGGGGAGGTCACGATCGCCGGCATCGCGTTCGCCGGCGCGCGCGGCATCAGCAAAGTGGAGCTCTCGTTCGACAACGGGAAGACGTGGCTAGCCGCGAGGCTGGAGGCGCCCGCCGGTCCGCTCACCTGGCGCCGCTGGTCTGCGCAGTGGACGCCGCCGAGCGTCGGAACGCACACGCTCCAGGCGCGTGCGACCGACGGTCGTGGCGATACGCAGACACCGGTCGGTCGTCAGCCGTTCCCGAACGGCGCGACCGGGTACGACGTGCTCCAGGTGAACGTCGGCCGCTGACGCTTCGCGGCCAGGCCTGGGTGGTTTCCGGCGGTTACGGAAACGTCATGCGCGGAGGTGTGCCTCCAAGCGAGCATGTCGTTACGTGAGACGCGGGCTGCGTCGCGGAAAGGCAGTGACCTGAAACACATCGCGCTTGTCGTGGTGCTCGCTGGCTCTCTGCTCGTGGCCTCTCCCGCGGCAGCGATCGACCCGGTCGTGTATTGCGGAGTCGTCGCGGTGAACTCGATCACGTCCGGTCAGGGCTCGGGCCCTCGGACCTTGGAGCTTCTGGTGACGAGCGGCCCGGCGGGCGGTGGGCGCTTCTCGGTGAGCGCCTCGATCCCATTCCCGACCGTCGGAAGCTACATCTGCGGCCAGTTCGAACAGGGTGTGCCGATGAACGGTCTCATGGCGCTCCTGCGCCCAGGGCAAACGGGCTACGTCGCGCAGGCCGTGGCCGCGACGATCGCGCCGGTGCCCAGCGCGGTCGCGATCGCGATTGCGCCGCCCCAGGGCGGTCTCTTCACGCTCGGCTTTGTTGAGCTTCTGCTCCTCGGGTTCGCTGTCCTCGTGATTGCGGGCTTGCTCACGTTCCGTACGCGACGCTCGACGGCGTAGACGCGCAATACCGACGTACGAGTTAGCGCGTGCGAGTCAGACGACGGCCAGAGCGCCCCATTGGAAGATAAGCAAAATGAAGACCTATGTAATTGTGTTGGCGATATCACTTGTCGCGTCGGCGTGCGCCGTGCCGAGTGCGGTGGTCCCCAGCGCCTCGGTCGTGCCCGGCACCACAGCGGTTTCGAGCGTGGTCGCGACGAGCTCGCCGACGGTCTCAGCCCGGCCGATGGCTTACCGAGTGCTGAGCGGGGTGCCCGGTAACGCTGTCGCATCGCCGGACGGCCGCTGGATCGCCGCCCCCGAGCCGTCGCCTACGGAAAAGACGCCGTACCAGCCGGCACTCCTCTTGTTCAGCGCCGACGGCATGCTCGTGAAGAAGATCGCGTTCTCCGGCGGCCAGTGGTCATGGTTGCTGGACTCATCGGGAATTTTCGTCGCGCTATCGCTTCCGCAAGCGCCGGCACCGCTCGGGATCATCGAGCTCGATGGCCGCGTCACAACGACAGAGGTGCAGCAGTCGCACGCGACGCTGTCCCGCGATGGGAAGTGGATCCTCGCCGAGCGTACGGAGGGATGCTGTGCATCGGTCACCCAGCGGGAGATCTACGTAAGCGCGCGCGACGGCAGTAGCGCGCGCCAACTCGTGCGGTCCGCGCAGACCGTTGCGCTCTTGGGTATCGATCCGTCCGAGCGCGTCGTCTATCGAGACGGCAACGGCGTCGCACGCGTCCCGCTTGCGGGGGACAGCACCGAAATCGTCGCGACGGCCGGTGATCTTGCCCGGACCATTCCGGGGACTCCCTCACCCGATGGGTCGGTGATGCTCATACGCGGTTACGAGCCGGCACGCTGGTACATCTTCGCGAACGACCGGCTCACGCCGTGGGCCGACACCGTGGGAAACATCGTCGAGGACGGGAACGGCATCGCAATGAGGGACGGCCCGAACGCGATGTGGATCGGTCCGCATACCCTGCTCGTGCGCGACAACAGCGCCGCCCTCTTCGCCTACGACGCGCTGACATCCACCCGCGTCCCGTTCGGCGCGCGGCTTGTGATCGGCGACGTCATCCTGGCACGTCAGGCGGGCACGCTTCTCGCTTTGAGAGGGCAACACGCGGTCGTGATCGACCTGGTGACCGGAGCGGCTCGCGACACCGGCCTCGATATCGGGAATGAGACGAGAGGGGTGCTCTCGAGCGCGCTGCCGACAGGAGGGTTTCTGCTCTCGAACGCATACGCGACCTACCGCATCGACTGATCCGCCGGACAACGGCGGCTAGCGCCTCGCGCGCCAGAAGTTGACGTCAAGGATCCGCAGCCGTGCGAGATGCGCGTCCAGACGTCGCGTGAAGTCCGCGGCGTCGCGCGTCTCGCGCGGCGACCACAAGACCTCGGCCAGGGCGCAGAGCCGCGGCCAGGCCATGTACTCCATGCGCTGCGGATCGGGCATGTACTCGGTCCAGAGCTGACCCTGCGCGCCGAGGACGTGCTTCGCCTCGTCGGCGCTCAGCTCCTTCGGCACCGGCTCGTACGCGTAGACCTCGGCGAGCGTGTTCAGCCGGCGGATCGGGAGCGGCTCGTTCTCCGAGTTGTCGTAATCGAAGTACGTCGGCTTCTCCGGCGCCATCACCACGTCGTGTCCGGCCTTCGCCGCGGCGACGCCGCCCTTCTCGCCGCGCCAGCTCATGACGGTCGCCCCCGGAGCGAGGCCGCCTTCGAGGATCTCGTCCCAACCGATCAGGCGCCGTCCCCGGGCGGCGAGCCACGTGTCCATGCGGGTGATGAACCAGCTCTGCAGTTGCTCCTCGTCCTTGAGCCCGAGCTCCTTCATACGCGCCTGCGCCGCGGAGCTCTCTTTCCATTCCCGCTTCGGGCACTCGTCGCCGCCGACGTGGATGAACTTCGACGGGAACAGCGCGAGCACCTCGTCGAGGACGTTCTCGAGGAACGTCAGCACGTTGTCGCCCACACCGAAGACGTGCTCGGAGATGCCCCAGTACGTCTGGACCTCGTGCTGCGTCGACGTATTGCCGAGCTCCGGATACGCGGCGATCGCCGCGAGTGCGTGACCCGGCATCTCGATCTCCGGCACCACCACGATGCCGCGATCGGCCGCGTACCGAACGACCTCGCGCACGTCGTCCTGCGTGTAGAACCCGCTGTGCGGGACGCCGGCGAACTTGCGCTTCGCCGGATCCCTCGTCAGGGGCGGGATCATGCTGTCCTTCCGCCAGGCGCCGACCTCGGTGAGCTTCGGGTAGCGCTTGATCTCGATGCGCCAACCCTGGTCCTCGGTCAGATGCCAATGGAAGACGTTGAGCTTGTGCAGCGCGAGGAGATCGATGTGCCTCAGGACGGTCGCCTTCGGCATGAAGTGGCGTCCGACATCGAGGTGACTACCCCGCCACGAGAATCGCGGCGCATCCTCGATCTCCACCCCGGGGACGTCCCACGACACGCCGGAAACGACCGCGCGACGGAAGATCGCCGGCGGCAGCAGCTGACGGAGCGTCTGCGTGCCGTACATGACGCCCGCCGGTCGCGAAGCGGAGACCCTGACCGCGTCGGCCGAAACTGTGAGCCGGTAGCCCTCATCGCCGAGACGAGCGAGGCCGTCGTCGAGCGCGAGCGCTATGCGTGGCCCGCTGGCTCGCGCGACGATCGGCAGCGGGAAACCCGTCGCCGGTCGCAGCTCACCCTGGAGGCGCTCTGCGAGCGCGCGTAGCGCATCGGTCGTCTCGATCTGCGTGGACGCTGTCAGCGAGAACGTGCCCGCGCGTGATGTGACCTTGGCGGGGATCGGGACCAGCGGAAGGGTCGGTGTGCGCATCGCGGCATCGTACTGGCCTCGTTAGGCTGGTGTTCCAGTGGCGAAGAGACGCTTCACGATCACCGCCGTGCTCCCGGGATACACCGCGCCAAGTAACGAGTGGCGCCGTCGTGTTCACTCCGCCGTGCTCGACGCGCAGACGAGCCGCGGCGTCGGCTATCGCGAAAGCGATCGGCTCGAGCTGCGCATCGCTCTCTTCCTCGGTCAGCGCCCGCTCGATATCCACGAGATCGACGAGCGCGTGAAAGACATCCTCGACGCGCTCGGCGGCCGCATCGCCGGCCCACGCAGCCGCCGCCGCATCGCGCCGATCATCCCGCTTCCCGATCAGGTCCGCCGCATCATCCTGGAGAAGGACACGCGCTCGCTGCGCGGGAGACCGCTCGGCCAGCTCACGATCTCGCGCTACCGCCGCCGGCGCGCGTGAAGCTCAGCACCGGCGCGCTCGTGTGGGCCGGCTTCGACGGGCCGCAGGCGCCGGGTCCACTCCTCGACGCGATCCGGAGCGGCACGCTTGGCGGCGTCCTGCTCTTCGCCTTCCGCGACAACATCCGATCCAAGGCGCAGCTCCGCGCGATGCTGCGCGAGATACAGGACGCGGCGCGTCGCGGCGGCCTGCCACCGGTGCCCGTCGCCGTCGATCAGGAGGGCGGCACCGTCATCCGCATCGGCTACCGCGCGACTTTTCCCAGCGCGATGGCGATCGGCGCGACGGGCGACCCAGCGTACGCGGAGCGCGCGGCACGCGCTGTCGGCGAGGGCCTGCGTGCGGACGGCATCGCAGTGAATCACGCCCCCGTATGCGACGTGAACTCCGATCGACGCAATCCGGTCATCGGCACGCGCTCGTTCGGCGACGACGCGCAGCGCGTCGCTGAGTTCGCGGCCGCGTGGGTGCGCGGTAGCGAAGCAGTCGGCGTCGCGACGACGCCGAAGCACTTCCCGGGTCATGGGCACACGTCGCAGGACTCGCATCTGGTGCGGCCCGAATCGAACGTCGACCGCGCCACGTTGGAGAGGCGCGAGCTCGTGCCTTTTCGCGCGGCGTTCGCGGCGGGCGCGAGCGGCGCGATGACCGCGCACGTTCGCTACCCCGCGCTCGATCCGAAGGACGGCGCCACGGTGTCGCGCGCGATCCTCACCGATCTCCTCCGCGGCGAGCTCGGCTTCACTGGCTTCGCGGTGACGGACTCGCTCGACATGAAGGGCGTCACCGACGTCGAGACCCCCGATCAGGTCGTGACGCGAGCGATCGCGGCCGGCGCCGACGCGGCGATGGTCACGACCGGTCTCGACCGCCAGCTCGCGGCCGCGGGCTGGATCGATGCGGGCGTCGATGCGGCGCGCGTGAAGGAAGCTCTGGCGCGCACCTCGTTCTTCCGGGATCGCTTCGGAGTTGACGTGCCGGACGACGATATCGACGACGCGCCGGCGCGCCGCCTCGCCGCCGAGATCGCGGAGCGCGCGGTCACGCACCACGGGCCGCCGCTGCCGCCGCTCGATCAAAGCGTGCGCGTCGTCACGTTCGGGTCGGCGCGTCGGTCGTTCGTCGAGGAGACGGCCGATCCCGTGAGCGGCCTGGAGAGCGCCCTGCGGCAGCGATTTGGCGATCGCCTCGCGTTCGGTCGCGAGGGCCGGCTGCCGGACGGCGATGGCACGCTCGTCGTTGTCACCTCGAACGCGGCGTTCCAGCCCGACCAGGCCGCACGCGCTCGCGAGCTGCTCGCCCGTGGTGGCGTGCTCTGCGCGATCCGCAGCCCATACGACGCGTCGCTCGTGCCGAACGCGCCGGCACTCCTTACGTATAGCGACGTTCCGCCGTCGCTCGACGCGCTCGCGGCCGTGCTCGCGGGCGAGCGACGACCGACCGGACGGCCGCCCATCCGCATATGAACCGGCGCATGTTCCTCGGCGCTGCCGGTGCGGCCCTGGCGTCCTGCGTCGCGCCGAAGGCCGAGCCGTCGCCGAGCGACGCGCTCATCCGCTCGCTGAGTCCCGAGCAGCGAGCCGGTCAGACGATGGCGATCGCGTTCCACGGCCCGACGATCACGAGCGCGGTCGAGGAGATGATCCGCGTCCGCGCCGTCGGCGGGATCATCCTCCGCGCCGAGAACGCGCCCGACCCGGCCTCGCTCGCGCGGATCTGCGCCGACCTGCAACGGATCGCAGTCGAGGCGAAGGTCCCGCGGCCGTTCCTGGCGCTCGATCAGGAGGGCGGTTCGATCGCGCGCGTCGGCGGTCAGATGACCGTGTTCCCGAGCCAGATGGCGCTGGCGGCCACGCCCGATCCTGCGGCCGCGGTGCGACGCGCGGTGACCCTCACCGCCGAGGAGCTTCTCGCTGCTGGCGTCAACTGGAACCTCGCTCCGGTGGCCGATGTGAACAACGAGCCGCTCAATCCGATCATCGGGAACCGCTCGTTCGGCTCGGACCCGCAGCGTGTTGCGTCGCTGGTGGACGCCGCGGTGCGTGCCTACGCGGCCGCGAAGATGCTTTGCTGCGCGAAGCATTTCCCGGGTCACGGTGCGGCGACGGTCGATTCGCACGTCGGCCTTCCGGTCATCGACGTCGACCGCGCTCGTCTCGACCGCGTCGAGCTCGTGCCATTCCGGCAGGCGATCGCCGCCGGTGTGCCGGCGATCATGCTCGCGCACCTCATCGTGCCCGCGCTCGACCGCACCCCCTCGCTCCCCGCCTCTCTCTCACGACGCATCTCGACCGATCTGTTGCGCGGCGAGCTCGGCTTCACGGGGATAACGCTCACCGACGATCTCGAGATGGGTGCGCTCGCGACGATCGGAGAGGCCGCGGCGGGTCTGCGCGCGCTGCAAGCAGGTGCCGACTTCGTGCTGTTCCGTTTCGACGAGACCGCGCAGCGCGAGGGACATCGGCTGATCCTCGATGCTGCCCGGAACGGCGCGCTCCCATCGCTCGACGCCTCGGTCACGCGACTCATGGATGCGAAGAGCCGCTACACGATCCTCACGCAATTCAACAGCGGCAAGACGCCGGACGTGACTGCGAACGCCGCGGCCTCTCTCGACCTCGCGCGCCAGAGCATCACGGTGCTGCACAACGACGGGAAGGCGCTGCCGCTGCGTGGCCGCGTGTACGCGATCGCGACGACCACGGCCGACCTCACACCGCTTCCGGGAGACAGCGACCTCGCGTCCGAGCTCGAGCGGTCATGGCCTGACGTCTCGGCGCGGAAGTTCGGGACGAACATCAGCGAGTCGATCATCGCCGCCGCCTTGACCGAGGCCAGAACGGCGGACGTCGTGGTCGTCGGCGTGGCCGATGTCGGGATCAACGACGACCAGCTGAGGCTCGTGACGCAGCTCGCCGCCGCAAAGCCGACGGTGCTCGTGTCACTGCGCGGACCCTACGACGTGCGCTTCGCGCCGAACGTCGCGGCGTGCGTCTGCGCGTACGACGGCAGGCTGCCGTCGCTTCGCGCGGTGATCGAGATCATCACCGGCGCGCGCAAACCGGTCGGATCCCTGCCGGTGACCGTCAGCGATCGCTATCCGCTTGGCGCCGGGCTGCGCGACCTCAATTGAGCGATCTGGCCGGGCCGGCCCGTCCCATCGTCGAGGAGGCGATCGGTTCACTCTGCACCGCGTGCGTCGTGCGCGTCGAGCGCCACGGCGAGGTCGACGTCCTCGCCGCCGGGACGTTGTGCCCCGACGAACGCGCCGGTCCTGACGCGCCGTGCACCGCGGATTCGCTATTCGACCTCGCGTCGCTCACGAAGCTCGCGACCACCGCGCTCGCGCTGTCGTTCGTGCGCGAACGCATCCTCGCTCTCGACACGCCGTTCCGCGAGCTCGTGCCCGATTTCCGCGGTGGCCGGAAGGACGAGGTCACGCTCGCTCACGTGCTCACGCACACCGCGGGTCTGACCTGGTGGCTCCCGCTGTGGAAGGAGGTCGGATCGCTCGAGGAGGCGGTGTGGCGCGCCGCGCAGGAGCCGCTCGCGCAGGATGTCGGCACGTTCACCTACAGCGATCTTGGCTACGTCATGCTGACGCAGGGCCTGGCGACGATCGGCGGGCGTCCCTTCGCCGATCTGGTACGCGAGTCGGTGCTCGGCCCGGTCGAGGCGATGAACGCAGACTTCGGTCCGCGCCTCGCGGAGCGGTGCGCCGCGACGGAGGAGGACACCGAGTGGCGGAAGCGGCGCCTTCGCGGCGAGGTTCACGACGAGAATGCTTTCGCCGTCGGCGGGATCTCCGGGCACGCGGGTCTCTTCGGCACCGCGGCGGACGTGGCCGCGATCGCGCGCGTGTTCCGCGACGGCGCCGTCATCGGCAACGGGCTCGCCGCGCTCGCGCGGACGGAGCGCGTGAAGGAGGGCAACGTGCGGCGTGGGATCGGCCTCGCGCTGCGCGCACCGGACGGTCCGATGGTCGGTCGCCATTTCAGCGTCGACGCATACGGCCACACCGGTTTCACCGGCACCTCGCTGTGGATCGATCCACAGCTCGACCTGACGGTCGTCCTGCTCACGAACCGCGTGTACTTCGGCCGCGGGAACGACGACGCGACGTACCGCTTCCGCATCGCGGTGCACGAAGCGGTATCGGCTGGATTCGCATGAGAATCCACCCGTGATCGCCGTCGGGATGATGTCCGGGACCTCGGGCGACGGCATCAACCTGGCCGCGATCGAGATCGAGCCCGGCGCCCGACCGAACGTGCGCATCCTCGCGACGGCCGAAAACGCCTATCCAGCGGCCCTGCGTGAGGCGGTACTGCGCGCAGGCGCCGACGCGCCGTTCGCGCTCTCCGATATCGCGCGTCTGCATGGCCAACTGGGCGACGCGTACGCGGGGGCGGCCGCGGCGTTCATCGCGACCCTGCCAGGCCGCCCGGACGTCATCGCGCTCCACGGGCAGACCGTCGCGCACCTTCCCGCCGAGCACACGACGCTGCAGCTTGGCGACGCGTCGCGCGTGGCACGGGCGACCGGCGTGCCGACGGTGAACGACTTCCGGAGCGCGGACATGGCCGCAGGCGGCGAAGGCGCGCCGCTCGTGCCGTTCGGTGACCACGTCCTCTTCGCGTCGCGCGCGCCGATCGCTGTGCTGAACCTCGGCGGGATCGCCAACCTCACGCTCATCCCGACCGTGTCCTCGGACGACGTGATCGCGTTCGACACGGGCCCGGCGAACATGCCGAGCGATGCGATCGCGGCGCGCACGGGCGAGACGTTCGATCGCGACGGCCGCCGCGCGCGAGCAGGTCGTGTGAACGAGCGCGCCCTCGCGGAGGCGCTGGCACATCCCTACTTCGTGCGCCGCGCGCCAAAGAGCACCGGGCGCGAGGAGTTCGGCAAGCCGTTCGCGACGCGGCTCGTCGATCGCGTCACGGTCGACGGTGGATCGCTCGACGACGCGCTCGCCACCGCGCTCGCGGTAACGACCCGCAGCATCGCCGACGCGCTCGCACGTGAGACGCCAGGCGGCATCACGTGGAACGTCCTCGCGGTCGCGGGCGGCGGAGCGCGCAACCCGACGCTCATGGGGTCACTCGCGCAGGCCGTCGCGCCTCTGCGCGTGGTCAAGACCGACGAGCTTGGCGTGCCATCGCATGCGCGCGAGGCGATCGCCTTCGCGATCATGGGCGCGTACCGCATGCGCGAGCTCCCCAACATCCTCCCCAGTGCCACCGGTGCGCGGCACGCCGCACTTGGGGGCGCGGTGCATCTTCCTTGAACGACATCGTCGTCGGCATCGACGCGGGCGCGTCGAAGACGCGCGCGTTCGCGGTCGACCGCGCTGGCACGGTCGTGGGACGCGGCGCGGGCGGCGGCGGCAATCTGCTCACCTCGCCCGACCCGCAGGGCGCGATCGCGGCGGCGCTCGCGGAGGCGCTCGGCGGGCGCGGAGCCGATGCGGTCGTGCTCTCGTGCGCAGGCGGTGATCGCGAGACCGAACGCACGCGTGGCCACGAGATCCTCGCGCGCTGCGCGCCGCCCGGGGCGAAGCTGCTCGTGACGCACGACGCGATCGCCGCGCTGTACGCGGGGAATCCGACCGGCTGCGGCGTCGTCCTCATCGCCGGCACGGGCTCGATCGCGTACGGCCGCAACGAGGAGGGCGAGGAGGACCGCGCCGGTGGCTGGGGTTACCTCATCGGCGACGAGGGATCGGCGGTCTGGTGCGGCCTCGAGGCGCTGCGCGCGATCTCGCACGCGGTCGACGGCCGCGGCGCGCCGACGCGCATGACCGCGCTCCTGTTCCAGCAGCTCGGCGTCGGTCAGTTCAGCGACGTTCTGCCGCTGGTGTACGGCCGGCCCCATCCCGCGCCGGCCATCGGTGCCGCGACGCGCGCGCTCAGCGCTGCCTCCGCCGAAGGCGATGCGATCGCGAACGCCATCCTGCAGCGGGGCGCGAACGCACTCGCACGCGCCGCGACCGTCGTCGCGCTGACGCTCGGCCTTCCGGCGGGACCGGTCTATCTCGCGGGCGGCGCGTTCGAGAACCTGTCGCTCCTCCAGCGGCTCGTGCAGCTCGACCTTCTCGGCATGCTCCCGCAGGCGACCGTGGAGCCGGTGCGCGAGGAGCCAGCGATGGGCGCGGCGCGTCTCGCGTCCGCTCTCGCGTGGAGCGCAACGTGAACGAGGAGCGGCTCCGCCGCGACGAGCGAACGCCACCAGCCATGAGCCCGCAGCGAGGCCCGGAGGCGAACGCCGACTGGACGAGCTGCTTGGGCGGGAGCGTGAAGTGACCGAGCCGAGACGGACCGAAGCACGCAACGAGAAGGCACGCGGGCTCGAAAAGTTCACGACGCGCCGGATCCTCGAGCTGATGAACGACGAGGACGCGACCGTACCGGCCGCGGTGCGCGCTGCGCTGCCGGCGATCGAGCGGGCCGTCGACGAGATCGTGAGGGCGTTCGGCGCCGGACATCGCCTGCGCTACATCGGGGCGGGCACGAGCGGGCGGCTGGGCGTCCTCGACGCCAGCGAGGCGCCGCCGACCTTCGGCGTCGACGAGGAAGCGGTGCACGGGATCATCGCCGGCGGCGACGAGGCACTCCGCCATTCGATCGAGGGCGCCGAGGACGACGCGAGCACCGGCGCACGCGTGGCGCGCGAGCACGTGCGCGAGGGCGACGTGCTCGTCGGCATCTCCGCGAGCGGACGCGCGAAGTACGTCAACGCCGCGATGGCGATGGCGCGCGAGATCGGCGCACGTACCGTCGCGCTCACGTGTGACGCGTCGTCGCCCCTCGCGAAGGAAGCGGACGTCGCCATCGCGGTCGATGTCGGACCGGAGGTCCTCGCGGGCTCGAGCCGGCTCAAGGCCGGCACGGCGACGAAGCTCGTGCTCAACATGCTCTCGACCGCCGCGATGATCCGTTCGGGTCGAACGCGGGGCGATCTCATGATCGACGTGCGCCCGACCAACGCGAAGCTGCGCGAACGCGCGATCCGCATGGTGCAGGACGAGGCAGGCATCAGCGAGGACCAGGCGCGGGCGCGACTCGAGGCTGCGGGATGGAGCGTGCGCAAGGCGCTCGGGCCGTGAAGCTCATCGTCAACGCGGACGACTTCGGCTATACGGAGCGCGTGTCCGCCGGGATCCTACGCGCACACCGTGATGGGATCGTCACCGCGACGACGCTCATGACGAACGCCCCGCACACCGACGGCGCGGCGAAGCTCGCGCGCGCGAACCCGTCACTCGATGTCGGCGTGCATCTCGTCGTGACCTTTGATCGGCCTACGGGCGACGTCAAACGTCTCCGGACCCTTGTCGACAAGGACGGGAAGTTCTTCCGCCCAAAGGAGCTGCTGGCGCGGAACGTCGACCGCGAAGAGGCCCTGCTCGAGTACCGCGCGCAGTATCAGAAGGCGCGCCGGCTGCTGGGACGGGCACCCACGCACCTCGACTCGCATCACTGGGTACACGATCACCCAGCGCTCGAGTGGGCGATCGGCGAGCTCGCACGCGAGACCGGAGCGGCGGCGCGCATCCACTCGGACGAGCAGCGCGACCGGCTTCGCGCCCGTGGCGTGCGCACACCCGATCACTTCGCGCGCGAGTTCCAAGACGAGGGAAAGGTCGGCGTCGAGCAGCTTCTCGCGCTGCTCGAGCAGCTCGCGGAGCGAAGGGGCGTCACCGAGCTGATGTGCCATCCGGGTGAGCCCGACGAGGCGATGGTGAAGAGGTCAGGCTACGCGCGCGAGCGCCCGACCGAGCTGGCGACGCTGACCGACCCGCGCGTGCCCGCCGCGATCAAGGATCTCCGCATCACGCTCGCGACGTTCGCCGACATATGAGGAAGGCGCTGTGGGTCGTGCGCGACCGCATCACGACCGCGCATGCGATCGACGAGCTGCTCGCCGACGCGACGACGCGCGGCATCTTCGATCTCGTCGTGCAGGTCCGCGGCCGCGGCGACGCGTATTACCGGTCCGCGCTCGAGCCGCAGGCCCTCGCCCTGGCTGGCAGCGACCTCGATCCGCTCGACCACCTCATCCGCTTTGGCGCCGCGGTCGGCGTGCGCATCCACGCCTGGGGCAACGTGTTCTTCGTCTGGTCGGACAAAGATGGCTCCCTGCCGAGCTCGCCCGCGCACATCGTGAATCGGCACCCGGAGTGGCTGCTCCGGCCGGGCGGCGTGAGGTACCTCGATCCTGTCGGCGGCTCGGATTGGGAGGGCATCTACACCGATCCGGCCAGCACGGCGGCGCGGGCGCACACGCTCTCGGTCTTCACCGACATCGTGTCGCGCTATCCGGTCGAAGGATTCCACTACGACTACGTGCGCTACCCGCAGGTGACGTACGCGGCGAGCCCGGAGGATCACGAGCACGTCACCGCGCTGGTGCGCGAGGGCACCGCTCGCCTCCGCCATGCCCGGCCGGGCATCGTGATCTCCGCCGCGGTGTTCCCCGACCCCGACGTCGCGCGGGACCGTGTGCTGCAGCGCTGGCCGGACTGGGCGGCGGAGGGTCTCGTCGACGTCTTGTGCCCGATGGCGTACCGCCGCGACACCGCGGAGGTCGAGCGTCTGCTCTCCCTCGCGCGCGCGGCCGCGCCGCGGACAGCGATGTGGGGCGGTCTCATGGCTTACAGAGGTGAGCGAGAGCTGCTGCGCGATCAGGTGCGCGCCGCGTCGCGCGCGGGCTGCGAGGGCGCGATCCTGTTCGCGTACGGCCCCGATTCACCCGATCTTCTGGACGTTTTCGCCGAGGCTTAGCGACGGCGCTACTCTCTTGTCCCCGTGCCGAATGAACCGACACCAACACCGGTCGCAGCGACCGCTCCCGAGGAGCCGCGCCGTCCCGATCCGCTCGCCGCGGCGGTGGCGGAAGGAGTCGTGCGCCTCCGGCGCGAAGCCGGGCTCTCCGAACGCGCCGCGGCGCGCAAGCTCGGCACTTCGCAGACGCAGCTTCGCCGCATGGAGGACCCGCGCTACCTGCCGTCGCTCCGCTCGCTGCAGCGCGTCGCGCTCGCCTACGGGTACAAGCTGAGC
>JBGPZT010000146.1:0-6699 GCA_041493915.1 Candidatus Limnocylindria bacterium
AGATGGTACTGCGAGCCTGCTTCAGCCCGGAACGCATTCAGACCGACCTGGACGGGTCGCACCGCCTCACTCGAGGTGACGATGAAAGGCCACTGGAACGAGTTCCACGAGGCATAGAAGGACAGGATCGCGACCGTGACGAGCGCGGGCACGGAGATCGGGAGGACCACCGACCAGAGGAAGCGCAGATGACCCGCGCCGTCGATCAGGGCCGCATCGCGCAGCTCCTTGGGGACCGATAGGAACTGCTGCCGCAGCAGGAACACCGAGAACGCGCTGGCGAGGAAGGGGAGGATCTGCGCGGCGTAGGTGTCGTAGAGGTTGAGGCGCGGGATCGGGAAGAACGGGTTCACGCCGGGTGGCGCTTTGCTCATCATCACGAAGTTCGGGATGAGCGTCGCCTCGTTCGGCATCATGTAGGTCGCGAGGAAGAGCGCGAACACCACGTTCTTGCCGCGGAAGTTCATCTGCGCGAAGGCGTAGGCAGCCAGAACGGCGACGATGATCTCGCCGACGACGCTGGCGCCCGCGATGAAGAACGTATTCGCGAAGTAGCGTCCCCACGGCTGCTTCGCCCACACCTCGGCGTAGTTCTCGGGGTGCCACGACATCGGCCAGAACGTCGGCGGCGTCGTTGTTGCCTCGGAGAAGTCTTTGAAGGCCGAAGTGACCATGAAATAGAACGGGTACGCGACGACGAGCCCAACGAGGATGAGGATCAAGTGCTTGAAGACCGTGGACGTGATCGCTGGCAGTCGTGGCCGCACGGGCTGGACGATCGCGCGGGGCAGCACCTGCGGCGTGTTCACGTGTATTCCACGCGTCGCTCGAGGAAACGGAACTGGATGAGCGTGAAGGCCAGGATGATCAGCGTCAGGAGCACACCCATCGCAGAGCCGAGGCCGATCTGCCCTTGCTGGAAGAACGTCTTGAAGACGAGCAGGGTCACGGTGCGGGTCGTGTCCAGCGGCCCGCCGTTCGTGAGGATGAAGATCTCGTTGAACGCGCGCAGCACGCCGATGGTCGCGATGGTGAAGACGAAGAAGATCTGCGGCGAAAGAAGCGGGAGGGTGATGCGCCGGAAGAGCTGCCACTGGTTCGCGCCGTCGAGCTTCGCCGCCTCGTAGTACTCCACCGGGATGTTCCCGAGCCCGCCGAGGAAGATGAGGATCTGGAAGCCGAGGAAGTGCCAGATCGAGAAGATCGCGACGCCGATGAGTGCGAGGCTCGGTCCCGCGGCCCACTCCGGAATGGCCAGGCCGACAGCTTTCCCCATCATCTGGAACACACCGTCCGGCTCCTGGAACCACTGGAGCCCGCTGATGCCGATCGACGCCAGCAGTGTGTTCACGAGCCCGTACTGCGGATGGAAGACGTAGAAGAAGACCGTCGCGGCTGCGACCGTCGAGGTGACGTACGGCAGGTAGAAGATCGTCCGGTAGATGTCCCGGCCGCGCAGCTTCTGGAAGAGCACGTAGGCGACGACGAGCGCGAGGCTCATCTCGATCGGCACGGTGATGAGCGCATAGGTGACGGTCGTGGAGAGCGACTGCCAGAAGGCCTGCGAGCGGGTCGCGTTCGCCCACAGGATGTCGCCGTAGTTGTCCAGGCCGCGGAAGGCGCCCTGGATGACGTCCCAGCGGAAGAGCGAGATGTACACGGCGTAGAGGGCCGGGAGGATCTTGAACAGGCCGAGGAAGGCGATGGCCGGCACGAGGAACAGGTAGGCCTGCGCGTTTTCGATGAGGCCACGACGGCGGCGGGACGCCGCGCGCTCGTTCATGGCGATAGCCCCTCCCGACACCTTCGGCGATGATATCGAGCGATGCCGATATACGACTACCGCTGCGACCACTGCGGCCACGTGTTCTCGGCGGTCCAGTCGTTCAGCGACAAGGCGCTCGAGAAATGCCCGAGCTGTGGGAAGGTGCCGCGGCGGCTGATCTCGATGCCCGCGATCGTCTTCAAGGGGTCCGGCTGGTACAAGACGGACAGCCGGCCCGCCGAGAAGGGATCGGACGCGGGCGGCTCCAGCGCGGACAAGAAGAGCGACGCGAAGTCCGACACCAAGAGCGAAACGAAGACCGAGACCAAGACCGAGACCAAGAGCGACAAGAAGTCCGAGACGAAGGCGTCGGAGAAGCCGGCGCCGAAGAGCGACGCCGCATCCTGACATCGGTCCGGGGATTCGTCCGCGACGCGCGCGCCGTCGCCACGTCCTTCGCAGACGACGAATGTGGATTCCTCGCGGGCGGCATCGCGTACCAGCTGTTCTTCGCCCTCATCCCGGTGCTGGCGCTGTTGGTCGGCGTTCTGGCGTTCATCTATGGCCCCGACCGCGCGCAGCGTGAGCTCGTCCAGCTCATCCGCGACATCTATCCATCCGCCACCGCTCAGGAGACGCGGATCGCCCGGGACCTCGTGGACGGGCGGGCGCTCTCGCTCACCTTCGGTGTGATCGGCACGCTCCTCGCGACGCGCGCCATCCACGGGTCGCTCGACAGCGCGCTCGAGCTCGTGTTCGGTGGCAAGGGACGGCGAGGCTTCGTTCGCGGCCAGGTCGAGGCGTTCGGGTTCGTGGCCGGCCTCGCGCTGCTCGCCGTCGTCTCATTCGCGGTGTCCTATGGCGCGGTCGCCGCCCAGGATGCGTTGACGGCGGCCGGGCTCGAAGGGCCACTCCGTCTCCTGCTCGAGTTCGTCTCACCGCTCCTGGGACTGGCGGCGGGCTACGTCCTCTTCTACGCGATCTATCGCGTCATCCCGCGGTCGCCGATGCCGCCCGGCTCGGCCCGCATGGCCGCCCTGGTATCGGCCGTGCTGTGGGAGCTCGCGAAGATCGCGTTCGGCTTCTTCACGCGGGCGCTTGGGATCTTCAGCGCCTACGGGCCGATCGCGTTCGCGGCGGGCCTCTTGACGTGGATCTACGTGACCGCCGTCATCATCCTCATCGGTGCGGAAGTGATCAAGGTGAGCAAGGCGAGGGCGGCTTGAGCATGGAACGCCTCGAATCCTTCGTGAGCCGGTTGATCGAGGGATGGAGCGCGCGCCTCTTCGGCGCGAAGCTCCAGCCCGTCCAGATCGCCAAACGCCTCATCCGGACGATGGAGGCGCACCAGACCATCTCCCTCTCCAAGACCTTCGTCCCGAACTCGTATGTCGTATCGCTGTCCGCGACGGACTTCGCGCAGTTCGAGCAATACCGGCGCAGCCTCGAGCGCGACCTGGCGGAGGCGGTCCTGTCCGCGTCGCGCGAGCGCAACTTCACGCTGCTCGACTTCCCGTCGGTGGAGATCGAGCGCGATGACGACGTCGCGCCGGGCGACATCCGCGTGTCGTGCGCGCTTGTCGACGCGTCGGGTGATGAGGTCGAGTCCGATCCGAAGTCGCTCGGTGCGGTCGAGGCGGGTCACACCATGGTCCTCGACCGCGAGAAGCTCCTGCGCGAGAAGCCACGCGCGCCGAAGGCGACGCTTGAGGTCAAAGATGCCGAGCGCTCGTCGGTGCAGCTCGGACCCGAGCCGCTGCTCATCGGCCGCGACCAGCAGAACGACGTCGTGCTCGACGACACGCGCGTGTCGCGCAAGCACGCCGAGATCCGGCTCCGCCTCGGGCGGTACACCCTGTACGACCTGCAGAGCACCAACGGCACGTACGTGAACGGCCGACGCGTCGCCGAGGTCGTGCTGAACGACGGCGACCGGATCTCGGTCGCCGGGCTCGATCTCATCTTCCACTCGGCGGAATAGATGGAGATCACGTTCGCCGTCCTCCTCTGGGGCGTGCGCATCGCCTTCCTTCTGCTGCTCTACCTCTTCCTCCTGCGCGCGTTCGGCGTGCTCCATCGGGCGCTCGTGGCGGAGCGCGTCGCCGACGGCGCGACGCGCGCTCTCGGCGTGCTCATCGTCGAGCGCAGCCCCGGCCACGCCCCGCGCGTGGGGGAGCGGTTCTCGCTGCGCGCGTCCACCTCGATCGGGCGCGACGCCGGGAACGACGTTCCCCTGTCCGATGAGGCCGCGTCCGCGCGCCACGCGGTGCTGGAGCTTCGAGACGGCGAGTGGTGGATCGAGGACCTCGGCAGCACCAACGGCACCCTGGTGAACGGGACGCGCATCCAGCGCACCGAGCGGCTGCACTTTGGTGATGAGCTCGCCGTCGGCCGCATCGCGCTGCGGTTGGAGAAGGGCGCAGGGTGATCGCCGTCACGCGCCGCCGGCCCGAGCTCGGTCTCCTCTTCTGGGTCGCCGCGCTGGGCATCACCGGGTCGGTCGCCGTCGCCGCGGCGGAGGCCGCCGGCTTCCGTCCGGAGCAGCTGGTGATCCCCGTGACGTTCGTCGTCATCGCGTTCGTGCTCCACCTCTTTCTGGCCGCGCGCGGCATCCGCGGCGACCAGCTGCTCCTTCCGATCGCGGCCGCGCTGACGGCCATCGGCCTCGTCCTCGTGCAGCGGCTCGCGTCGAACCTGCTCCTGCAACAGCTCTCGTGGACGCTCATCGCGGCCGGGGCGTTCGCGGCGACGATCCTCATCCCGCGCGACCTGACGGCGCTATCGCGATTCAAATGGACGTGGGCGCTGCTCGGCTTCGGTCTCCTGATATCGCCGCTCCTTCCGGTCATCGGGCGCGAGGTGAACGGCGCGCGGATCTGGATCGGCGTCGGCACCGTGACGTTCGAGCCATGGGAGGCCGTGAAGCTGCTGCTCGTGATCTTCTTCGCGGCCTATCTCGAGGAGTTCCGGGAGGTCCTGTCACAGACGCAGCGGCGATTCGGACCGATCCCGGTCCCGCCGCTGCCGTACCTCGGTCCGATCGTCGCGATGTGGGCGATCGCGATGCTCGTGATGGTCTTCGAGAAGGACCTCGGCGCCACGCTGCTCTTCCTGGGGATCTTCCTGGCGATGCTGTACCTCGCGACCGGTGAGGCGTTCTACACCCTCATCGGCATGCTGATGCTGCTCGTCGGCGGCTTCGTCGCGTACCACGCGTTCGGTCATGTCGCGGCCCGCGTCGACGTGTGGCTGCACGCCTTCTCCGACGACGTGCGCTTCGACGCGGGCTATCAGCTCGTGCAGGGATTGTTCGCCCTCGCGAACGGCGGCCTCTTCGGCGCCGGGCTCGGGAACGGCATGCCGGAACGCATCCCGGTCGTGTGGAGCGACTTCGTCTTCGACGCGTTCACGGAGGAGGTGGGTTTCGCCGGCGCGATCGCGCTGTTGGCGTTGTACCTCCTCTTCGTCTACCGCGGCATGCTCATCGCGCTGCGCGCGCCGACGCCGTTCATGCAGCTCCTTGCCGCGGGCCTCTCCTTCATCGTCGCGCTCCAGACGCTGGTCATCGTCGGCGGCAACGCGCGGCTCATCCCGCTCACCGGCATCACGCTGCCCTTCGTCGCTTACGGCGGCTCGTCGCTCGTGACGAACTGGATGCTCGTCGCGCTGCTCATACGCGTGAGCGACGTGACCGCGCGCGCCAGAGGCACACCATGACGCGCTCGATCGCTGCGAATATCCGCGGACTTACGCTCGCGATCGCGATCACCTTCCTCATCACGTCGCTCGGCGTCGGCTACTGGACGCTCGTGTCCGGCGACGAGCTCAACACCGATCCCTACAACCCACGGCTCGTCGCCGCGATCCGGGACCGGCCGCGCGGACTCATCACGGACTCCTCGGGCGCGACGCTCGCGGAGAGCGTGCAGACGACCAACGGGTACAAGCGCGTCTACAAGGACAAGGCGCTGGCGCACGTCACCGGCTACGCGTCGTTCCAGTTCGGCGCGTCCGGTATCGAGGCGGCGTATG
This sequence comes from Candidatus Limnocylindria bacterium, assembly GCA_041493915.1. GTDB lineage: Bacteria > Chloroflexota > Limnocylindria > P2-11E > P2-11E > CF-39. Next base: position 5,798 of record JBGPZT010000146.1, read on the forward strand.
CCGAATCGCTCATCGGCCAGGACCCCGGCGACCCGCTGTCGCAGTGGCGCGCGCGCTACCTGCGAGAGCGCGCTCCGCCCGGCTCGGTCGTGCTCGGCATCGACCCGAAGGTGCAGAAGGCCGCGGTGGACGCGCTCGGAGGCCGGCGCGGCGCGATCGTCGCGATCGATCCGCGCAACGGCGCAATTCTCGCGTCGGTCAGCTGGCCGCAGTACGACCCGAGCCTGATCTCCGATCCCGCGACGGAGGACGCCGCCTGGAAGCAGGTCAACGAGGATCCGGACCACCCACTGATCAACCGCGCGACGCAGGGCCTCTATCCGCCCGGCTCGACGTTCAAGATCATCACCGGCGCCGCGGCGCTCGAGAACGGCGTCGATCCGAACGCGAAGGTGCGGGTGGACGACCCGTGGCAGGCCGACAAGTCGTGGGGCACGTACTTCGTACGCTCGTCGTCGCGCGCGCACGGCGACTACACGATGGCCGACGCCTACCGACTATCGGAGAACATCTACTTCGCGAAGGTCGGGCTGCAGATCGGCGGGCCCAAGATCGCGGAGTACGCGCAGCGCTTCGGCATCGGCACACCGACGCGCTGTGACATCTCCGCCGCGAAAGGCCAGCTCTCGCGTACGGGAGCGCTCGACCGTCCGACGCTGATCGCCGACACGGCGTACGGGCAGGGCGAGCTCCTCGTCTCGCCGCTGCAGATGGCCATGGTCGCGGCGACCATCGGAAATCACGGCCAGCAGGTCCAGCCGCACTACGCGACGGAGATCCGCGACCCCTCCGGAGGCGTGCTGCGCACCGTCGGCGGCGGGGCGGGGGACCAGCTCATCAGCGTGGCCACGGCAGCCAAGCTCACCGGCTATCTCGTGCTGGCGGTCGAAGCTCCGGGAGCG
>JBGPZT010000151.1:0-6460 GCA_041493915.1 Candidatus Limnocylindria bacterium
CGTCGCGCCGTTCAACGCCGTCTTCCGTGACGGGAAGCTCTTCGCGATGGTCGATTTCGACGCCGCCGGACCGGGACGCCGCCTTTGGGACGTCGCGATGGGGATCTGGCGCTGGGTGCCGGTCTACAAAGACTCTGATCCGACGGTGCGCGATCGCGCGGCGCGCGTCCGCCTCTTCTGCGACGCCTATGGTCTCGGTCTCGAGCGGAGAGACGTCATCGACGCCCTCCTGGATCGCCAGAGGGCCGGGAGAGAGTACGCCCGCGATCAGGTGGCACGCGGCGATCCGGGCTTCACGAAGATCTGGAGCTGGTTTCCCAACGACTCGTACTTGCTCGATGCCATCGCCTACATCGAGGCGCATCGCGACCAGCTGTCGCGCGATCTCTAGCGGAGCGTCGCGTCCAGCCAGCGCGCGACCTGCTCGACCGCCTCGGATCCTCTCGCGCCGAAGTCGTGCCCGGCGCCCTCGATGACCGCGAGGTCGATGAGCGGGTTGACGAGAGCGATGCGCTGCAACACCGCGAGAGGTCCGAGCTCGTCGCGCTGCCCTTGCACGACGAGCGTTGGGCACCGCACGCCCTGAAGCGCCTCTTCGTCCCGAGGCCGCGGACGATGGGGCGGCGAGATCGGATGGCCGAGGATGGCGAGCGCGTCGGGCGGCTCGACCGCGGCGAGGAACGCGCACATCCGCCCGCCGAAGCTTCGTCCGACGAGCGCGATCTTCTCGTGTTCGGCGCGCAACGCGTCGCGCGCCGCGCGAAGGTCCTCCAGCTCCGAGGCGTACTCGCGGCTCGGACGCTCTCCGCGCGTGCGGAACGTGACGGCGCGGCTCGCGATGCCGTACGACGTCAGCCGTTCCGCGAGCGCGCGCAGGATCGGTTGCTCCGCGGTGCCACCGTATCCGGGCGCTAGGACCGCAGCGCGCGTCAACGCGGCTTCGCGCGGTTCTTCGGCAGCTTCTGCTCCAGCCCGATCGCCGGTGCCAACAGATCGCCGACCGCGGCGATCCGCGCCGACATGTTCGCCATCGTGAATGCGTCGGGACGGCCTAGTGCGCCGATCTCGTCCCAGCCCAGCGGTGCCGACACCGGCGCGCGGCGGATCGGCCGGACGCTGTACGGACCGGCGGTCGTCTTACCCCGTACGTTCTGCAGGAAGTCGATGTAGATCCCGCGCCGACGGTCCTTCACGACCTCGACCGTGATGAGCTTCGGTGCGCGCTCGCGTGCGGCCTTTCCCAGCTCGAGGACGAAATTGCGCGACTCCTCGAACGTGTACGTGCGGGCGATCGGCACCCAGATGTGGATACCGCGTGACCCGGTCGTCTTCGGAAAGCCCTGGAGATCCATGGCGTCGAGCACTTCATGGACGACGTGGGCGGCCTCCTTCACGTCGTCCCATGTCGCGCCGGTCGATGGGTCGAGATCGATGATCGCGATGTCCGGATGGTCGGGATCATCGACGCGGGACAACCAGGGGTGGATCTCGATCGCGGTGTAGTTCGCGAGCCAGACCAGCGTCGGGAGGTCGTTGCCGAGGACGTAATCGATGCCGCCCTCGCGTTCGGCCGTCTTGTCGATCCAGGTCTTGACCCATTTCGGGGTGAACTCTGGTTTGTCCTTCTGATAGAAGAACGGACCGGCGATCCCGTCGGGCATGACCTTCAGGGTCAGTGGGCGGTCCTTGATCGCTGGAACGAGATACGGCGAGACCTCGGTGTAGTAGCGGATGAGGTCGGCCTTGGTGTAACCGTCCTCCGGGAACAAGACCTTCTCGAGGTTTGTGAGGCGTATGGCGTGACCGTCCACGTGAAGCACCGACGGCACGCGTGTCTTTGACTGATGCCCCGCCTCCTGGGCCGGGCCGGGCCGAACGGCGCGGGCCGCCTCGCGCAGGGCGCTCTGCGTGGATTCGCGGCGCTCCTCGCCGGTGCACTCCTCGGGGCTGACGTCGGCGCGCAGCCCGCGGTAGCTCGGATGGCGCAGCGTTCCCTCGCGCGTCATCTCCGCGTATCGCACGTCGCACACAAGCTCTGGCAGGCACCAATGCGCCGGCGAGTTCACCCGCGGCGCCGTCGCGAACGGAAGCTTGGCTGATTCGCGTTCCTTGAGCATCGCGAGAAGCTCCTTCAGCGTGCGCTCGTCGAAGCCCGTCCCGACATGGCCGACGGGGATGAGCCTGCCCTCGCGGTAGATGCCGAGCAGCAGCGCGCCGAGCGACTTCGACCGGCCGCCTTCGCCCTCGGTCCAGCCGCCGATGACGCACTCCATGGTGCGAAAGGCCTTGATCTTCACCCAGGCGGCGGATCGCCCGCGTACGTACGGCGAGTCGAGACGCTTCGCGATGATCCCCTCGATCCCCTGCTCCTTCGCGGCCTCGAAGAGCGCGTTGCCGGTGCCCACGAACTGCTCCGAGCGTCGTACCGCGCCCATCGGCGTCAGGACCTCGTCGAGCAGGCGCTGTCGCTCGCGGAGCGGCTTCCTCGCCAGGTCCTCGCCGTCGAGCCACAGGAGGTCGAAGACCTCGTAGATCACGGGCGTCGTCCGACGGAGCTTGCGCACCGTGGCTTCATCGCGCACGTGCATGCGGGGCTGCAGCCGCTGGAACGAGGGCGCGCCGCGCTCGTCGAGCGCGACGATCTCGCCGTCGAAGATCGCCTGGTAGCCACCGGTGTTCGCCTCGGCGATCTGATGCGCCTCCGGGTACTGCGTCGTGCAGTCGAGCAGGTTCCGTGTCTGCAGGCGCACGACGCCGCCGTCGACGAACGCGAGCGTGCGGACGCCGTCCCACTTCGGCTCGAACGCGAAGTCCGGGGAGTCGAACGGCTCATCGGCGGTGATCGCGAGCATCGGCTCGATCTTCGCGTCCAGCGGATGGTCCTTCACCGCCGGGCCGTGTTTGATCATCAGCCAATCGCGTCCCTCGTTCTGCTTCGTCTTCACCAGGACCCACTCGCCCTCGAGACGGTCGCCGTGGAACGCGACCTTGTACTCGTTCTCGCTGTCCTTCAGCAGGTCGTAGGTGCCCTGGTCCCAGATCGTCATCGTGCCCGCGCCGTAGCCGTCGGGGATGACGCCGTGGAAACTCAGGTATTCGATCGGGTGGTCCTCGGTGTGAACGGCGAGCCTGCGCTTGCCGCCCTCGAGCGGCGGGCCCTGCGGCACCGCCCACGACGCGAGGATGCCACGCATCTCGAGACGCACGTCCCAGTGCAGACGCGTCGCATGATGCCGGTGCACGACATAGCGACGCGTGGGCTCCGTCGTCGGACGCCGGCCTTTCGGCTCGGGCGTCCGCTGGAAGTCGCGTTTGCGCTGGTATTCCTGGAGGCTCACGCTTATGGCTCCAGCCAATTCTCGGGGAGGTGCCATGGTGCCGTCGGCGTTCGCCTCGCTCGTCGACTCTTTCCTGAAAGAGGAGTACGAGGACTCCCCGACCCTCGCGTCGAGCCTCGGCCTCACCGAATACGACGAGCGCCTCGACGACACCAGCGCCGCCGCATACGAGCGGCGCCGCGTGTCCGACCTGGAATGGCTGCGGAAGTTCCGCGCCGTCGCGGATGAGGGATTGGCGTCCGCCGAGCGCATCGACCGGGATCTGCTCGTGTCGGTCCTCCGCGGTCGCGAGCTCTACCAGCCGCTGGAGATGTGGAAGCGCCAGCCGAACTACTACCTGAACCCCGGACTGAACGGCGTCTTCTCGCTCTTTCTCCATCGACTGCGACCCGAGCGCGAGCTCGCCGACGCCGCGGCGAAGCGGCTCGATGGCGTGCCGACCAACATCCGCGACGGCGTCGCGAACCTCGACTTCTCGAAGACGCCGCGCGTGTACGCGGAGCGCGCGATCGGCCAGGCGAAAGCCGCGGCCCGCTACGCGCGCGAGCTCGTTCCGGCGGAGGTCAGGGACGCGTCATCGAAGCAGCGTCTGACCGACGCGGGCGCGAAGGCCGCGAAGGCCTTTGACGAGTTCGCCGCGTACCTCGAGTCGAACAAGGCCCGCGCGACGGGCGACTGGGCGATCGGCGAGGAGCTCTACAGCACGCTGCTGCGCGAGAAGGAGCTCCTGCCATTCGGGGCGGCCGAGCTGCGCGAACGCGGTCGCGAGCAGCATGCCCTCCTCTCGACGGAAGCGAACCGCATCGCGACGGAGATCGACGGTTCGGGCGATTGGGCGAAGACGTGCGACCGGCTGAACAAGATCCACGCACCGACACCCGACGCGATGCGCGACGAGTACGCGGACTGGACCGAACGCGCGCGTTCGTTCCTGCGCGACACCGAGCTCGTGACGCTGCCGCCCGGTGAGAAGTGCACCGTCGAGCCCTCGCCACCGTTCCAGCGCCCCGTGCTCGCGGTCGCCTCGTACCAGCGCCCGCCCGCGTTCCGCGACACGCTCCACGGGCATTTTTTCGTCCCCTACCCACCGGATGGCACGTCGCACGAAGAGGTCCAGAAGCGCCTTGAGGGGAACTGCAGCGCCGGCATCCCCACGACGGCGGTGCACGAGGCGTATCCGGGTCACCACTGGCACCTCGTGATGGCGAAGTCCAACCCGTCGCACGCGCGGCGCATCTTCGGGACGGCATACTTCAGCGAGGGCTGGGCGCTCTACGCGGAGCGCGTCATGCGGGAGCAGGGCTTCTTCACCGATCCCAAGCACCTGCTGTATCAGTACGAGGCGACGATCTTCCGCGCGGCGCGCATCGTCGTCGACACGAGCCTGCACATGCGCGAGATGTCGTTCGACGAAGCGGTGCGCTTCATGGTGGAGAAGGGGAATCTCACGGAGCCGAACGCGCGCGCGGAGGTCGGCCGGTACTGCAGCTGGCCGACGCAGGCGTCGAGCTATCTCACCGGCATGCTCGAGATCATCGATATCCGCACACGCTGGCTCGCGAGGCGTGGCAAGTCGGATCGTCCGGCGCTTCGTGCGTTCCACGACGCCATCACCTCGGCTGGGATGCTGCCCACGACGCTCGCGGAGCGGGCCATCGCGGACTGATCGATGCCGCCACCCAGCACGTTCGACGCTCCGATCTACGTTCTGGCCATCGTCATGGGCATCGGGCTCATCGTGCTCGCGCGATGGGCGGCGCGTCGGCCTGGGACGCGATGGGAATCCTTCGTCGCGCTGCGCATCGGAGACGTGCTCTTCACCGAGATCGCCGGCGCGTTCCTCATCGGATTCGCGATCGGCGCTCTCATCGCGCCGCAGATCGATAGCGGTGGACCGCCCGGTCCATCGGGCAGACCCGGGCCAGGCGGGCGCTTCGGCGGCGCGTTCGGCGGCAACCGACTGCCATTCATCCTCGGACTCGTGGCCGCGGCGATCACGGCCTTCGTGCGCATCGACTGGACCGATCACCTGCTGCGCGGTCCAGCCACACACAACGCGCTGTCGACGTACATCGGATGGGACGCGCGAGTGGTCAAGCCGATCCGGGCCGGTGAGTACGGGGAGATCGCGCTGCCCGATGGATCCGGAAACGTGATGGCGGTCGTCGCGACCGCGGACACGGACATCGCTCTGGGCACGCCCGTGCGCGTCACCGGGACGAAGGATCTGAACCTCGTCGTCGCGCCCTCTCCTCCCGCTGAGCCTTGACATGGCCCGTTACGCTTCGCGCGGCAAGCCGCGCGCAAAAAACAGACAGTGGCGGGGGTGGCTAGATGCCTCGTTCGATCTGGCGGGGAGTCATGAGCTTCGGGATGGTCGCCATCCCGGTACGCCTGTATCTGGCGACGGAGAGCACGAGCAAGGTCTCGTTCAACCTGCTCTGTCCCGAGCACAAGGCGCGCATCAAGAACAAGCGCTGGTGCCCAGAGGGCGATCACGAGGTCGCCTGGGGCGACGTCGTCCGGGGCTACGAGTACGAGAAGGGGAGCTACGTCGAGCTCGACGACGCGGATCTCGACAAGCTGCCGCTGCATAGCAGCAAGGCGATCGACATCGCCGGCTTCATCGAGGACAAGGAGCTGCCGGGCGAGCTCTATTACCAGTCGGCGTACTACCTCGAGCCCGAGAAGTCCGCGGCGAAGCCCTACGCCCTCCTGAAGAAGACGCTCGAGAAGACCGAGCGCGTGGCGATCGCGAAGTTCGCGCTGCGCGATCGCGAGCGGCTGGTGTCGCTGCGCGCGCACGACGGAGTACTGGTCATGAACACGCTGCACTGGCCGGACGAGATCCGTTCCACCGAGGAGCTCGACCTCCCCGAGGACGTGAAGGTGAGTCCGGCCGAGGCGAAGATGGCCGAGAACCTCGTCGGCATGATGGCCATGAAGTTCGAGCCCGATGAGTTCAAGGATGAATACAAGAAGGCGCTCATGGAGGTCGTCGAGGCCAAGGTAGAGAAGCGGCAGGTCATCGAGGCGCCCGAGCCGGAGGCCGAAACGACCGTCGTGGACCTCATGTCCGCCCTCAAGGCCTCAGTCGAGAAGGCGAAGAAGGGCGAAGTCGC
>JBGPZT010000054.1:0-15142 GCA_041493915.1 Candidatus Limnocylindria bacterium
ACGCGGCGTCGGGTTGATCCGATCGCTGACCCACGTGACGCCGTCGCTCAGGCGAGCGGGAAGCGCCTCGAGCTGGGGGTTGGCTAGGACGGCAGCGATGCACTCGGTCGAGCCGCCGACGTACGTCCAGTCGAAGTCGACCTCGGTCGCCACGCACCACGCCCGGTCATCCGGCCACCAGATGCTCGCCGACTGGTGGGCCCACGTATCGAGCGCCGCCGCGAGCGGACCTTTGGCGAGGTAGTAACCGCGGTGGGGGAGCGTGAAGGTCGGCCGCACCTTCGGCCTGTCGAGAAATGTCCAGCCCTCCCACGCCGCGAACCAGCATCGTTCGGGCGTCGAGGTGTGACCCCCCAACACGCCGACCAGAGCGCGCGCGAGGTCGAGCGGCAGCGAGCCGGTCTTTGGCCAGCTATCGAAAAGCCCGGGCTGCGGCTGTCGGGCGGCGAAGGACGACGTGCCGACCAGCGTGACGAGTGCACCGAATTGCATCTCCGAGTGGTAGATGCGCAGGTTCGCATCGGCGATCTCCCGCCACGTGACGGGAATCTCGACCCGACCGACGCGCCGCGTCGCGGGGTGAAAGATGCGCGCGTACCCGTCGAAGCCCGGCGGAATGATCGCGCCGGCGTCCTGCGCGAACGGATGCAGCCGTTCGGCGATCCACGCAGCTGGCTTGAGGTCGTCCACGTACTCGAGCGGCACGGCGACACCGTAGCCGAACGTCCCGCGTGGAACTAGAGATCGATGGCGACCGGCAGCGCGTTCCGCGCCCACGAGCTGAGACGCTTGCCCGCCTTCCAGCCCATGTACTTCTCGTCGAGCAATCGGCGCGCGAGCGCGTCTTCCGCCGGGGTCGTCACTTCGCGCGCCTGGCCGTCAACGGTCCGAGAGCCCACGCGAACGCGAACAGCGCGCGTCTTCCGAAGGTTGCGTACCCAGTCGGCGGAGTCACCGCCGCCCGACAGCAGGTAGATCGTGCCGTCGCGGAGCGCGAACCAGATCTCGATCGTGTGCCGCTTGCCGCTTCGCCGACCGACGGTGGTCAGATAACAGACGTTCTCATCGCCGAGCCGCTGGAATAGCGCCATACATCGACGGTATCGCTGTCATGCCTCGCGTACCGTTAACCGCGACCTATTCGACGCCTCGGCGAACGCCGAAGTCAGCGGCGCAGGTGCTGCGCGAGGAAGGCCGCCGTCCGCTGCCACGCCAGCTCGCTGGCGGCCTTGTCGAACTCCGGTCGCGACGGCTCATCGAACCAGTGCTTCGTGCCGGGATAGACATGGAACTGCGCGACGCCCCCGCTCTCGACGAGCTTCCGCTCCGTGCTTCGCACGTCGGCGAGGGACTCGAACTCGTCGTCCTCGGCGTAGTGACCGAGGATCGGCGGCAATGCCTTGCCAGCCTCGACCTCGCCCAGACCGTAATAGGTGACGAGGGCCTGGACCCGGTCCGCGCGCGCCTGCGCGACCCCCCAGCTGTACCAGACGCCCATGCTCCATGCGAGCAGCGCGACGCGGTCCGCTTGTGCGCTGAGCTTGGTGTGCTCTTCCTGTATCTCGGTCATCGCGCGCTTCCAGTCCTTGTCCAGCTCGCCGACCAGCGCCTTCGCTGCGTCGATGGTCGTCGCGACACGGCCGTGATACAGGTCCGGGGTCGCGACCTGATAGCCCTCGCCGCGCAGCCGCTCGGCGTACGCGCGGACGTCGTCGTTGAGTCCCCACCAGGGATGCAGGACGAGCACTCCGGCGCTCATGTGGCGAGGCTCTCCCGGGACCACTCGGCGACCCGCTCCGCCATCATCTGGCGCGGTCCGGCCGGTGCGAAGTCGTGGTCGCCTCCTTCGATGATCACGGTCCGATGTCTCACGCGCGCCTGCGACAGCACCGCCGCGTACCGCTCGGCGGTCGTCAGCGGCACCGCGGTGTCACGACTGCCCCAGATCAGCAGCACGCGCGCGCGAGTTCGCGTGACCTCGGCGATCGGCTTGAGCTTGTCGTCGTCCCCGAATCGCGCTGGAGCCGCGGCGAGCACCGCGGCGCGGATTCGCGAGTCCCGGCCCGCGACGAGCGCCGCGACCGCGCCGCCGAACGAGAAACCGACGACGCCCATGGCCTCCGGGATGTCCGGGTGCGCCTTCAAGACCCTGATCGCGCCGCTCGCGTCGGCGAGACCGCTCGCGAGCGTCATGCGCGGCGGCTGGTGATCGCGATAGGCGAAGCGGAGGGCTGCGACGCCGACGGTCGCGAGCGCCTCGCACGTCGCAACGATGTGCGGTTGATCCGGATGCCCGCCGAATCCGTGCAATACGGCAACGGCGCCGATCGCGCGCGTCTCCGGAAGATGAAGCGTGCCCTCGAGCTCGCCGCCCGGCACGACGAACGAGACGCGCTGCAGCGTCATTCGGCCGCAGCCGGCCTTACGGGCACCTCCGGCATCGCGAGGAGCTCGAAGACCTTCTGCCGCTCCTCGATCGGCGTGCGGGAGCTGATGAGCTCGAGCACCTTCTTCCGGCCCTTCATCTTGCCGATGAGGATCGCACCGACGAGCTTGTCCCCGAGGAAGAAGAGGCGCTTGTAGTTGCGGGCGTCGTAGTCGACCTCGTACAGGGACTCGGCGTCGGGCTCCTCTTCGGTCGTGACGCCCATGACCGAGATGTTCGAGTTGAACATCCCTGAGGCGTACGTCGGCACTTCCACGTACGGCTGCTTCGCGCCGAGCATGTTCTTGGCGACGTGTCGCCCGTGGTTTAGCGAGTTGTCCCAGGTGCCCATCCGGTGGTGACGCTGCGACACGACGTCGTAGAACTCGGCGACGTCGCCCGCGGCCCACACGTCAGGCAGGTTCGTCTCGAGGAACTCGTTTGTGAGCACGCCGACCTTCGTCTCGAGCCCGGTGCCTTTGAAGATGTCGATGTTCATCGTGAGGCCGAGTCCGACGCCAACGAGGTCGGCCGTCGCCGTGAAGCCCTTCGATCCCAGGACCTTCAGCTGGCCGTTGTGCCGCTCGATCGTCTCGATCGACTCTTCGTAGTGGAGGTGCACGCCCGCGTCCTCGGCGAGGTGCGAAACGACCTTGCCGCCCGGCTCGTCGAGCGACCGCCTCAGGAACCAGGGCCCGCGCTGGAGCCAGTGCGTCTCCAGCTTTCGGAACGCGAACGCCTCGGTGAGCTCGTAACCGATGAACGATCCGCCGAGGACGACCGCGACCTTGGACTCGGGGATCCGGGCGACCATCGCCTTGGTCTCGTCGAAGTATTGGAAGTTAAAGAGGTACGGGGCGTCGTCCGAACCGGGGACGTGCAGGGGGTTGGGTCGGCCGCCGGTGGCGATCAGGAGCTTGTCGTATTTCAGCTCCGATCCCGGTTCGATCGCGACGGTCTTCCCCTCGAAGTTGACCTGCGTGACGCGCGTCTCCAGGCGGAGATCGATGCGGTTCTTGACGTGCCATTCCATGTCCCGAACTTGCACGCGCTGTTCGAGGAGCACGCCCTTGAGGTAGCGGGGGAGCGACACGCGGTTGTAGAGCGTGTATTTCTCGTCGTCGATCATGACGATCTCGGCCGCCGCGTCGTCTTTGCGCAGCTGCTCGGCCGCGTATGTCCCGGCCGCGCCGTTGCCGATGATGACAAAGCGAGTGGGGTTCGAGGTCAAAGACTCGGCTCCTTGACGCTGCGTTTCCGCGTCTAGTCTGCGGCAATCTGGCCGGTCCCGCCCCGATGCTCCGCCTATTCTTGAGGCGCTGGCGTAGTCCAATCGGCAGAGACAACTCCCTTAAGAGGAGTTCAGTGCGGGTTCGAATCCCGCCGCCAGCACAGATCCCGGTGTCGCGCCCTTGCGACTCTTTACCTGACCACGTAGCCTCGCGCTCACATGGCCGATCCGCGCGTCACGTTGCTGCGCAAGGTGCCTCTGTTCGGCGCGTGCGACGACAAGCAGCTCGCATTCATCGCGACGCAGGTCGAGGAGATGGATTTTGCGGCTGGCCACGTGCTGTGCCGGCAGGGCGAGAGCGGTGAGGAGTTCTTCGTGATCGTGTCTGGGACGGCCGACGTCGAGCGCGACGGCCGTAGCGTTCGGCAGCTCGATGCGGGGGACTTCTTCGGTGAGATCGCGCTGATCGACCACGGGCCGCGCACGGCCACGGTGGTCTCCACGTCCCCGATGCGCTGCCTGGTGCTCGCGCATGGTCAGTTCCGGAATGTGCTGCGCCAGAACGCCGCGATCGCGGTCGCGGTGCTCGAGCGGCTGGGGCAGCGGATCCGGCCACTTCTTGGGTCGCACGAAGTCTAGGGAACCCGGCGACAGCGCCCGACGTCACTGAGACCATGAGGGTCTTCAGGCTCGTCGGCGTCCTCGCGTTAGCCGTCGCGATAGCTGGGCTCATTCCTGCCACCGCCGCGGCATCGTGCGTGCAGACAACGGTCGCCGAGCGCGCCATGCTCGCGGAGGTCGTCGTGTACGGCACCGTGACCGAGACGCGCCAGACGTTCGCGCCGGCGAGCGGGGTCATCCGCTTCCTACCCGAGCGCTTCCTCAAGGGCGCGCTCGCTGGTGAGGTGGAGGTCTACCTCGGACCGACGAAGGGTGGCGCGGTCACGAGCGTTGACTACGAAGCGGTTCAGCGGGGTCAGGCGCACACGCTGTACCTACGCTCGGCCGGTGGCGGCGCCTGGCAAACGGATGCGTGCAGCGGCAGCCATGTCGGTGCGCCAGCTGCGGAGGAGACCGCGCTCTTCGGCTCCGGCAGCGCGGCGCCGCCGCCGGCGCCGAGGGACAACACAGCGCTCGTACTGGGTGCGGTCGCGATCGCGGCGATCGCCCTCGCCGCTGCGCTCTTCGTGCGCCGCCGCTATTCGGGCCCCTCGACGTTGACCACGACCTCGCCCTGACCCGCGCGCACCAGAACGACCTCGGTCGTCCCATCGGTGGGGTTGCCCTCGCGATGGATCTCGCGCGCCGGGATGAACAGGTAGTCGCCGGGACCACCGTCGAGCGTGGTGCGGCCGCCCGGTCCGCATTCGATGCGGACGCCGCCACTTAGAACGTAGATCGCCGACTCGTGGTCACCGTGGTGATGCCATCCGGAGAACGCCTTTGGAGCGTTGTGCGCGACGCCGGCCCACATCTTCTCGCTTTGAAAAGCCTCCTCGCGCACCATGCCGCTCGTCTGGCCGGTCTGCACGTGGCGCTCGGCGGCCCTCACGACCCTCGGCTTCACTCCTCGTCCTCCTCGCGCTCCCAGCGCTCGTGCTGAACGTACAGCTGGGCTCCTTTCTTCGCAATCCAGTTGTCGATGAGCCCGCGCGTCGCGCGGTCGGACGGTAGTTCCGCGGTCGCACGATGACGATTCGCGCATTCGAGCGTCACCGTCTCGGACGACTCCGCGATGGGGAACATCGGCAGACCACATTCGACGCACTCGACTGTCGCGTCGGGGCGGAGCGTCATCCGGGCCTCGCAAGGCCGCGCCGAACGATCCAACGTGATGCCTCCATCCGTTCTATCCCGTACACTGTCGTGACCGCCGTGGACATGTGCCGCGGCGCCTTTTCGCCCCGGGCCAAAGGTCCGCGGCAAACCCAGGGAAAGGACGTCGGACCGAATGCGCCCCTACGAGCTCATGTATCTCCTTCCCCCGACCGCCGACGAGGAACGGCTGACGGCTGTGAGCGATCGGCTCCAGCACACGATCACGACCCTCGGCGGCAAGATCGACAAGGTGACGCCTCCGACACGCCGCCGGCTCGCATACGAGCTCGCGCACCACCGTGATGGGCACTACGGCGTGCTCGAGTTCTCGCTGCCGCCGGACCAGGCGCGCGAGCTCGAGCGCACGATCCGTCTCACGGAGGACATCCTGCGCCACATCGTTGTGAGAAGGGACGAATAGGAAAGTGGCTTCATTCAGCAAGATCATCATCGTTGGCAACGTGGGCCGCGACCCCGAGCTCAAGATGACGCCGAACGGCCGACCGGTATGCGAGTTCAGTGTCGCCGTGAATCGCGTCAGCGGTCGTGCCGAAGAGCGTGTCGAGCAGACCGACTGGTATCGCGTGAGCTGCTGGTCGGGCCTCGCCGAGCGCGCGCAGCAAATGATCACCAAGGGTCGCCTCGTGCTGGTGGACGGCCGCTTCACGCCCCGCACGTACACGGATCGCGAGGGCAAGGAGCGCTACAGCCTCGACATCAGCGCGAACGACTTCCAGATGCTCGACCCGCGGCGTGACCGCGAGGGCGGCATGGGCGGCGATGCGGCGGCGCCGAAGACTGCTGACGCTGACAAGCCGGGCTTCGATCCCGACGAGATCCCGTTCTAGGAGCGAGTTGAAATGACGACAGAGAGCCCGCAGCCGCATCCCGAGGCCGCCGCCGAAGGCGGCCCACCCCGCCCGCCGGCACCGATGGCGCCACGCGGACCGCGTCCGTCGTACGGAGGCGGTCGGCCGTCCTACGGTGGCGGCGGCGGCGGAGATCGCGGCTCCGGTGGGCCCGGCGGTCCGCGGCGTCCGCGCCGCAAGGTGTGCTCCTTCTGCGTCGACAAGGTGCAGAAGATCGACTACAAGGACGTCGGCCGCATCCGCCGCTACATCAGCGAGCGGGGCAAGATCGATCCGCGTCGCAAGAGCGGCTCATGCGCCAAGCACCAGCGGATGCTGACGACGGCGCTGAAGCGCGCGCGCTTCATGGCAATGCTTCCGTACACCGCCGATCACGTGCGCCTTCTCATGTCGCCGCAGGCGCGCGCCATGGCGGGCGGCCCGCCGCCGCCCAAACCGGAGCGCGGTCCGTGGCGTCCCGCTGGAGAGTTCCGCCCCGCAGGCGAGTTCCGTCCTGCGGGTGAGTTCCGTCCCGCCGGACCGCCGCGACCGTATGCGTCGGCCGCTCCCGTCGCGCAGCCCGGCGCGTCCGGATCCGCACCGCAGTCGGCCCCGCAGGCGACACAGCCCTCGGCTCCACAGCCCTCGGCTCCGCAGCCCGCGGCTGCGCCGCGCCGTCCCGAAGGGGAAGCGCCGAGCTCCTAGTCGCGCTGCGACCGTGCCCTAGGGTGTCGGACCGCTCGGCGTGAAGAGCGCCGGGATGAACGGCGCGTTGCCGACGAGGATGAGCACGACGAGCAGCACGGCACCGATCGCCGTCCTGCGCGCGGGCCGTTCCAGTGCGAGCGCGACCGCGCCACCGCTCAGGATGCCGAGTCCCGCGCCGAACAGCAGCGCCGTCAGCGCGGCCATGACGATCCCGAATGCCGCCGTCAGTGGCGTGATCGCAAGTCGTCCGGAACGGATGAGCCACAGCGTCGCCGCGCCGAAGAGAGCTGCGGGGATCACGAATAGTGCTCCGGTCAGGAGGAGCCCCGGCGCCGCGCTCAGAAGCGTGACATCCGCCGACTGCGGGTACAGCACGGCCTCGAGCACGCTGAGCATGCCGACGCCGAAGTGGAGTCCGAGCACGTAGAGGGCGGCTTCGAGACGGCGATCGCCTTCGTGGGCCAGCAGCCACGCCCATCCGAGATAGAGCGCGAACGGTGCGAGGATCGCAGGCACGATGATCGCGCCGTTCCCATAGAGCGCATAGGTGCCGAACGCGATCCGCGAATTCTCGGCGGCGACCGCGACCACGGCAACGACGGACCCGGCCACGAATCCGGCGAGAACGGCGGGGGCGATCACGGGCCGATGCTACGTGCGATGCGGGAGGCGACCGGCTGGGACGCGCCTAACGCAGCCCGGCGCCCTCGACCGTAGCGGCTGCGAGCGGGAGCTCGACCATCGCGATGAGCATGATGACGATCACGAGCATCGCGATGAGCGTGCGCGCCTCGGGCGATCGCCACGCATGACCCGCCGCGGTGCCGGCGACCGTGCCCATCGCAGCCGGCGGGAAGACCAGAGCGAGCGGCAGTCCGACGAGGTAGCCGAGCGCGAGGGTCGGCAGGCTGAGCGGGATCTTTCCCGAACCGAAGAGCCAATAGAGGAGCCCCGCTATCACGACCGGAAGGACGAAGACCGCTCCGCTCATCGCGAGATCCGACAGCGTGCCACTGAAGGCGATGCGATCGGGGGAGAAGGAGAGGATCGCCTCGAGCGGCGCGGCCGCCGCGGCGCCGAAGACGAGACCGAGCGTGAAGAGCACGAGCCGCGGAAGGCTCCGGCCCGACCAGCGGTCGGATACCCAGGTCCAGCCCCAGACGATGGCGAGGGGGATGAGGATCGAAGGCACGGCCAGCGCGAGCGTGCTGTTCCCGTGCAGCGAGAGCGTCTGATATTCGATGTCCGCATGGCCGGCGACCAATTGGAGCGCGGCGATGACGACGCCGATGATCAGGCCCGTGATGATGCTCACGCCGCAGTTAACGCCACTCCGTCGACCTCGCACGACGCTGTCACCGCGTTGCTACCGCTCTGTACCACGCGCGAGGAGACGGCGAGCACAGCGATGATCCGAGTGGTGCGCAAGCGCGGAGCATATGAGCGCCCCGGCGGCCCGCGGTGTCTCTGGTGTGTCATCCAAGAGAGGCCCGGTCGATGACCGGGCCTCTCTGTTGGCGATGTTCGACGGCAGACCTATGCGGTCTTCGGCTCTTCGTGCAGGGGCTTCATCTTCTTGTCGATCTTGAGGATGGCCAGGTCCTTCGTCGGCACGGTGAACGGGATCACGCCGGGGATGAGCCAGTCGGTCCACATCTTGTCGACCTGCGCCTGGAAATGCTCGACGTCTTCGTCGATGAAGTGCGCAAAGCGGCCCTGCCGCTTCAGGTACTCGTAGACCGGCTTGCGCTTCTTGCGGCCCTCGGCGATCTGCCGGCTCGGGCCGGTGAGGTTGCAGACGCCGTCCATGACCTCGTAGAGGGGCCAGATGCCCGTCTCGACCGCGAGGTGGCCGAGCTCCTGGCTGTACTGCGGGTGGTAGTCCCAGCCCTTCGGGCACGGGTCGAGCGTGTGGACGAACGTGGGTCCGCCGAGCTCGAGAGCCTTGCGGATCTTGTTCATCAGGTCCACCGCGTACGCGGCGCACCCGGCCGCGATGTAGCGGGACTCGGGGTGGCCGGCGGCCATCATGCCGGGCATGTTCTTCTTCCAGCGCGTGTGCATGAGCCGCTTGCTGGTGCCACTCGGTGAGAACGTGGTGACCGCGCCGTAGGGCGTTTGGCTGGATAGCTGGATGTCGGTGTTCGCGTACGACTCGTTGTCGTACAGGAGCACGAGGCAGTCGTACTCCTTGTGGGTCAGCGTGGCGGAGATGGCGCCGATACCCATGTCCGCGCCCCCGCCGTCACCGCAGAACGCGATGACGTTGATCTTCTCGTTCTTCAGCTTGCCCTTGCGCATGAGCACCTTGAGACCGGCGGCGGTGCCGAGCGCCGCCGAGCCGGCTGCGCCGAGCTGGGTGTGCATCCACGGCACGACCCACGGTGTCGTGTAGTACGTCGTGTTCGCGACGTACATGCAGCCGGTCGAGCCGAGCACGATCGTGCGCGGACCCGACGCTTTGACCATGTGTCGCATCACGAGTGCGGACTCGCAGCCCTGACAGGTGCGGTGCCCCGAGACGAAGAGCTCTTCGTACGGGACGTCCTTGACCCCCTTGATCTGGGGCAGGTCCTGAGCGGGCATGATCTCTGTCGTCATCTTCTTACTCCCGTACGCCGATCCAATGACAGACGTCGCCCTGGGCGAGTCCGCCTTGGCCGGCTGCGATGGTCTTCTCGAAGATCTCGGTGGCCATCGGCTGCTCGATCTCGCGGCCTCCGAGTCCGGCGATGAATCCGACGATCACCGGACGCTTGGCCTGCGAGTACAGCGCGCTGCGGATCTCGTTGTAGAGCACGCCGCCGTAGTACGGCGAGCCGAAGCTGTAGTCGCGGTCGATGACGCCGACGGCCTTGAAGCGGCTCAGGCTCTTCACGACCTCCGCCGTCGGGAACGGCCGGAACCACTTGAGCCGGACGAGACCGATCTTCAGGCCTCGTTCCTTGCGCAGACGGCGGATCGCGACCTTCATCGGGAGGGCCAGCGTTCCCTGGCCGATGACGACGACCTCGGCGTCCTCGGTCATGTATTCGTCGAGGAAGGGACTGTCGCCGCCGCGGCCGAAGATCTTCTTGAACTCGGCATGCGCCTCGCCGACGACGGTCAGCGCGTTGCGCATCGCCGCGTCGTTCTGACGCCGGATCTCCATGAGCCAGTCCTGGTCGACCTGCGGCGCGATGGTGATGGGGTTGTCCGGATGTAAGAGGCGGTCGCCGAGGTCGAACTTCGGGAGGAACTTGTCCACCGCCGCCTGCGTCGGGATCTTCACGATGTGCTGCGAGTGGGTGAGGAAGGCGCCGTCGAGTCCGATCGCGACCGGAAGCGACACGCGCTTGTCCTCCGCGATGCGCCACGCCATGAGCGCGAGGTCGAGCGCCTCCTGCGCCGTCTCGGCCCACGGCAGGAGCCAGCCCAGGTCGCGCACGGCGAGCGAGTCGTTGTGCTCGGTGCCGAACGCGCCGGGGTCGTCCAGGGCGCGGTTGCCGCAGATCGCGACGACCGGCAGGCGCAGGCCCGCGGTCACCGCGATCGCCTCGAAGGCGTAGAACCATCCGACTCCTGACGAGCCGACGAACACGCGGGCGCCGACGGCGCAGGCGTGCTTCACGATCTCGAACTGACTGTGCTCCCCGTCGGCGACGATGTACTCGACGTCCATCTTGCCGTTGGCGATGAGCTTCGCCGCGGCTTGCATGACACCGTCGTACGGGCGGATCGGGTACGCCGCCATCACATCCACGTCGGCGAGGCGGATGGCCTCGGCGATGGCCTCGCAGCCCGTCGCGAGCTGCTCCGTCTCGATCTCACTGGTCTCTTTGGTCTTGACCTCGACTGCCATTACTCGTCACCTCCCGCCGAAGTCGTGGGGTTCGCCGCGGGATTCGCGTTCGGGGGCACGCTCCCCGCCGCGCCCTGCTTGGGGTCGGCGGAGACGCCGCTCATGCTCTCGAACCACGCGTTGTACGCGGGACGGTCCTGCTTCCACAGCTGCCACTTGTCCTTGTTGTCGGTGAACTTGAGCTCGTCGACCATGACGATGCAGTCCTTCACCGGGCAGACCTGCGCGCAGATACCGCAGCCGATGCACGCCTCGTAGACGACCTCGTAGTGACCTTCGGGCGTGACCTCGAAGCACTCGTCCGGACAGTCGAGCCAGCACATCGTGCACTTGATGCAGGTGTCGAAGTTCACGACCGGTCGCATCGTTCGCGCCCCGTATTTCTTGTAGTACGGGTTGCGCTCGCCGGGCTTGCGGGCCTCGACGATCACGCCCGGCCGCATCTTGGTCCAGCCGGGCTTGGTGAACTGGAGGACTTCGTGACCACTGGTGCCCTCGCCGGCCTTGACCGGCCGCATCACGGTCGAGTCGTACCCGTACTGCACCGACGCGACCGCGGACTTGTCACCCTTTGCGAGGTCCAGCGCGGCGGCCTTCGCGTCGTCGAGCGCGATCCACTGCGGCAGGATCCTCGCGAGCGCGCCGAGCACGCGGAAGTCGGTGTGGTCGTCCTTGTAGACCCAGAGGCCCGCGAACGACGCGCCGCCCGGGACGATCCCGATCGTGTACGGCCGCTCCGCCTTGTCCGTCTGCGCCAGGACCTCATCGGCTTTCTTCTCACTCGTCACGAGGAGCCAGCCGTTCGCGCGCAACGGCTTCCAGATCGGCTGACGTCCGTACCAGGCCCACGACTCGACGCCCTTCACGAGCGTGTCGTCGACCGCGATCGTCACGTCCACGACGCTTGGCTCGTACTTCGCCATGGACGCCTCGAGCTCGAGCTCGTCGGCCGCCACGACGGCGAACTGCTTCGCCGGCACGCCGTTGCGCTCGGGCGAGTCGCCGTAGCGCGCGAAGGCCGTGCCGGTGTGTCCCTTCTTGCGCGCGGCGAGAACGACCGATCGGCAGATGCGCTGCGCCAGCGTCTTCTGGAATATGCCCCGGTAGACGACCTCGATGGAAACGCTGCGGTCCTCAGCCATTGCGACCTCCAAGCAGCTTCAGGATGCCCTCGCCGACAGCGCGTATGTGCTCGGCGGATGCGATCCGCGCCGCCTCGGCGTCGCGGCGCGACAGTGCGTCGAGGATGCGTCGGTGCGCGTCGAGGGACGTGTGCGCGCGCTGGTTGGTCTGGAGCCACTGCTCGCGCGATGCGCGGAGGACGTCCCAGATGACCGCGAGCATCGTCGTGAGCAGCTCGTTCTTCGCGGCGTCGCCGATGACCTCGTGGAATCGGATGTCCTCTTCCACGTATGCCTCGCCCGCCGCGACCTTCCGCTCCTGCGCCGCGAGGATCCCGCGAAGCTCGGCGAGGTGTGCCTCGGTGATGCGCGTCGCCGCCAGCGCCGCCAGAGCCGGCTCGATGAGCCCGCGGAACTCGATGACGTCAGGAACGCTGTGGCCGCGTGCGATGAGGCTGTGCAGCGGCCGCGCGAGATCGTCCGGCGCGACCTGCCGGACGAACGTGCCGCCGCCGGCGCGCGTCTCGACGACGCCGAGGAGCTCGAGCGT
This sequence comes from Candidatus Limnocylindria bacterium, assembly GCA_041493915.1. Lineage (GTDB taxonomy): Bacteria > Chloroflexota > Limnocylindria > P2-11E > P2-11E > CF-39. The sequence continues at coordinate 12,543 of JBGPZT010000054.1, forward strand.
GCGCAGCGCCTCGCGCACGGACGCCCGCGAGACCTGGAACTGCTCAGCAAGCGCGCGCTCGGGCGGGAGCTGATCGCCCGGCCTGAGCTCGCCCTTCTCGAGGAGCGACTCGATCTGCTCGACGATGCTCTGGTAGAGCCTGCTGCGCCGGATGGGCTCGATGACGGCCAGTTCGGGCCTCCTTAAGAGCGCTGGTCAGGTGGTCTGACCAGACCGCCAAGAGGCTACGACGGGTCGCCGGACCCGTCAATCGGGCCTAGCCTTTCCCCTCCTTCGCATAGGGGATGCCGTCGGCGGCCGGCGGGGTCGATCGCCCCACGACCCCGGCCAGGATGACGACGGTGATGAGGTAGGGCAGCGCGGCGTACCAGAAGGTCGGGATCAGCTTCATCAGGGTGCCCAGGTCGCCTTCGGCGGGCCGGACGTTCACGATGATCCCGAACGCCGTCGCTGTGCCGAAGAGCAGCGCGCCGAGGAACGATCCGAGCGGCGTCCAGCGTCCGAAGATCACGGCGGCGAGCGCGATGAAGCCACGGCCGTTGGTCATCCCGTTCTGGAACGAGCCCGTGGACTCGAGTGTGAGGTACGCGCCCGCGAGTCCCGCGATCGCGCAGCCGATGATCACGTTCATATAGCGCTGCCGGAAGACGTCGATGCCCACGGTGTCCGCCGCCTTCGGATGCTCGCCGACAGCGCGAGTGCGAAGACCCCAGCGCGTTCGAAAGAGCGCGAACTGCGACACGAGGACGAGCACGATCACGCTCATCGCGATCGGGCCCTGGTCTAGGAACATCGCGAGGATCGGACCGACGAACGGGAGAGCGGCGAGCTGATCGGGGAGATGGAACGGCGGGATCACGCCGGCGCCGCCGCGACCGGACGGCGTGATGATCAGGCGGTTGAGGTATCCGGTGACCCCGAAGGCGGCGATGTTCATCATCGTGCCGGCGATGATCTGATCGGCTCGCACGCTGACCGTGAGCCACGCGTAGAAGAGTCCAAGGATCGCGCCGGTGGCGACCGCCATGAGGATCCCGAGCCCGAGTGCGACCCCGGTTCCCAGCGGCTCGTGCAGCGCGAAGCCGGTGAGGTAGCCGAAGAACGCGGCCATGAGCATGATGCCCTCGATCCCGATGTTCACCACGCCCGAGCGTTCCCCGAGGACGCCACAGAGCGCGCCGAGCGCGAGCGGGGTCGCGAGCGAGAGGATGATCGGGAGCAGGTCGGGCATCACCAGGAAGAGATAGACGAGGAACTCCCAGACGAGGCGGGGCAGCGCCAGGATGTCCATCAGCCCGCCTTGCCCGCCGGCGGCGTTCCCGCGCCCCAGGATCCGGTGACCGTCGCCAACTCCGCGATCTCCACTCTCGGTGCCCGCACGCGGAACACCTTGCGCACGATCAGGTCGGCGGCGAGGAACAGGATGACCAGCGCCTGGATGATGTCGATGACCTCGATGGGCACGCTCGTCTCGATCTGCATCAGCGGTGCGCCGGCGCGGAACGCGCCGAAGAGAAGTGCGGCGAAGAGGATGCCGATCGGGGCGGATCGTCCGAGGAGCGCCACCGCGATCGAGTCGAACCCGACCGACGCGGTGATGCCCGGCGCGTAGAAGCCGATGACGCCGAGCATCTGGATCGCGCCCGCCAGACCCGCGAGGAGCCCCGAGATTGTCATCGTGAGCGCGGTGATGAAGATGGGCCGCATGCCGGCGTACCGCGCGGCGCTCGGGTTCGCCCCGACCGTGCGTATCTCGAAGCCGAGGGTCGTGCGGTCGAGGATCCAGCGGATGACGAAGATCGCGACGATCGCGAACACGATCCCGAGGTGCAGGTTCCGACCGGCGAGGATCGGCAGCGCGCTCTGGCCGATTTCGCCGGTGCGCGGGAACGTGAATCCGGGCGCTCGCACGAGGTCGTTCACCGCCCAGGTGAGCAGGAGGACCGCGGCGTTGTTGAGCATGATCGTGGTGACGACCTCGTGGGCCCCTGTGCGTGCCTTGAGGTAGCCCGGGATGAAACCGTAGGCCGCGCCGGCGGCCGCACCCGCGAGCATCGCGAGCGGCATGCCAACGATGGTCGGAGCGGTGGCGAGCGACGCACCCGTCACCGCCGCGGCGAACGCCCCGACGAGGAACTGTCCGGCGACGCCGATATTGAATAGGCCTGCCTTGAGTCCGATCCCGACCGCGAGACCACCGAACATGAGCGGCGCGGCGGCGACAAGAGTGTTGGCGATGCCGTTCCCGCTGCCGAACGCACCCGCGAGCAGGCGCGCGTATGCCGCAAACGGGAGGAGCGGGTCGAAGCCGGTCTGGGTGAACGCGCTCGACACGATGACGACGACGGCGGCGACCGCGAATGCGAGGACGATGGAGTAGACGGGAACCTGTGCCACCGCCCAGGTCGGCGCGAAGCGCGTACGGAAGCTCTTCACGGTCGCGCCGCGCCGGTGGCCATGAGCAGGCCGACCTTCTCGCGCTGCGCCTCGGCCGCGGCGAAGCTGGCCACGATGCTGCCGCGATACATGACCAGAACGCGGTCGGAAAGATCGAGGACCTCGTCGAGCTCCGCCGACACGAGCAATACCGCGACGCCGGC
>JBGPZT010000099.1:0-10070 GCA_041493915.1 Candidatus Limnocylindria bacterium
ACCTTGGGATGCTCAGCGACGCTCACGTCGCAAGTGTGGCCCGTTCTCACTCAGCGAAGCGAGCCGGCACGGCGGCGGGCGTTCACACCTCGAGCGAGCGTCTGCGCCCAGCCGGCCCGAACGGCGCGCGCTTCGTTGATAGCGGGCCGGCGTAGCCAGCAGCGAGCGAGAGGAGTGCGCCCGCGGCTCAGACGGACGCTACGGCAGCCGGTTGAACCAGAGGAGCGACAACCCGCCCGCGATGATCGACAGCACCGCAGCGAGCGCGGTGAGGTAGGCGGTCACCTCGGTCTTCTGCTGACGGAGCACGATCTGGGTCGAGAGCTTCTCGTAGACGGAACGCAGGTCGGCGGCATTCGAAGCGTTGAAGTATTCGGCGTCCGTCATCTGCGCGATCTGCTTGAGCGTCGCCTCGTCGAGACGCGTGCGGATCTGGCGGCCCTGCAGGCGGAGGATCGTTCCCTCCGCGCTGCCGACGCCGACGGTGTACACGCGGATGCCGCGGCTGATCGCCGCGTCGATGATCTGGAGCGGTGCCGGGAATTGGTTGTTCTGCCCGTCCGACAGCAAGATGATCGTCGCGGGCGCGTTGAGCGTCCCACCCGGCGGCGGCGTGGCCGGCGGACGCGCCTGGCCACCGCTCTGCTCGAGTGCCGCGAGCGCCTGCACGCTCGGCGGGATCTCCTCGTCGTTCTCGAAGATCGCGTCAAGCGAGGTCAGGATGCCTCGGCCGATCGCCGTCGCGCGCTGCGGCCGTAGGCGGTCGATCGCCTTTATCACGAGGTCCTTGTCGGTCGTGGGCGATTGCACGAGGGACGCGTCGCCCGAGAACGACACGACCCCCACCGAGACGTTCTCGCCCTGGCGCGCGACGAACGCCTTCGCGGCCTCTTTCGCGGCCTCCATCCGGTTCGGTTTGAGGTCCTCGGCCTGCATGCTCCCGGACACGTCGATCGCGAGGATCACCGTGCCCTCCTCGGCCGGCGCGGTGACGATGGTGACCGGTCGAGCGAGCGCGGCGGTCATGAAGAACATGGCCATCAGGAACAGCGCGGGCGGGATGTGGCGGCGGATGCCCGGGCCGCGGCCCATTGCCTCCTTTACCAGCGAGAGGCTCGCGTAGCGCAGCGCGTACTTCTGACGGCGCCGCTGCGCCCAGATGTAGAGCAGGACGAGGATCGGGACGACCAGCGTGAGCCACAGTCCCAGTGGGAAGAGGAAGGTCACGACGCTCGCCCCATCGCGCGGTGGCGCGCGCGGCGCGCCTTGCGCGTCGCCGCGAAGCGAACGACCGTGCGCACGAGGTCCTCTTCGGTCGACAGCTCGAGCGTGTCGACGCCGGCGCGGCGGAACGCGGCACCGAGCGCGCGCTCGCGGCGATCCACGACCTCCGCGAATCGCTTGCGGAAGCGCGCGTCGTGCGTATCGACGTGCAGAGCCTCGCCGGTCTCGGAGTCGGTCATGATCACGAACCCGATGTCCGGGAGCTCGCGCTCGCGCGGATCGGTCAGGCGGATCGCGAGCGTCTCGTGCCGGCGCGCCAGGAGCTCAAGTGGCTTCTCCCAGCCCGGCAGCGTGAAGAAGTCGGACACGATGAAGACCAGCGAGCGGCGCTTGATCGAGCGGAGCGCGGTCTCGATGAGCTCCGCGAGCGACGTCGCCGGCGAGCTCTCGAGGCGCGGCCGATGCTGCAGCTCGTCGATCAGCCGCAGGACCTGCATCCGTCCGCCGCGCGCAGGCACGACTTTCTCCACCTGCTTCCCATACAGGATCGCGCCGACGCGGTTGCCGTGCCGCGTGAGGAGCCGCGCGACGAGGCCGACGAAGTCGACGAGCAGGTCGCGTTTGAGGGCGACCTGCGTGCCGAAGTCCACCGACGGCGACAGGTCGAGGAGGAAGTGGGCGGTGATGTCGCGGTCCTCGAGGTACTCGCGGACGTGCGGGAGGTCGAGCCGCGCGGTGACGTTCCAGTCGATATTGCGCACGTCGTCGCCCGCGACGTACTCCCGGATGTCCGCGAGATCGAGTCCCTGCCCGCGGAACAGGGTCCGGTAGTCGCCCTGGAGCAGACCGTCCAAGCGCCGGACGATCGTCCAGTCGAGACGGCGGAGCGTGCGCTCCGGCGTGCTAGCGGGCGAGAGCATGACCCTGCATCGGCGCGGTCGGCACCGGGATGCGCTCCATCACTTTCGCGATGAGCGCGTCCGATGTCACGTCGTCGGAGAGCGCCTCGTATGACAGCACGATGCGGTGACGGAGCACGTCGACCGCCACGTCCGAGATGTCCTGCGCCAGGACGTAACTGCGTCCGCGCATGAACGCGAGGGCGCGTGCGGTGAGAACGATGTTGATCGAGGCACGCGGGCTCGCGCCGTAGGTGATGTACTTCGCGATCTCCTGGACCCCGTAGTCCTTCGGTGACCGCGTGGCGGTCACGAGCCGGACGACGTACTCCATCAGGACGGGGTCGACGAAGACCTTGTCGGTCTCGTGCTGGAGCCCGATGAGCTGCTCGGTCGTGAGGACGGACTGGATCGCCGCGAGCGGGCTCGTCATGCGTTCGACGATGACGAACTCGTCCATCTCGCTCGGGTAGGTGATGAGCACTTTCATCATGAAGCGGTCGACCTGCGCCTCGGGCAGCGCATACGTGCCCTCGGTCTCGATCGGGTTCTGCGTCGCCATGACGAGGAACGGGTCCGGGACGCGATGCGTCTCGCGGCCGATCGTGACCTGACGCTCCTGCATGACCTCGAGCAGCGCGCTCTGCACCTTCGCCGGCGCGCGGTTGATCTCGTCCGCGAGGAGCAGGTTGGTGAAGACCGGGCCGAGCGAGGTCTGGAACTCGCCGTTCTTCTGGTTGTAGATGCGGGTGCCGACGAGATCGGCGGGCACGAGATCCGGCGTGAACTGGATCCGCTTGAACTCGCCGCTGATCGCCTGCGCGACGGTCTTGACGGCGAGGGTCTTCGCGAGCCCGGGGACGCCCTCCACGAGGAGATGGCCGCGCGCGAGGAGCGCGACGACGATGCGCTCGAGCAGGAGGTCCTGCCCGACGATCACCTTCTTGATCTCGAAGAGCAGGCGTTCCATCTGGCTGCCGGGGCGGACGCTCGTCGTCATGGCCTTTCCTTCCTTCTAGTCCGGTGGGATGCCGAGCCCGGCCGCCGCCGAGTCGATCGTGACCGCGAAGCCCACCCCGCTGAACACCTTACCCGCTGGGTTCACCAACCCGGTGACGATACCCACGACGTCTCCGTTTTGATCCACGAGTGGCCCGCCCGAGTTCCCCGGATTCACCGCCGCGTCGAACTGGATGAGCCCGGTGATCGGCTGCGAGAGGTTGGGCGCGATCATGGCGCGATCCAGGCCGGAGATGACCCCGGTCGATAGCGAACCGGTGAGGCCGAATGGGTGGCCGATGACGAACGCGGGATCGCCGACCCTGAGCGCACCGGGATTCCCGAGCGTCGCTGGCTGGAACTGGGCCGGCGGCGCGAGGGCGCGGAGCACGGCGATGTCGCGATCAGGAAGGCGCGCGACGACCTCGACCGCCGAGGTCGTGCCGTCGTTGAACATGACCTTGATATCGCTGCCCCCGTCGATGATGTGCAGGCTGGTCAGGATGTCGGCCATGTCGTCGACGATCACGCCGGCACCGCTGCTCGGCTCCCCGCCGGCGCCCGTTGCGATGACCTGCACGACCGAGGGCGCGACGTGCTGGTAGATCGCGGCGGCGAGCTGCGGCGTCGGCTCGGGCGTCGGCTGCTCCTGCTGCGCACGGAGGGCGACGAGCCCCCCGGTCTGGACCGCCGACACGAGGAACCAGCTCAGGGCGAGGAGCGACACGAGCGCGAGCGGCGCGCGGAGACGCGCGACGATGCGCTCGCGCAGCGGAAGGCGCCGCGGGGGCTGAGGTGCCGGAGCGGGCTCCGGCGCGTCGCCTCGCGGGAACTGACCGTAGGGTCGATCGGACCTCGACAGCGTCATACGGTCGACCCAGTCTAGGCCCGGCTCCGGAGCGCAGCCTATGAGTTGGTTAAGGAATGAGGGTGGGGCTTCAGTCGGTGATCGGCACCATGTAGCCCTGGCCGCGCATCGTGGCCAGGATATTCGGCCGACGCCAGTCATCCTGGAGCTTGCGGCGCAGGTCACGGATGTGTCGGTCCACCAGGTTGCTGTTCGGCTCGGCGTCGGCGCCCCAGACGGAGTCGATGATGTCCTCGCGGGATACGACGCGGCCGGCGTTGGCGATCAATACATAGAGGAGTCCGCGCTCGAGCGGCGTGAGGTGGGGAGCGTTGCCGTTCATGGCGATGTGACCGTTGGTGACGTCGACGTGCAGCTTGCCGACCTTCACACTGCCGTCGAGCTCAGGGAGATTGCCGGTCGTGCGATGGATCGCCTGGCTCGCGCGGATCACCAGCTCGGCTGGGTCGAACGGCACGCGGAGGATCTCCGTGGCGCCCAGACCGACCGCGCTCAGCGCTCCCTGCATGCCGTGGTTGCGCACCAGGACCAGGACCGGCCGGTTCGTCTTGACCATCTCGGCGATCGCGCCTTGGAGTCCGCCTTCAGCAGCAGCCTCGTCCAGCACGGCGAAGTCGCAGCCCGCCGCGCCGACCTCGGAGATCGGCATTTCATGCGGAACGGCGCGGATATGCGTCAGCGCCAGTGCGACCACACCTGCCAGGGGGGGCCGTACCACCAGAGCGACCTGGAAGGAAGGGCGATCGTGAATAACAGTCATGATTGGTCACCTTACTAGACTCGCTTGATGGTCCGTAATGTAAGAGCACAAGAGGTCCGTATACGAACGTAGCGTCACGCAGCTCTCTACCCAACATCACTCCACGCGAACGTGAGGTGCTCCGACTCGTCGTCGCGGGACTCGCGAACAAGGCGATCGCAGAAGAGATGCGGATCGGCGAGCAGGCCGTCAAAGCCCACATCTCGCGGCTGTTCCTGAAGTTCCGCGTCGAGAGCAGGGCCGGGCTCGCCGTCGCGGCGATGAGCCAGGAGATCGATGAGCGCTCCCTCGCGGCCCGCGAGCTCGAGCGGCTCGCGAACGAGGTGCACCGCGATGCCCTGCGGACCCGGGCGAAGCTGCTCGCGTCGCTCGTCGGAAAGGATCCGGCCGTGGTGGTCGACCGCGACGGGCGGGTGCTCCTCGCGAACCCGGCCTTCCAGCGCACTTTCGCGGCCGCGCTCTATCAGGACGAGCGCGGTGTCAGGTTGCCGGCTGACGCGACGCCGCTGGTGCGGGCCGCTCTAGGCAAGCCGGCGTCGTTCCGTTTCAAGCTGGCGAGCGGGCCGCGCAAAGGCAGTTGGTGGCACGCAACGGCTGAGATGGTCGAGTTCGAGGCTCCCGCAGGTGGCGCGGTGGTCGTATTCCGCAGGGTCCGCGGACCTGCGGCTGACTAGCGGCGGCGATCCTCGGCCGGAAGCTGGGCGAGGCGGCCGTGCGGAAGACCGGAGCGCAGGACCTCGATCGTCACTCCCTCGGTCTCGCTCCACTCATGGCCGTCGGCGCGCGCGTCGAACGCGCAATACGCCCACCGGCTCGAAACGACGGTCAGCGTATCGGACGATGACCTGCTCTCGCGCGACGCGTGGGCATCGGCGATGCAAATGAAATGGATCAATCCACCCTTTGCCACGATCCCTCCCCCGCTACCACGTCGCCGATCCGGCACGCCCGGTTTTCGCATGAGCCAACATCACCGTACCACCTGACCCCATGAATGAAGAGCGCTTGCGTGTGCGCGCAATCCACGTCCCCGATCCGGCTGCCGGCGACCGCCACGCGCAGGCCTGCTCGGTCGGCGGCGAGGTACCCACCCAAGCGCACTGTTTCCTCTTGAACTGCCGCGACATCTTCGTATCCTCAGGACCACCGGAACGACACGGTCCGTGTCGCGAGGTGTGGTCAAGGGGAGGCGCGTCATGTCCACGGTCATTCACTTCGAATGCCGTAATGTCACTCACCTCGCGACGCGTTCGCGCGGTGGCCTCGGCGGCATCGTCATGCATCACGGCACGTTCGGCTACTGCGATGGCTTCGCGTCCGACAGCGACCATCACTGGATCCCGACGGGCGGCGTGTTCCTCGAGCAGCTGATCCGGGAGGACGTCGAGCACGGCAGCGAAGACGCCCGGTACGTACCACCCGCGATCGGGAACGCTGGTCCACTGCACCTCGCGCGCTGACCGCAGCTGGGGGCTAGAGCCAGCCTAGGTCTTGACCTCCATGAATTCTTTGCGCGCCTGCGGAACGGCGCGCAGCAGCTCGTCGAGCTTGAGGTGCATCGCACGCGCGTCGCGGTTCTGCGAGTTCTGGATCAGGAAGACCATAAGCAAAGTACGATCGTCGTTCCGGTATTGATGACGAGCTGCCACGTATCGGAGCTCTCAATGCGGGGTGGAACGGGCGGAGCCTCTGCGTGGAAGGGGATCGCCGGTCGACGCCTTCTCGACGTCGCCGCCCTCGTCGCGAGCGATCTCCGCGAGGAGACGCTTCGTCCGAACCGACCGGGCGCGCGTCTGTGTGATGTCCGTCGTGCGCGCGTACGTATCGCGCCCTTTGATCAGCAGCCACTTGCGCGGCCCGGTCCGGACCAGCGTCCAGCGCCCCTTGAGCTTGCGGCCGCTCAGCGTGAAGTGGAGCTCGCCCTTCCTGAGTGCCACCGCGGGCTCGACGTCGTCGAGCATCTCGTACGTGCCCTCGTCCCAGATCATCACGACCCCGCCGCCGTACTCGCCCTCGGGGATCACGCCTTCGAATCCCGCGTACTCGAGCGGGTGATCTTCGACCTGCATCGCGAGCCGCTTCTGACTCGGGTCGAGCGAAGGGCCCTTCGGCACCGCCCACGACGGCATCGCGTCGCCGATCTCGAGCCTGACGTCGTAATGCAGCGCGGTCGCGCGATGCTTCTGGATGACGAAGCTCCTCCGTGTCGCGGACCGCGCAGGGCGGGGCGCCGCAATGCGCACCTCTCCGGCCACCGACCTAGCCTAGGCCGCGATGCGTGAGCTCGCGAAGATCTTCATCGCGGTCGGCACGCAGTCGGTGGGCGGCGGGACCAGCACGCTCCTCCTCCTTCGTCGCTTCTTCGTCGAGCGCGAGGCTCGAATCAGCGAGCGGGCGTTCAACGAAGCCTGGGCACTCTGCCAGCTCAGCCCCGGCATCCATCTCGTCGCGCTCGCGGGCCTGCTTGGCCAGCGCATCGCCGGCTGGCGGGGTGTGATCGTCGCGGTCGCCGGGATGATGGTCCCCGCCGCGGTCATCACCGCGGCGATGACCGCGGCCTACGGCGTCATCGCGGATCAGCCGCTCGCGCACGCGGCGCTCGCGGGCATGGCGCCGGCGACCGGCGGCATGACGCTCGGTCTCGCTATCGTTCTCGTGCGCGACGTGCGACGACACGGTCTTCGCACGGTCGTCGACATCGCGGTCGTCGTGGTCGCGTTCGCCATCCTCCTGCTGACGACGATCTCCAGCCTGGCGGTCATCGCCGGCGCGGCCACGCTCGGCGCATTGTTCCTGGGACGCGAGCGTCCGACGTCGCGCGAGGGCGCGACCGAATAACAGGTGGATCCGCTGGCGCTGTTTCTCGTCTTGCTGAAGGACTCGGCGCTCGCGCTCGGCGGCCTCGGATCGTTGCCGCTGCTGCGCCAGGATCTCGTCGCGACCGGCGTGGTGACCGACGCGCAGCTGGTGGAGGCGCTCGCCATCGGACGCCTCTCGACCGGGCCGAACGGGCTCTGGATCGTGAGCCTCGGCTACCAGATGGCCGGGCCACTCGGTGCGGCGATGGCGCTCGTCGCTTCAAGCCTCCCGCCGCTCGTGATCCTTCCCGCGACCGCGGTCGCAAGGCGCTGGCTGCTCTCCGTGCCGTTCGCCGGTCTGGTGCGCGGGGCGGCGCTCGCGACGGCGGGTCTCCTCTGTGCGACCGGCGTGTCGCTCATCGTGCCAGCCGGCGACGCGCCGTCATCGTGGCAGATCGTCGTCGGCATCGCGGCCGCGGCGCTCACGTATCAAGGACGTCTGCATCCCGCCATCGTGGTCATCGGCGGGGCTGCGCTTGGTCTTTTGCTCGCTCGATGAGTTAGTAGAATCACGCGACCTTGAACGCCTTCGAGCTCATCTCTGCCGTGACGCAGATCATCTACGTGCTGATCTTCATCAGCGTCGCGCTGCGCCTGGCGCGCCAGCCGACACGCGCGCACGCGGACATGACCCTCTTCTTCGGCGCGACGGCGTTCGTCATCCTGGTCTCACGCGTCGCCGCGCTGACCGGATCGGCGCCACCGTGGCTGACGACGGTCGAGGTGGCGGTCCTCATGGCGCTGCCGTACATGCTGCTGCGGCTCGTCGACGACTTCACCCACGTGCGCACCGCGCTGAAGCGCGCAGCGGAGCTGGGCCTCGCGGCCGGGATCGTCGCGACATCCGTGACGGTGCCAGCATTGCCGACGCCGGTGATGCTCTACGTCGTCCTGTACTTCTTCGTCGTGTCGATCTCCTGCGCCGTCGCGTTCTTCCGATCAGCTCGTCGATCGCGCGGCGTCACGCGGCGCCGCATGGAGGCGATATCGCTCGGCTCGATCCTCCTCGGCACCGACATCCTCATCGCCGGGCTCACCGGTCTGGCGCGGCCCGACGATCGCGCCGTGCTGCAGGCGCTCGGGCAGCTGCTCGGCCTTGGCTCCGGCATCGCGTACTACCTCGGCTTCGCCCCGCCGCCGCTCCTTCGCCGCGCCTGGCAGGAGCCCGAGCTGCGCGCTTTCCTCGCGCGCGCAGCGAGCCTGCCGCGGCTGCCCACGACGCTCGACATCGTGCGCGACCTCGAGCACGGCGCGGCGAGCAGCACCGGCACGGCGGCGCGGATCGGCCTGTGGCAGGACGACACGGCGAAGCTGCGCTTCTGGGAAGAAGACGACAAGACCGTCGATCTCGAGCCGGGCACGCACTTCGCCGGTCGCGCGTTCGAGCTACAGCGTCCCATCTTCAGTACCGACCCGATCCGCGACAATCCCGACGGCGCCGCGGCCTATCGCTCGCGTGGCATCGGGGCCATCCTCGCGGCACCTATCACCGCCGGTGAGCGCCGGCTTGGAGTGCTGACCCTCAGCGCGCAGCGTCCGCCGATCTTCGCGGCGAGCGACATCGAGCTCGCGGGCCTGCTCGCGGATCAGGCCGCGGTCATCCTCGAGAGCCGCGCGCTGATCGATGACGCCGCGCGCGTCAGGGCGCGAGAGGAGGCGACCCGTCTCAAGGACGACTTCCTCTCGGCCGCCGCGCACGATCTGAGGACACCGCTCACGACGATCGTCGCGCAGGCCGAGCTCCTGGAGCGACGCGCGATGCGGGAACCGACCGCTCCCGCGGACATCGCGGGCATCCGGCGCGTCGTGCGGGAGGGCAAGCGCCTCGCGGGGCTCGTCGGCGACCTGCTCGACGCGACGCGACTCGAGCAGGGCGGCCTCGTCGGAGAGCGGGAGCCGGTGGACCTCGCGGTGCTCGCGCAGGAGCTCTGCGCTCACGATGCGGTGGAGACGAGCAGCTGTCGCGTCGAAGCGAGCGCTCCGGTCGTGGGTGAGTACGATCGGCGCCGCGTCGAGCAGCTGCTTCAGAACCTGATCGAGAACGCGAAGAAGTACAGTCCGCAGCGCAGGCCGATCAGGATCAGGGTCTGGCGACAGGACGGAGAAGCGCGTATCACGGTCGAGGACTCGGGCATCGGGATCCCGGCGGCGGATCTCCCACGGATCTTCGAGCGATTCTCGCGCGCATCGAACGTCGACGACAGGCGTTTCCACGGCATGGGCCTGGGCCTGTTCATCTGTCGCGGGATCGTCGAGGAGCATGGTGGTCGGATCTGGGTGGAAAGCGAGGTCGGCAAGGGTTCGACGTTCCACGTCGCGTTGCCGATCGCGGATGAAGGAGGCTCAAAGCGGTGACGGTCGAATGGGCCGGAGGTCCCCCAGGCGCCAAGCAGGCACCATCAGCCAGCGCGGCGCGGCCATATGGGCGCGGGGATGGACAGCACGACACCGTGCTCGTCGTG
>JBGPZT010000128.1:0-7751 GCA_041493915.1 Candidatus Limnocylindria bacterium
CCGATTACGGCGAGTCGGAATGAGCGACTCATTGGGCGTCGGCAATCGTCGCAGAACCGTTGACGCGGCGCAGACGGAGGATTAACTTCAACGCAGATGCTTTATCGCTGCTGCGCCATGGCCATGCCCGAAGCCCATTGCACCTGCGTCTGTGCGATGGGCGACCACGGTTTGGGAGGCGGCAGCTAGCTCGCATACCCGTTCTCAGTGATCTGCGCAGGCCTCCCACACGGGAGGCCTTTCGTTTTCCAGGGAGGTAGAGAGATGAGCGACACAAGATATCTGGCGATCGCGTTCTCGAGCCGGATCGCCAACGGACAGCTGCGGACCGCGGTGACCGCGGCCGCACCGGCCGACGCGAAGGTGGTGCGAACGCGCTCGGATGTGGTCGCGGCGGTCTTCGAGGTGGATGAGGACATCGACGCGCGCAGCGAGGGGGAGCGGCTGCGCCGTCGTGTGTCGAAGGAGGCGAACGACGACCAGCTGTCGGTCGCCGTATCGGGTCCAAAGCGCGGCGCGACCGGCGCGCATCTCGCGCTCCTCCAGGCCGAGCAGGCCGTCTCGCTCGCGCGGACGAACGGCGGGAAGGCGAAGACGACACATTTCGACGACCTCGGTCCATACCGCTTCGTCCTGGGCCAGCCGGAGAGCGACATCGAGGCGTTCTCCGAGCGTGTGCTCGGACCGCTCGCCGACGACGAGCGCTACGCCGATCTGGTCCGGACGCTCGAGGCGTACCTCAACCTGCACGGCAGCGTGAACGGCGTCGCGCGCCAGCTGTTCCTGCACCGCAACACCGTGCGCCAGCGGCTGCGTCGCATCGGTCAGCTGACCGGCGCGAAGTTGAGCAGCGCGGACGACCGCCTCGCACTGCACCTCGCGCTCCTCGGACGTCAGGCGCTGGACCGCCTCGCGTCGTGATTGCCTCGTAGGGAGTTGCGCTAGCTTCAGAATGCGATGATGCCGTCGATTGAGTCGCACGACGAGCTTGCCTTCGACCGCGTTCCCACCGTTTTGGTAGCGCAGTTTCCAACGCTTCGTGCGTCATTTGATTCGTTGCTGGCGCGGTACGGCGACGACTACGACCAGCCGACGTTCGTTTACGCGGCCGTTTACGAAGTACTCGGACGCTACCTCGATTCACTACTCATCGATGGGGACGAAGACACCGAGCTCCGAAGGGTCATGGACTGCATCGAGCGGCTCGCGAGCCACCCTGCCCCAGACGGACGCGGACTCGGCGCCACGGAGATCGCTTACCCGCTCCTCGGCTCAGGTCGCGAGGAACTGCTCGAACGAGCCAGGCTATTCATGGGCCGTAACACCCAGGAAATACTGCGGGGGCAGGAGCGTCTAGTAGCGGGAGCGCGGATCGGGTTTGCGCAGCGGCTAACGCGCGCAATCCTGGGTTGGCGCAAAGTGCGCGTGGTCCATCGCCGGAAACACCGGGATCAGACTCGATGACGCATCACCTGGCGGCTGAGTCTGCCCAACAACGCGCGCTGTTTAGACCTTAGGCAGGCAAGACCGCGCGGTACGCCTCGACGAGAAGGCCGAGGCTCGCCGGATTCGCGACCGCGCCCTCGCTGACCGCGCCTGCGAGCGGTTGGCCCATGAGGAGCCGCTTCACCGGGACCTCGAGCTTCTTGCCGTTCAGCGTCTTCGGGATCTCGGGCACGGCGAGGATGCGATCCGGCGCGTGACGCGGCGACAGCTCGCGCCGCAGCGTTTCGTTGATGTGACGGCGCAGGGCGTCGTCGAGCCTCGCGTTCGCCGCGAGCACGACGAAGAGAACGAGCTCCGCATTCTCGCCGTCGACCTCGACCACCAGGCTGTCCTTTATCTCGGGTAGCTGCTCGACGATCCGGTAGAACTCGCTCGTGCCCATGCGCACGCCGCCGCGATTGAGCGTCGCGTCGGAGCGTCCGTAGATCACCGATGAGCCGTCGGCGCTGAAGCGGATCCAGTCGCCGTGCCGCCACACACCCGGGTAGACATCGAAGTAGCTCGCGCGATATCTCGTGCCGTCGGGATCGTTCCAGAGGTACACGGGCATCGACGGCAGTGGTCGCGTGATCACGAGCTCGCCGACCTCGCCGACGACCGGCTTCCCCTCCGCGGAGTACGCCTCGACCTTCGCGCCGAGCGCCGCGCACTGCAGCTCGCCGGCGCGGACCGGGAGGACCGGACATGACTGGAGGAACGCGGTGCACACGTCGGTGCCGCCGCTCACGCTGCCGACCGGTACCGGTCGTCCGAGCGCGTCGACGATCCAGGTGAAGCCCTGCGGCGCTAGTGGCGCGCCGGTCGAACCGACGGCGCGCACGCGGCTCAGATCCCTGTCGCGGCCGGGTGAGATGTTGGCCTTCATGCACGCCTGGATGAACGCCGCCGACGTCCCGAAATAAGTGACGCCGACGTCCGCGGCGAAGCGCCACAGCGTCTCCATGTCCGGATACGCGGGACTCCCGTCGAACAGGACCGCCGTGCCGCCGAGCGGCAGCACGCCGAGCATGTAGTTCCACATCATCCAGCCGGTCGTCGAGAACCAGAAGAAGCGGTCACCCGTGCCGAGGTCCTGATGCAGCGCGAGCGACTTGAGGTGCTCGAGCAGGATCCCGCCCTGGCTGTGCACGAGCCCCTTCGGCAGACCTGTGGTGCCTGACGTGTACAGCACCCACAGCGGATGCTCGAATGGCAGCTGTTCAAACTCGAGCGGTGCCGTCTCTGACGCGAGCTCTGCCCACGACATCCGCGCGGCCGACCCCGCCGGCGTCGTCTCCGGTCGCAGGTAGGGGAGCACGACGGTCGCCCTGAGGCTCGGCAGCGCGCGCTCGATCTCTGCGAGCTCACGCATGCGGTCGAAGTCGCGCCCGCCATAGCGGTAACCGTCAACGACGAAGAGGAGTTTCGGATCGAGCTGGCTGAAGCGGTCGACCACCGCGCGTGTGCCGAAGTCCGGCGAGCAGCTGGACCAGATCGCACCCAGGCTCGACGTCGCGAGCAGCGCGACGACGGTCTCGGGGATGTTCGGCAGATACGCGACCACGCGATCGCCGCGCGTGACGCCGAGCCGTACCAGTCCGGCGCGGAGTGCGGCGACCTGCCGCGCCAGCTCCGCGTAGGTCACGGTCGTGGAGTGCTCGAGCCCGCGCGTCTCGGAGCGCGCGATGAGCGCGGGGTGGTCGTCGCGCCGTGCCAGCGCGTGCTCCGCGTAGCTCAGCTCCGCGCCAGGGAACCATGAGGCACCGGGCATCGTGTCGCGGGCGAGGACGCGCTGGTCGTGCCGGCTCGAGCGCACGCCGAAGTGGTCCCAGATCGACGACCAGAAGGCGTCGAGATCCGTCACCGACCAGCGCCAGAGCTCGTGATAGGTCGTGAAGCTCAGGCCGCGCTCGCGCGCGAGCCATTTCTGATAGCGCGTGATGTTCGCGCGGGCGATCGTCTCTGCGCTCGGGCGCCAGATCGTCTCGATGGGGCCATCGTAGTCGCGCAGCCTTCGCCGCCGGATAGCACCGGCTGATCGCGCGAGCCGGGCTAGTAGGCGTTCCTCGGCGGCCGCTTCTGCT
Organism: Candidatus Limnocylindria bacterium; assembly: GCA_041493915.1. Lineage (GTDB taxonomy): Bacteria > Chloroflexota > Limnocylindria > P2-11E > P2-11E > CF-39. The sequence goes on from JBGPZT010000128.1 coordinate 3,570, forward strand.
CGAAGCAGTCGGAGCAGTACACCGGCTTGTCGCCCCGCGGCTGGAATGGCACGCGCGCTTCCTTGCCGCAGTTGCTGCACACCGCGCTGAACATCTCGCGCTGACCGCCGCCGTATCCGCCGCCGCCCCCGCCGCCACCGCCACCGCCACCGGCGCGACGCGCGGCGCGGTCCGCTGGACAACGGCTCGGCGCGTTCTGTAGACCGCGCGAGGAGTAGAACTCTTGCTCGCCGGCCGTCCAGATGAACTCTTGGCCGCAGTCGCGACAGGTCAGCGTCTTGTCCTGAAAGCTCACGTGATCGCCCTCCCCTTTGAAAGAGGGCCAGTGTACGTGCCTTGTGCAACCTGCCCGAAGCACCGGCGTCGCGATTGACGCGGGTGAGCGCTCGTCGCTACGGTCAGGGAACGATGGTTCAGCGGATCTCCATGTCCATGCCGATGGCCCCCATGGCGGGGCCCGCTACGCGTTTGGGAGGCTGAGCCCGACCCGTCTTCGCGTTTAGTCGGCATTTCGAGGCCTCCCGTTCGGGAGGCCTTTTGATTTTGAGAGGAGAACGGACATGGCGACGACGCTTCGGGAGACCACCGCACTGCGCGGGCTGCGCTGTCGCGCTTGCGGCGCGCTGCAACCGGCCGACGAGCGCTACATCTGTGGCGAATGCCTCGGCCCGATCGAGCCGGAGTACGACCTCAGCGTGTTCGACACGGAGACGCTGCGTGCCGACATCGAGCGTGGACCGGCGTCGCTCTGGCGCTACGCGCCGCTGCTGCCCATCGCGGCGCCGGCGACCCACTGGCCGGTGGGCTGGACACCGCTCATTCTGGCGCGCCGCCTTGGCGCAGCGCTCGGGATCGAGCGCCTCTATCTGAAGGACGACACGCGCAATCCGACGCTGTCCTTCAAAGACCGTCCGGTGTCGGTCGCGCTCGCGCGCGCGCTCGAGCTCGGGCTCGACACGATCGCATGCGCGTCGACCGGCAATCTTGCCGGGGCTGTCGCGGCTGCCGCGGCCCGCAACGGTCTTCGCGCATTCGTGTTCGTGCCGGCGGACATCGAGTCCGGAAAGATCGCGAGCGCGGCCGCCTACGGGGCGACGGTCGTCCGCGTCCGCGGGTCGTATGACGCGGTGAACCGTCTCTGTGGCCGGCTCGCCGACGAATACGGCTGGGGCTTCGTGAACTTCACGCTGCGTCCGTACTACGCGGAGGGCAGCAAGACCGTCCTGTTCGAGTGCGCCGAGCAGCTCGGCTGGACGCTCCCGCATCACATCGTCGTGCCCGTCGGTTCGGGCGCGCTCCTCACGCGTCAGGCCACCGCCGCGGATCAGCTTCGCGCGACGGGCCTCGTCCCGGACTCGCACTTCCACATCCACGCCGCGCAGCCCGCTGGATGCGCGCCGGTGTCCGACGCGGTGCTCGACAACTGGCGGCCGGTCGAGCCGGTGCGCCGACCCCAGACGCTTGCGAAGTCCCTCGCCATCGGCGCACCCGCGGACGGCGACGGCTCGGTGAAGATCATCCGCGACACGCGCGGGAGCGCTGCGTCGGTGAGCGACGACGAGATCCGCGAAGCAGCGTCGTTGCTCGCGACGACAGAGGGTGTGCTCGTCGAACCCGCCGGTGGCGTCGTCGTCGCCACCGCGAAGCAACTCGCAGCGCGCGGCGTCTTCCATTCCGGCGAGACCGTCGTCCTGTATCTCACCGGCAACGGCTACAAGGGTGGCCCGGAAGAGAGTGTGCTCGGGCCGGTCATCGACGCCGATGCCGACGCGTTCCGTCTCGCGTACGAGGAGGTGCTCGGGTGAGCGTCACCGTGCGTCTGCCCACACCGCTCCGATCCGCCGTCGGCGGCGAGCGGACGATCGAGGTCGACGCGACCGACCTCGCGTCGCTCCAGCGCGAGATCGCCGCGCGCTACCCGGAGCTTGGCGCGCGCGTGCTGCGCGACGGGGCCTTCGGCCGCTTCGTGACCGTGTTCGTGGACGGCGAGGACACCCGCTTCTTAGAACAGAACGCCGATCTCAGCGCCGCGAAGGTCGTGGAGATCCTGCCGGCGATGTCGGGAGGTTGATCGGCGGGCCCCGATCGAGGATCGTGCCATGAGTGGCCGAGACTCGGGCGGGCTCGCGTTACACCAAGAGCCGCCTCAACCAGGTCAGCGAGCGCGACGCCAACACCTACGTCATGGGCGTCGAGCCTCGCTTTCAGAAGCCCGACCGCGCGGTGAAGCGCCGCATCCTCGAGCTTCTCGATCTGCCCAAGGAAGGCGAGTGGACGCATCACACGTTCGATCTCGTGCTGGCGCCGCCGGACGCCGACGAACTCACGGTCGCGAACGCTGAGCGGTACATCAACGATCTGCGCCTGATCGAGGTCAAAGCCACGCGAAAACCGATACGCAGCACGGCGCTGAACGGGTTCTTCTTCGGTACGACGGCGCGGCAATACGAGCTGGCGCGCGCGGCGAAGGGCAAGTACCTGTACGCGTTCGTCGTGCTGAACGACGACAACGAATACGGCCACCCGTTCTATGTCCTCGTCACACCGGAGGGCGTTGATCGGCGCACCCAGTCGAAGCGCCTCCAGTACCAGGTGCAGTTCAAGCGCGACTCCGAGGCGTCGCCCGACGAGGAGCCGAGCCGGATCCCGATCGAGCTCCTGAAGCAGGTCCGCGCCGAGCCTGAGTGAGACATCCAGCCGGCGCCGTAGCAGCGGTATTTCCCGGATCGTGGAAGGCGGCGCCGACTGATACGAGCCGCATCCCGGTAAGCGTTGACCGGCTGTGCGCTACGCACTAGCCTGACGACCTCGTGTCACAGCCGATCATCGTCATCGTCCCGGTCGCTCTTCTCGTCCTCGAGAAGGGGCACCAGACGTTGGGAGGCGGACGGACCTAGCCGCAAAGAACAAGCGAAGACTCGGAAGCCTCCCAGAAGATGGGAGGCTTTTCTGTTTATTAGGGGGCAAGTACGAGCGACGCACGGTACCTCGCGATCGCGTTCGCGAGCCGCCAGTCGGGAGCGGCGGCGAAGCTGCGCGCCGCGGTCGCGGCGGTCGTCCCCGAGGACGCACGGGTCGTTCGCACCGCGAGCGGATTTGTGACAGCGGTCATCGCGGCGGCCACGCCCGTCGACGCGCGCAGCGAAGGGGAGCGGCTGCGCGCGCGCGTAGCCGCCGACGTCTCCGACGACGATCTCTCCGCGGGCGTCGCCGGCCCGAAGCCGGGATCGTCCGGCGCGCACTTCGCGCTCGTCCAGGCGGAGCAGGCCCTGGCGCTCGGTCGCACCAATGGTGGCAACGGAGGCACGACGCACTTCGACGACCTCGGTCCGTACTGCTTCGTCCTCGGTCAGCCGGCCAGCGAGATCCGGGCGTTCTCCGATCGCATCCTCGGACCGCTCGGAGCCGACGAGCGGAACGCTGCCCTCGTGCAGACGCTCGACGCGTACCTTCGTCTTCAGGGAAGCGTGAACGGCGTCGCGCGCGAGCTGTACCTGCACCGCAACACCGTCCGTCATCGCTTGCGCCGCATCGCGAAGCTCACTGGTGCGGACCTCACCGACGCCGACGCGCTCCTTGCGCTGCGCCTCGCGATCCTCGGAAGGCAGGCACTGGTGCGGCTGGCCTCCTAGCGCCGACCGCGCGCTCCGCGCGCCGCCGTGATGCCTCTATCGTCGCGCCGTGAACCGAAAGCTCATCCTGTCGATCGCGATCGGCAACGCGCTCGTGCCGCTCAACTCGACGATGCTCGTCGTGGCGTTGCCCGCGATCGCGCGTGACGCGGGCACCGACATCGCCGCCGCGTCGTGGCTCATCACGACATATCTCATCGCGATGGCCGCGCTGCAGCCGATCGGCGGGCGCCTCGGCGATCGATTCGGCCGCCGCCGACTGATGCTCGGCGCGCTCGCGTACTTCGGGATCGCCTCCGTAGGCGCGTCGCTGTCGGTCGGCCTCGCACCGCTCGCCTTCTTTCGTTTGCAGCAGGCGCTGGCCGGCGCGCTCATCGTCCCGAACGGTCTTGGGATCCTGCGGCGCGCCGCGGGCGAGCGTGCCGGGATGCACTTCGGCCTCACCGGCGCAGTGTCCGGCGCGGGCGCGACGCTCGGCCCGCTCCTGGGTGGTCTGCTCACGGCCATCGACTGGCGGCTGGTGTTCCTCGTCAATCTGCCCGTCGTCACG
>JBGPZT010000179.1:0-4807 GCA_041493915.1 Candidatus Limnocylindria bacterium
ACGGGCGTCCGCCGGCACGAGATCGCCGGCGTTGAGCCGGATCACGTCGCCGACGACGAGCTCGCGGTGCGGCAGGTCCGTCCACGCGCCGTCGCGCAGCACCGCCGCGGTGGAGGCGACCATCGCGCGCAGCCGCTCGGTCGCCAGCTGCGATCGGTGCGTCTGAAAGAAGCTGAGCGCCACGCCGAGCGAGACCATCGCCGCGATGACCGTGGCGTTCACGAGCTCGCCGACCGCGGCAGAGACGGCGGACGCGAGAAGCAGGACGACGATGAGCGGGCTCGAGGCCTGCGCGAGCAGCTGCCGCCAAGCGACGTAGTGCTCTCGCACCACCGGCTCGTTCGGGCCGTCCGCGGCGAAACGACGCCGCGCCTCGGCGCTCGAGAGCCCGAGATCGGTCTCGCGCGACGTCAGAGCGGCCGCAGCGCGATGCGCCCGTCGTGGCCGAGGGCGACGCGCGTGCTCAGGTAGCCAACGACCGCGTCGCGATGCAGAAGGCCCACGATGATCCCGTTCTGCACCACGGCGAGCAGCGCGGACTCGCCGAAGCGCTCGAGCGCGGTCACCAGCTCGTCTTCCGGCGCGACCGTGGTGATCTGGCTCGCGGGCTTCATCACGTCCAGCACGCCGAAGAGGGGCCAGCTGCTCTCGTCCACGTTATGGACCTCGTCGATGCCCACGGTCCCGAGCAACCGCCCATCGCGCACCACTGGCACGATCGAGACGTTGAGCGGAAGCATGAGATCGCGGACGAGCTCCGCGACCGACATGTCCGGCCGAGCAGCGTGGTATGTGGTCGCCATGAGCTGCGCCACGCGCACGCCCTTCGCCGCGGTCACGATGCGTTCCTGCTCGAGCGACGCATTCGCCATGTCGAAGAGGAACCAACCGATGAGCACGTACCAGAGGCCGAACGCATCGCCGAGAACGAGCAGGACGAGCAGACCGCCCAGCGCGATGAGCGCCGCGACGACCTGGCCGCCGCGCGCGGCCACTGCCGTCGCATCCGACCGGTCACCGCGGATCGCCCAGACGACCGCGCGTAGCACCCGGCCGCCGTCGAGCGGAAAGCCCGGGACGAGATTGAACACGCCGACCGCCAGGTTCACGGTCGTGAGGTAGCCGGCGACGGGCGCGACCGTGCTCATCGCCGCGGGATCGAGCACCCGAGACCCCACGCGCTCGACGAGAAAGGCGACGCCGGCGAGCGCGAAGCTCGTGAGCGGCCCGGCCACCGCCATGAGGAACTCGGCCAGGGCGCTGCGCGGCTCGGCGGTCAGGTTCGCGACGCCGCCGAACAAGAAGAGCGTGATCGAGGAGACCGACATCCGGAACCGGCGCGCGACGAGCGCGTGCGCGAGCTCGTGCGCGACCACGGAGCCGAAGAACAGGAATGCTGCGATGGCCGCGACGAACAGCTGCTTCGGCTCCGACCAGCTCGTCGGAAGCACGCCGCTGGCGAGGGAGAACGTGACGAGCAGGAAGATCAGGATCCAGGAGAAATGGATCCGGACATCGATGCCGAAGATCCGTAGGACACGAAGGGATCCGGACACGAGCCCATCCTCGCAGCGCGGTGGCGCGACCGCGAGAGTCCACGTTCCCGTGAATTCGTGCGTTCGGCCGTCGGCCCTAGGCCGAACTTCCCGGAGAAGCGTGGTGCGAACGCCGACGGCGGCGCTGGAGCTGACCGTGTCGGTCGCTACCCGCGCGCAGGTCGACAGCCCTGCCTGACAGACGGCGCCAGACGGGCGCCTACGGTGTGGGACGTGGGGACCTTCATGGACCGCACCGACGCCGGCGTCCGGCTCGCAGCGGCCCTGACGCGCTACCGTGGGGTGAACGCGCTCGTGCTCGGTATCCCGCGCGGAGGTGTCCCGGTCGCGGCGGAGGTCGCGCGGGCTCTGGGTGCGGAGCTCGACGTGATCGTCGCGCGCAAGGCGGGCGTGCCGGGCGATCCCGAGCTCGCGCTCGGGGCCGTGACGTCAGACGGCGCACGCTTCGTCAACGATGACCTCATCGGCGGCCTCGGGCTCTCGAAGGAGGCGGTCGACGCGGCATTCGAGAAAGCGACGCGAGAGGCGCGCGAGCGCGAGGATCGCTTCCGAAGCAGTCGATCAGGGCCGAAGCTGAGGGACCGGACCGTGATCGTCGTCGATGACGGCGTGGCGACGGGCGCGACGATGCTGGCCGCCGTGAGGTCCATCCGCCGTGCGAAGCCGGCGCGTCTGGTGGCGGCCGTACCGGTCGGTGCGCCGGACACGTGCGACCTGCTGGCGAGCGAAGTGGACGACCTGATCTGTCTCGAGCGGCCCGCCTTCTTGTTGTCGGTCGGCCAGTTCTACGAGCGATTCCCGCAAGTCACGGACGAGCAGGCTCGAGATCTCCTCGCCGACCTCCGCGGCGAGAGGCCCGCAACGGGAGCGGCCATCACGGCCGGCTGATGGACCTGGTGCTCGTCGCTGGCAGCTCTCACGCGGTCCTCGCCACGGAGGTGGCACGCCGGCTCGGCACGGAGGCACAGGCCGGCCTTGCCTGCCCCTTTCCGGACGGAGAGCTACACGTCAGCCTCACTCCGGTCCGAGGAGCGGACGTCTACCTGCTCCAGTCCACGGGCCCGCCGATCCACGACCATCTCGCCGAGCTGCTGCTCCTCGCCGATGCCGCCCGACGATCAGGTGCGGCGCGCCTGACCGCGGTCGTGACGTATCTCGCGTACGCCCGACAGGATCGCCGCGCACAGGATGGTGACCCGATCAGCGCGAGGGTCGTCGCGGACATCATCGGACGATCCGTCGATCGCGTGGTCGCCATCGATCTGCACACCACCGCGGTCGAGGCATTCTTCCCCTGCCCGGTCGAGCACCTCAGCGCGATCGGCGTCCTGCTCGAGCGCGTTCGACCGCTCGTGACGGACCACGTTGTCGTCGCTCCCGATCTCGGCGCGGTGAAGCGCGCCGAGCGCTTCGCGCGCGCACTCGGCCTCCCCACCGCATACGTACGCAAGCGGCGACTGTCCGGACGCGAGGTCGAGGTGCTGGGCGTGGAAGGCGACGTGCGTGACCGCGCCGCGCTCATCGTCGACGACATGATCAGCACTGGCGCGACCATCGTCGCGGCGGTCAAGGCCCTGCGCGGCGCGGGTGCGCGCGCGATGATCGTCGCCGCCACGCACGGACTGTTCGTATCACCGGCCGCGCGCACGATCGGTGGCCTCGGACTCGACGCGCTCTTCGTGACAGACAGCGTGCCGCCCCCCACCGATCCACCGCCGCATACCCGGGTGAGCATCGCTGCCGTACTGAGCGAGGCCATCGACCGCCTGCACCGCGAGCTGCCACTCGCGGAGCTCGTGCGAGGGGCATGAGCGATGGCGACGATCGCGTTCGGCGGTGACACGATGCTCGGACGGCTCGTCGCGGAGCGCATCGCCGAGCGCGGCCCCGGCGTCATCTGGGGCAACGTCCTCCGCGACCTCTGGTCGGCCGACCTCCTCTGCGTGAATCTCGAGTGCGCGCTCACGACGCGTACCGAGCCCTGGCTCGATGGACAGCCGAAGGCCTTCTACTTCGGCGCGCATCCGGGTGCGGTCGAGGCTCTCCACATCGCGGGCGTCGATCTCGTCTCGCTCGCGAACAACCACGTGCTCGATTTCCGCGAGGCCGGCCTGCGAGAGACGATCGCCACCCTCGACGCCGCCGGCATCGCGCACGCCGGCGCGGGGGCCGACCGAGCGGCTGCCGCGCGCCCGGCCCGCATCGACGCGGATGGGCTGCGCGTCGCGGTCGTCGCCTTTGCGGACCATCCCGACGAGTGGGCGGCAGGTCTCGCCTCGGCCGGGACCAATCACGCGCGGATATCAGCCGGAGCCGACGACCTCGCGGTCGTGCGCCGAGGGCTCTTGGCTGCGCGCGAAGGTGCCGATGTCGTCGTCGTGTCGCTCCACTGGGGACCGAACATGCGCGAGCGGCCGTCGCCGGAGTTCCGCGAGTTCGCGCGCGCGGCGGTCGAGTCCGGCGCGGACATCGTGTGGGGTCACAGCGCGCACGTGGTGCAGGGCATCGAGTTCCACCGCGGCCGGCCCATCCTTTACGACACGGGCGAGCTCGTCGACGACTACGCGGTCGATGGGCATCTTCGCAACGACCTGGGCGCGCTCTTCCTGCTCCGCGTCCGGCCGGGATCGATCGAGGAGGTGTCGCTCGTGCCGCTGCGCATCGCTGACATGCGCGTTTCCCGCCTCGAGGGTGTGGAGCGCGAATGGCTCGTCGACCGCGTCAGGCGTCTGTGCGCGGAGCTCGGCACGGAGGTGGTGATGGCAGACCAGCGGATCGTCGCCCGCGCGCGGGTAGGCGCGCTATCCCATTGAACGAGGGAGGCTTTCGACCAATGAACTGCAAGGAAAGGCTCGAGGCGTATCTGCGCGACAACGGTGTTGGTTTCGAGGTGCACGAGCATCCTTCGACCTTCACGGCACAGCAGACGGCGGCGGCGGAGCACGTGCCCGGCCGCAGGTTCGCGAAGGTCGTGATGGTGATGGCCGACGATCAGCTGCGCATGCTCGTCATGCCGGCACCCGAGCTCGTCGATCGGGAGCGGACGCGCGTCGCGATCGGCGCCAAGGAGGTGCGGATCGCGGGAGAAAGCGACTTCGGCTCGACGTTCACGGACTGTGACCTGGGCGCGATGCCGCCGTTCGGTAACCTCTACGGCGTGCCGGTGATCGTGGACGCCTCGCTGGCCGAGAGCGAGCGCATGAGCTTCAAGGCGGGGATGCACACGACCACGATGACGATCCGATACAAGG
>JBGPZT010000222.1:0-3270 GCA_041493915.1 Candidatus Limnocylindria bacterium
CACTCAGCGCGTGACCGACCCGAACCCCGAGGACAAGTACCAGGCCCTCGAGCGCTACTCGCGCGACCTGACCGAGGCCGCGCGCAAGGGCAAGCTCGACCCGGTCATCGGCCGCGACGAAGAGATCCGCCGGGTCGTGCAGGTGCTTTCGCGGCGGACGAAGAACAACCCCGTGCTCATCGGCGAGCCGGGCGTCGGCAAGACGGCCATCGTCGAAGGGCTCGCGCAACGCATCGTCCGGGGCGACGTGCCCGAGGGACTGAAGGACAAGACGATCTTCGCCCTCGACCTGGGCTCACTCCTGGCCGGCGCAAAGTACCGCGGCGAGTTCGAGGAGCGCCTCAAGAAGATCATCGAGGAGCTCCGTCACGCGCACGACGTCATCCTGTTCATCGACGAGCTGCACACGCTCGTCGGCGCCGGGGCGGCCGAGGGCGCGGTCGACGCCGCGAACATCCTCAAGCCGTCGCTCGCCCGCGGCGAGCTGCAATGCATCGGCGCGACGACCCTCGACGAGTTCCGCAAGTACATCGAGCGCGACGCGGCCCTCGAGCGTCGGTTCCAACCGGTGATGGTCGAGGAGCCGACGATCGAGGAGACCATCGCGATCCTGATGGGGATCCGCTCCCGGTACGAGGATCACCACAAGGTGGCGATCACCGACGAAGCGGTGAAGGCGTCAACGGAGCTCTCCGCGCGCTACATCACCGACCGCTTCCTCCCGGACAAGGCCATCGACCTCATGGACGAGGCCGCGAGCCGCGTCCGGCTGCGCTACTCAACGCTTCCGACCGACGTGAAGGAAGCCCAGAAGGAGCTCGACAAGGTCGTCACCGACAAGGAGCAGGCGATGGAGGCGCAGCAGTACGAGCTCGCCTCGACGCTCCGCCAGAAGGAGCGCCAGCAGCAGGACAAGCTGCAGCAGGCGAAGGCTGACTGGCTGCTCGCGCAGTCGCAGAAGCGACCGGAGGTGACCGACGAGGACATCGCCGAGGTCGTCTCGATGTGGACCGGCATCCCGGTCCGCCGCCTTGCGGAAGAAGAGACGGCGAAGCTGCTCCGTATGGAGGAAGTGCTGCACGCCAAGGTCATCGGCCAGGCGCCCGCGGTGACGATGGTCGCGCGTGCCGTACGCCGCGCGCGCGCGGGCCTGAAGGACCCGCGCCGCCCGATCGGCGTGTTCTTCTTCGTCGGACCGACGGGCACCGGCAAGACGCATCTCGCGAAGCAGCTCGCCGACTTCATGTTCGGTAGCGAAGAGAACATCGTGAAGATCGATATGTCCGATTACATGGAGCGCCACAACGTGTCGCGTCTCGTCGGATCACCGCCCGGCTATGTCGGCTACGAAGAGGGCGGGCAGCTCACGGAGACGGTGCGCCGTAAGTCGTACTGCGTGATCCTGCTCGACGAGATCGAGAAGGCGCACCCCGAGGTCTTCAACATCCTGCTGCAGATATTCGATGAGGGCCGTCTGGCGGATGCGAAGGGCCGCAAGGTCGACTTCCGCAACACGATCATCATCATGACCAGCAACCTCGCGCAGAAGATGCTCAAGAGCGAGAGCGCGCTCGGCTTCCGCCAGAAAGGCGAGGGCGACGATGCCGACATGCAGGCTCAGTACGAGCGCATGAAGGAGCGCGTGCAGGAAGAGATGAAGCGCTTCTTCCGCCCGGAGTTCCTCAACCGCATCGACGCCACGGTGGTGTTCACGCCTCTGACAAAGCCCGAGATCCGCCAGATCGTCGAGCTCGAGCTGGCCGGCGTGCGCAAGCAGCTCGCCTCGCAGGAGATCACGCTCGTGGTGACCGAAGAGGCCAAGGACTACATCGCGTCGGTCGGCTACGACGCGAACTTCGGCGCGCGGCCGCTCGCGCGGCAGATCCAGAACGAGATCGCCGACCCGCTGGCGGAAATGCTCCTGCAGGGCAAGTTCCACGCGGGCGACACCGTCGGCGTCAAGCCGGTGGATGGCAAGCTCGTCATCGAGAAGACGGAAGCGGAGGCTCCGAAGCCCGTACCCGTCGCGCCCTAGCACCGTCCCCGCGGTCGATATCTGACCGTCCGGCAGGGCGGGCCCGATACTCGTTACGTGCCCTCCCGACCGAAGACCGCCTTCGTCTGCCAGAACTGCGGCGCGCAGTCGCCGAAGTGGGTCGGGCGCTGCCCGTCCTGCGACGGCTGGAACACGCTGGTCGAGGAGCGAGTGGTCGCCCCGCCCAAGGGACGCGGAGTCGCGCGCGCGCCACGTGCCCCCATCGCGCTGAACGAGGTGCCGGCTGACGCCGAGCAGCGCATCCCGACCGGGCTCGGCGAGTTCGATCGCGTCCTCGGCGGCGGCATCGTGCGCGGATCGCTGGTCCTGCTCGGCGGCGACCCCGGGATCGGCAAGAGCTCGCTGCTCATGCAGGCCTCGGCGTCGCTCGCGCAGCGCGGCAGCGTCCTGTACGTATCGGGCGAGGAATCCGCCGCGCAGATCAAGCTGCGCGCGCGCCGCTTCGGCATCGAGGGCGGCAGCATCTACGTGCTGGGCGAGACCGACCTCGGCACGGTCATCGAGGCGATCCGTCGGGTGCGGCCGATCTTCACGGTCATCGACTCGATCCAGACCATGACGTCCGACATCATCGGGTCGGCCGCCGGCGGGGTCTCGCAGCTGCGCGAGTGCACGGCGCGACTCCTCGAAGTCGCGAAAGGCGACGATGTCCCGATCTTCCTCGTCGGCCACGTCACGAAGGAAGGCGCGGTCGCGGGTCCGCGCGTCCTGGAGCACATCGTCGATGCCGTCCTGTATCTCGAGGGCGAGCGATTCCATGCCTTCCGCATCCTGCGGGCGACGAAGAACCGCTTTGGCTCGACCGATGAGGTCGGCGTCTTCGAGATGGGGGAGTCGGGTCTGCGCGAGGTGACCAATCCCTCGGAGGTCTTCCTCGAGGAACGCAGCCGCGGTGTGGCTGGCAGCGTCGTCGTACCCACGGTCGAGGGCACGCGTCCGCTGCTCGTCGAGGTGCAGGCTCTCGTCATCCCGACGAGCTTCGGACTGCCGCGCCGGACCGTGAACGGCGCCGATCCGCAGCGCGTGGCGGTGCTGCTCGCCGTGCTCGCGAAGCGCGCGGGTCTGTCCCTCGGGGCGCACGACGTGTACGTGAATCTCGTCGGCGGCCTCCGGGTGCGCGAGCCGGCCGCCGACCTCGCGCTTGCGGTCGCGCTCGCGTCGGCGCTGCGCGATAGGCCGGCCGACCCGCGCACCGTGTTCGTGGGCGAGCTTGG
>JBGPZT010000055.1:0-15091 GCA_041493915.1 Candidatus Limnocylindria bacterium
AGCGCACGCTGCGCCCCATCGAGTACTACAACAAGCTTCCGTCCGAAGCGACGGTCGCGGTGTGCCTGGTCCTCGATCCGATGCTCGCGACCGGCGGCTCCGCGGTCGCGACGATCGATATCCTCAAGAAGTGGGGCGCGAAGCGCGTGAAGTACGTTGGGCTCATCGCCGCACCGGAGGGCGTGCGCGCTCTTAGTGTGGCCCATCCGGACGTACCCATTCACGTCGCGGCGCTCGACGAGCGACTCAACGAAAAGGGCTACATCATCCCGGGTCTCGGCGACGCGGGAGATCGGCAGTTCGGCACGCGCTGAGCCGGCTGCCCTGGATCAGGTCCCGACGACGACGCCGCCGTCCACGCTGAGAACTGCCCCATTGATGAAGCTCGCCTCGTCCGACGCGAGGAAAAGATATGCGTTCGCGACGTCGCGCGGCTCGCCCATGCGACGGACCGGCGTCCGTTCCACCATGCTCTTGAGGATCTGCTCGGGCATCTGCTTCACCATCTCGGTCGCGATGAAGCCCGGCGCGACGGCATTGACGGTGATGCCCTTGGGCCCAAGCTCGCGCGCCCACACCTTGGTGAGGCCGATGACGCCGGCCTTGGTCGCCACGTAATTCGACTGCCCGAAGTTGCCGTAGAGACCGACGACCGATGACGCGTTGAGGATCCGACCCCAGCCCTTCCGGATCATCACCGGCGCGACCGCGCGGCCGCAGATGAACACGCCCTTCAGGTTCACGGAGATGACCGCATCGAACTGCGCGTCCTCCATTCGTCCCATGATCTCCCCGTCCTTCACCTTCACGAGCTGCCCGTCGCGCAGGATGCCGGCGTTGTTCACCAGGATGTCGATGCCGCCGAACTTCGCGACAGTGGTAGCGACGGCTGCGTCGACGGCACCCGCGCTGGTGACGTCGATCCGCTGATCGGCGCCGTCGCCGATGTCCCAGGTCACCACCGTCGCGCCCGCGTCACGGAACACGCGTGCGGTTTCGGCGCCGATGCCGCGCGCGCCTCCGGTGATCACGGCCACCCGGCCGTCGAGTCTCGTCACTTCCGCATACTCCTCCCTCCATTCTGCTTCGTACGCCGCCTGCGGCTATCGTTCGAGCAGTGACCGGTCTCCTTCTCGTCAGCTCCGCTCTTGTCGCATTCCTGCTTTCAGCCGCGATCACACCGCTCGTCGGCCGGCTCGCGGAGCGACTTGGGATGCTCGACATGCCGGGTGGCCGACGCAATCATCCGCGACCGATCCCCCGGCCCGGCGGCCTTGCGATCGCGCTGGCGTTCGGTCTCACGATCTTCGCGTTCTGGGTGATCGACCGCGTCGCCGGCCATCCGTTCCTTATCCCTGAGGAGGTCCGCTCGTCACGCTTCACGCTCACGGCGCTCGCGGCCGTCCTTGGCTTGACGCTGGGTCTCATCGACGACATTTTCGAGCTCCGGGCGCGCTGGCAGTTCCTCGGTCTTCTCGTCGTCGCGGCCGTGATCGTCGCGGCCGGGCTGCGCATCGGCTTCGTTAACGACCCGTTCGGCGATGGGCTGATCGAGATCGGCGGCCTCGTCGCGATCGCCTTCACGGTCTTCTGGATCGTCGGCATGAACGTCGCGCTGAACTTCATCGACGGCCTCGATGGCCTGGCGGCGGGCGTCGCCGCGATCGCGGCTGTGACCCTTGGTGCCCTCGCGCTGCTGCCGCAGATCAACGAGCCGTTCGTCGCGTGGATGGCGTTCGCGCTCGCGGGCGCGACCGGTGGCTTCCTCTTGTTCAACTTCCACCCGGCGCGTCTCTTTCTCGGCACGACCGGCGTGACCTTCGTCGGGACGATGCTTGCGGTGCTGTCGATCTTCGGCACCGCGAAGGTGGCCGCTGCCCTGCTCGTCCTGGGCGTCCCGATCATCGACACCTTCTACGTGATCGTGCGGCGGATGGCGCAAGGCCAACCGCCGTTCGCGCCGGACCGCGGCCATTTCCACCACCGCCTTCTCGACGTCGGTCTCTCGCACGCACAGGCGGTGCTGCTCATCTATGGCGTCACGATCGTCCTCGGCGTGCTCGCGTTCGTCACGAGCGGCCGCACGCAGGTGATTTCGTTCCTCGGGCTTGTCGTCCTCTTCGGCGTGGCGGTCGTCGCGCTCGCGCAGCGCGCACCTAAGGCTAAGGAGCTGGACCCGCAGCTTTACGCGGAAGAGGCGGACCGCTTCTAGCCCGCGCTCTTCTCGCTTGCGTTGCTGACGCTGGCGGGCGTCTCTGTCGCTCAAACTCGCCCGCTCCGCTCCGGTCGCGGCTCGTGCGCTCATGGCCGCGGGCTCACCTTCGCTCCAGAGACGCCCGCCGCCGTCAGCCATCTCCGCATAGAGCGCGCAGACTTTCGCTTTGGTGAACAAGCCGAAGGTGCTGATCGGCACTTGCTCGTGGACGGATCCAACGCTCTTGGCTTCTGGCTGGTATCCGGAGAATGTCGCGAAGAAGGCTGATGAGCGACTGCGGTATTACGCCGAACGGTTCCCCCTAGTCGAGAACGACGCGTCGTATTACGCGCTCCCAGACCAGAAGCAGGCGACGCTTTGGGTCGAGCGTACGCCCGAAGACTTCACGATGAACTTCAAGGCCTTCGCGACGATCACGACGCATCCGACCGATCCGGGGCGTCTGCCGAAGGAGCTGCGCGAGTCGCTGCCGGAGGAGACCCGCGCGAAGAAGCGCGTCTACCCGAAGGATCTGCCCAAGGAGATCATCGACGAGATCCATGCGCGTTTCTGGGTTGCGCTCGAGCCCCTGCGCAAGGCGGGGAAGCTCGGCGCGATCCTGCTGCAGTATCCGGACTGGTTCACGATCACCGGGAAGAACAAGAGCGAGATCCTCCGTGCGCGCGAGCTCCTGCCCGACGACAGGCTCGCCGTGGAGTTCCGCAACCGGTTGTGGATGGAAGAGCGCAACCGCGACGAGACGCTCGCGTTCCTGCGCGACAACGGGCTCAGCTATGTCGCGGTCGATGAGCCGCAGGGCTTCCCGTCGAGCATCCCGCCGGTGGACGCGGTGACCGCGCCCCTCGCGATCGTCCGCTTCCACGGTCGCAACACCGAGAACTGGAAGAAACCCGGCCTCACCGCCGCGGAGCGCTTCGACTACTCCTATAAAAGGAGCGAGCTCGAGGATTGGCTACCGAAGATCCGGCGGATGCAGGACGCGTCCGAGGAGATCCACCTGCTCATGAACAACTGTTACGGCGACAAAGCAGTGAACAACGCGCGCGAGCTGGCCGAGATGATGGCGACGGCGAAGCGCGCGTGAGGCGTGGCGTCGTGATCCTGCTCGCGATGTCAACGGTCGCGTGCGCGCAGCCCGATCCCCTCGCCGGCTACCGTGCCGCGTCGCCAGAGGAGCGCGCGACCGTCATGCGCGTCATCGAGGAGTACTACGCCTTGGTGGATCGCGCGGAGGTCACCGGTGACACGAGCGCACTCATCTCGCGCCATCCCGGTCTCGCGAAGGGTCAGCAGCGCGAGCGCGGCATCAACATCGAGACCTGGACCGCGGAGCAGACGCATGCCCTCAACCTTCGCGAGGTGCGCGTCGATATCGAGAGCTACGAGCCGGTTCGCGTCTACGTCAAGGACACAGCGGCCGCCGCGTTCGTCCACGCCTTGTTCACCTAGGAATACCAACAGGGCAGTCCGACCAAGGGCGAGCTCGCCGTGCGAATGGATCTTGTTCAGACCGTGGATCGCTGGGTGATCGAACGTACCGATGAGTGGGTCCTTGGTGAAACCCCTCCGCCGAGGCGTTAGCGGCCCGCTAGAGCGACCGGAGCCAGAAGTTCGGGTCGTCCTTGAACGAGTGCGACCGGATCGGCTCGCGCGGCTCGCGGGTCCCGAGACAACGGACGCGCGGGCGCCGGAGCGCATCGCGGCGACTGGTCAGCGAGAAGGGCCCAGATCCCTTGTGGGCAAGGTGTACCCGCCGGAGGGTCGCTCGGCCGTTCTCCCCGCTGCGCATTTCGCCCCAAGCCGATGACAGCGGTACCGTAGCCCGCGGTGCCAAACCGGCCGCTCTCGGACTTCCATCCGCGCGATCGGCTCGCGAGTGTGCCCCACACAACACGCCGGTTCGCCTGCCGGTCCGCGCTCGCGCTCTCACCGGACGCGCGGACGCTGGCGGTCGTGTCCGACCAGGGCGCTGGGACGTATGAGGCCTGGACGCTTCCGGCGACCGGCGGCAACGCGCAGCGCGCGGTGACAGTCCCCGAGCACGCCGTGCGCAGCCTCTGCTGGGCCGCGAGCGGCGAGCTGCTCGCCGCCGCGGATCGCGGCGGCACCGAGCTCCACCAGATCTACGTGCGCCATCCGGACGGGCCCGTCGACTCCGTCTCCGTCGATCCCGCGGGCAAGGTGCAGCGCCTGCTGTCGTGGAACGCGGCCTCACCCGCCGGGCGGCGCGTCGCGTTCTCGAGCAACGCGCGCGTCGCGACCGACATGGACATCGTGATCGCGGATCTCGACACCGGCTCGGAGCGCCAGCTCCTCACCGGCGGGGCATGGCACGTCGCCGGCGGTTGGTCGCCGGACGGCGCTCGCCTCCTCGTCATGCGCGTGCTCGACAACACGACGCAGGACCTGCTGATCGTCGATCCGCGCACCGGTGAGGCCAGCGAGATCACGCCGCACGAGGAGAACGTCCAGCACATCCCCGCGGGATGGCTCAGCGACGGGCGCGTGCTCGAGATCACCGACCAGGGCAGCGAGCATCTCTGGCTAGCGGCGCTCGATGCCGCGAGCGGTCGTCGCGACGTTGTTGACCAGCCGGAGTGGGACGTCGAGCTCGCCGCGTCGTCGACTGATGGACGAGTCCAGATCTGGTCCATCAATGAGGACGGCTACTCGCGACTGCGGTGGCGGCGCGACGCCGGCGAGATCCGGGAGCGCGACCTGCGCGGCGTCTGTGAGGATCTTGTCCTGAGCGCGGATGGAACGCGGGCCGCGTTCGCGCGGATCTCCGCGACCGAGCCGTGGCAGGTGTGGACGCTCGACATCGCGACCGGCGACGCGCGCGTCGCGCTCACGACGACCTTCGGGGTTCCTAGCGCGGAGCTCGTCGAGCCCGAGCTCCTGCGCATCCCCGCAGCCGACGGCGAGATCCCCTGCTTCGTCTATCGCCCGCGCGGCGCCCGCGGACCGGTGCCGGCTGTTCTGTATCCGCACGGCGGTCCGGAGGGCCAGTCGCGGCCCGCGTTCTCGGCTCACCTCACGCACCTTGCGGCGCTCGTGCATAACGGGATGGCACTCGTGGTGCCGAACATCCACGGCTCGACCGGCTACGGGCGCGCCTGGCAGGCGGCGATCCACAAGGACTGGGGCGGGATCGATCTGCGCGACCTGCGCGCGGTCTCGCAGTGGATGAGGCAGCAGCCGGACTTCGATCAGAAGCGTCTCGCCGTCTACGGCGGCTCGTACGGAGGTTTCGCGACGCTCACCTGCGTCACACGCATCCCCGACCTGTGGCGCTGCGCGGTCGATGTCTTCGGGGTCGCGAACCTGATCACCATGCTCGAGAACGCTCAGCCGAACTGGCGCCGCTTCCTGGCGCGCTGGATCGGCGACGCCGAGCGCGACCTCGAGAAGCTGGTGGAGCGCTCACCGATCACGCACATCGAAAACGTGCGCTGCCCGATGTTGATCCTCCAGGGCGAGAACGATCCGCGCGTGCCGCAGGAGGAATCGGACCAGGTCGTCGAGCGACTTCGGGCGCTCGGCCGTCGCGTCGAGTACGTCGTCTATCCCGGTGAGGGTCACGGATTCACCAAGCGCGCGAACGCCGAGGACGCCTACGGCCGGATCGTGAAGTTCCTCACACGGGAGCTGCTCGAGACTTAGTGCGGCGACCGGTGCGGCGCTTTTTTGCTCTGTCCGCTGCGGCCGCCGCAAGCGTCATCGTCGTGGCGGTCGCCTTTGCGCTTGGCCCCAGCGCGCAACCGGGCCAGTCGGCGGACGAGATCGCTCTCGTTCGTGTCGAGAGCCTTCGCCCGAACGAAGTGGTGCGTCTCACGATCAAGGAGCTCTTGGGTCTTGACCGCCTCGCGAATGCGGAGCGCGAGCGCGGCCACACGACGCTGTGGGATCCGCGGTCACGCCCGGCGGGAATGCCCATCTCTCTCGTGCGTGCCAACGACGAGGGGGTCCACGCGTTCTTGGGTGTAGACCCGAGGACGGGCTGTGCGCTGGCGGACAAGACCTTTGGCAGCGGTCGCGTCGAGGCCTTTGCCCTCATGGATCCCTGTCACGGGACGATGTACGACTTGAGCGGCCGACCGACGAGCGGTCCAGGGATGTGGTTTCTCGACGAGCTCGTGCTTCACGTCCGCGACGGGATCGTCTACGCGGAACCGCACAAAGTCATCGCCGGCAGGGTCGCGGTGCGCTACTGAGCGCGAAGAGTGCTTCCGAGCAGGACGCCGTTCGCCCAGTACTCGCCCGTCGGGCCGGCCGGAAGGATGTCGTACGTCGCGCCGCCGGTGTATGCGACGCGCTCGACGCTCGCGATGGGCGCGCCATCCAAGGTGTCGCCCACGGCGAGGTCGCCTACGCGACGTCCGTCGGCGGTCGGGTGGCCGGGCGAGACGAGGACGAGGCGCCCGTCGTCGAGCGCCAGGCGGACCACCTGATGCGTCGCCGGCACCGGAGTGCTTCCCACGGCGATGAGCGGCGCTGCGATCCGTGCGCCCGCAACATCGATCGTCCATACGACGTCGCCGACGCGTAGGTCCTGCACCGCGACGTCGCCGCTCGGCGTCGCGATGCGGGTTCCGAGCGCGAGACAGATCGGGCACTGCGGCGGTCCGGCCTGCTGGCGATTGATCACGGTGACACGCCCGTCCGCTGCTACGCGGCCATCGACACGCTCGCCGCCGCCGGTGTTCCGCATCGCAAGGTACGCGAAGCCCCACCCGTCGTTGACCGGTTTGAGCTCTAGCGCATTCAGCGTCTTCCAGTCGCGGTAGATGGCCAGCTGCTGATCGGCCGTGTACGGCGGCGCCGACGGCAGCTTGAGGTGCGCGACGATCGCCGCGAAGGTGTCGGCGTCCCTCTGGATCTCCGGCAGCTTCTCCTGCGCGCGCTGGCCCTCGTCGCCGCGGCCAACGGGGAAGAAATCGGGATCGCAGAACCACGGGCGGCCCAGCTGGTCCATCACCCGGTACTTGAGCTGCGGCACGGCGAGCGTCAGCTGCGACGGGCTCGGGGCTGGGGGCGTCGGGGTCGGCGACGCGAGACCACTACTGCCGCAGGCGGCCAAGGCCAACCCAAGCGCGAGCATCACCGGACGCACGCCCTTGTAACGCTCAGCGCGGGCCGGCGGTTCCGTGGCTAGGTCTTCCCGGGCCGGCGCCGGCGCACGTAACGGGTCGCGTACACCTGCTCGCCCAGGGACAGGATCTTGTTGTCGACCCACGGAGTCGTGAGCATCACGCGCTGCGCCTCGTCCCACGAGAGCGCGCCCGGCGGCAGGTGGTCCTTCTTCCAGACGACGACCCAGATCGCGCCATCGGGGTGGGTCACGCGCACCAGCTCGCGCGCCAGCTTCGGCGGGTCGACGTCTTCGAGGGAAAAGCAGAGCACGAGGCCGTAGCGACCGTCGCGCGCGCGGAGCGGCAGCTTCAGAGGAGCGACATCGAGCTGCCCGCACAGATGCTCGAGGGGCCGGTCGTATTTCGCGACCGCGCCGATACGCAGCGCGGGAAAACCGGCCTTCGCGCCCAGTTTGGGCACGACCTCTTCGATCGCGCGAAGACCTCGTGGCGCAGACACGCTGGCGAGTCTAGGAAGGGGCGAGCGACCGGTACGCGTCGTGCTATGTCATTCGTCATGGTCGGTCAGCGTTTCGCCCGCCCGGTCCTCGTCGTCGACGACGACGAAGCGACCCGCGCGGCCGAGCGTGCCGTGCTCTCCGACGACGGGTTCCGCGTGATCGAGGCGCGCGACGGCGAGGAGGCCATGCGCGCGATCCGAAGCGATCCGCCCGCGCTGGTCATCCTCGACATCCAGATGCCCGGGGTCGATGGTCCGTCGTTCGCGCGCGAGCTGCGGATGGGGCTGCGCCGCGTGCCCCTGGTGATCCTCACCGGCGCGGACGACCCCAAGCACGAGGCCGACCGCTGCAACGCCGAGGCGTACCTGCGCAAGCCGTTCGACGCGCCCGAGCTTCTGCGGATCGTCCGGCGCTTCGCCGTCTAGCCGCGGGGTTATAGCCTTCGGTCCATGCCTGCGCGTCTGCTGGTCAAGGAACCCACTCAGACCAGCGAGCGGCCGCCCGAAGAGCTCTCCGAGCTCCGCGACCACCCGTGCTGGCTCGACATCAGCGATCCACAGAGCCAGGACTTCGCGCTTGCGGCGAAGGAGCTCGACCTGCACCCGCTGGCCGTCGAGGACGCGCAGCAACGGCACGAGCGGCCGAAGATCGACCAGTACGAGGACCACTATTTCATCGTCTTCTACGCGCTCGAGGAGTCGTCGCCCGGTGTGGTGCGCGAGGTCGAGATCTCGATCTTCATGAAGCAGAACGCGATCGTCACCGTGCACGAAGGCGACTTCACCGCGCGCGCCACCGTTGAGAAGCGCTTCCGCGAGGGGAAGGTGCAGACCACCGGTCTGCTCCTCCATGCGCTCCTCGACACGATGGTCGATCAGTATTTCCCCATCATCGACACGCTCGGCGACCGCGTCGAGCTCCTCGAGACGATGGTCGTCGGCGGTGAGACGCGCGACTACGACACCTCGATCCGCGAGCTGTTCGAGCTGAAGCGCGACCTGCTGCGGATCCGCCATCTCATCGCGCCGGAGCGCGACGTCCTCGCGGTGCTGGTGCGCGGCGAGATCAGCGAGCTGCGCGAGACCGGCCGGCGGGCGTATTTCCAGGACGTGTACGACCACATCACGCGCGTGATCGACGAGATCGACACCTTCCGGGAGCTCACGTCGAACGTCATCGACGCGCACCTGGCCTCGATCTCGAACCGCCTCAACGAGGTCGTGAAGGTGCTAACGAGCGTCGCGACCGTCCTGCTGGTGCTCACCGCAGTCACCGGTTTCTTCGGCCAGAACTGGAAATTCATCCCGTACGACAGCGAGCCGCTCTTCTTCGCGTCGCTGATCTTCATGGTCGCGGTGGCCGCCGGAACGGCGCTTTACTTCCGACGCAAGGGGTGGCTTTAGCCGCTAACCTGTCCCTGCATTGCCCCAGCGGGACTCCGGCAGCTACGGCGGCGATCTCCTTTCCATGGGCTTCCAGGTCGCGGTGGTCGTGGGAGGGCCGCTGCTCATCGCCGCGTACGTGGGGCAGAAGCTCGACGAGCAGTTCGGCACCGCCCCGACGCTGGGGCTCGTGGCGATCCTGGTGGGTCTGGCGGTCGCGGGCCTGGGGATGTTCCTGATCATCCGGCGCTACATCGCGCGCAATCCGACGCCGCCGACGAGTGACGCGGCGCGCCAGGCGGGCCGGCGCTGGGAACGCGAGATCCAAGAGCGAGAGCAGAAGAAAGAGTCGGGCGAGGAGAGCGAGTGAGGCAGGTCATCGGCATCGTCCTGCTCCTGAACGCCGTCGCCGTGATCGGCGCGGCGCTGACCGGCAACCTGCCGAACTGGCCGCCTGGCCAGCAGGACATCCACGTGGCCGAACAGGCCGGGTCGCCCCTCATCCACCTCGGAGGCGATGCGGCCCCGTCCGCGGGCGGCGTGATCTCGATCTGGAACGACATCTCGATCTCGAACTCGATCTTCACCGCGTGGCTCGTGATGGCGGTCCTCGTCGTGCTTGGCTTCCTCGCCTCGCGCTCGGTGAGCGAGGTGCCCGGACGGTTCCAGGGCTTCATCGAGCTCATCGTCCAGGCACTCGTGGACTTCATGAAGGACGCCGGCGGTCCCGCGGTCGTGCGCTTCCTGCCGCTCTTTGGAACGCTCTTCCTGTTCGCGCTCTTCTCGAACTGGCTCGGGGTCATCCCGCTCGTCGGTCAGATCGAGCTCCTGCACTCGCCGACCGCCGACTACCACACCAACCTCGCTCTGGCTCTGACCGGTTTCGTCTGGTACCAGTTTGCCGGCATCCGGCAGAACGGGCTCGGCTACTTCACGCGCTGGGTCAATATTCCGGCGTTCAAGGAAGGACCCCTCGTCGGCGTGGTCATGCTCGTCTTCGTCGGCCCGATCGAATTCTTCAGCGAGCTGTTCCGCATCCTCACGCTGACGCTCCGACTCTGGGGCAACATCTGGGGTGGCGAGATCGTCCTGTCCGTGCTGTCCGCGCTCTTGTTCGTTCCCAGCTTCGTGCTTCCGTTCATCGGCCTCGAGCTGTTCATTGGATTCATCCAAGCGTTCGTGTTCGCGTTCCTCGTGCTGCTCTACATCATCCTTGCTCTCGAGTCCCACGGTGGCGAGGAGCACGAGGCCCATCCCGAAGCGTTACACGCGGTGGCTCAACTCGAAGCAGCCCACGCGGCCTAATTCGCGAGGAGGAAAACCCATGAGCTTGGCTTGGCTTGGCGCCGGCATCGCGATCGGTTTCGGGGCCCTTGGGGCCGGACTTGGCATCGGCATCGCGGGATCCAAGGTGGCGGAGGCGACGGGTCGCAATCCTGACGCGGCGAACGCGATCCGCACGAACGGGATCATCATCGTCGTCTTCGCGGAGTCGCTCGGCATCTTCTCGTTCGTCATCGCGTTCCTTCTGCAAGGCAAGGCGCTCTAAGCGATGCTCTTCGCTCCATTCATCGCGGAGGATTCGCCCACCGCGCTCGTGGTGCACCCCTTCTGGGTGCTCGTCTCGATCGTCAACTTCCTCGTGCTCCTGTATCTGCTCCGCCGCTTCATGTGGGGCCCGATCATGGCGACGCTCGACCGGCGCGCGGCGAAGATCCGCGAGGGTCTTGAGCTCACCGAGTCCGCCAGGCGTGAGCGCGAGCAGCTGAAGCAGGAGGTCGAGAAGCTTCTCGCGCAGGCGCGTCGCGACGCGGCCGCGATCGCCGAGCGCACGACGAAGGCGGCCGAGGCCTCCGCGGCGGACATCCGGGCGCAGGCCAAGACCGAGGCCGACCGCATCCGCGAGAAGGGTCGCACCGACGCGCAGCACCTCCACGATCAAGCCCTCGCGCAGCTGCGCAAAGAGGTCGCGTCGATGGTCGTCTTCGCGGCGAGCCGCATCCTCGGTCGCGAGATCAGTCCCGAGCAGCACCGCGCCCTCATCGAGCGCTCGCTGGACGAGGCGGGCGGGGAGCTGAAGCAGAACTGATGGCACTGTCCGGTTCGTCCGCGCGACGCTATGCCGAAGCGGTCTACCAGATCGCCCTGGGCGAGAAGGCGGTGCCCGCGTTCGGCACGTCGCTCGACGGTCTGCGGCGCGCCTTGCAGCCGGACGTGCTCCGGTCGCTGCGCAATCCCGGCGTCCCGCTGCGCGCGCGGCGCGCGGCGCTCGATGCGGCGACGGCCGGCGAGCCGAAGGCGATCCGTTCGCTCCTGGGCCTGCTGCTCGAGCGCGAGCGCATCGCGCTGTTCCCGCAAGTCGCGGACGCGTACGCGGATCTCGTCGAGCGCCGCGCGGGGATCGTCAAGGGACGTATCACGACCGCCACCGAGCTCAGCGCGGGCGACCGCGAAGAGCTCGTAAGTCGGCTCGAGCGCTCCAGCGGAAAGAAGATCCGCGCGACCTTCGCCGTGGACGCGTCGCTCATCGGCGGCGCGAAGGTGCAGATCGGCGACCGACTCATCGACTCATCGCTCAAAGCACAGTTGGCCGAACTCGAGCGCGAGCTCGCGAGCTAGAGGGAGAACACCGTGGCGACGACGTCAGAGATCACCGACATCATCAAGGCGCAGATCCAGAAGTTCGAAGGACGGTCCGAGTCCGTTGACGTCGGCACAGTGGTGGAGATCGGCGACGGCATCGCCCGCATCCACGGGCTCGCGGCCTGCATGGCCTCGGAGCTGCTCGACTTCGGCAAGGGCGTCCGCGGGCTGGCGTTCAACCTCGAAGAGGACACCGTGAGCGCGATCATTCTCGGCGACTACACCGGGATCGAGGAGGGCGGCGAGGTCCGCACCACCGGCCGCATCGTCGAGACCGCCGTCGGCCCGCAGCTCATCGGGCGCGTCGTCGACCCGCTCGGGGTCCCGCTCGACGACAAAGGACCGATCGACACAAAGGAGTTCCGGCCGGTGGACGTCGTCGCTCCCGGCGTCATCACGCGGCAGAACGTCGACACGCCGGTGCAGACGGGCATCAAGGTCATCGACGCGATCACACCGATCGGACGCGGGCAGCGCGAGCTGATCATCGGCGACCGCCAGACGGGCAAGACCGCGGTGGCGATCGACACGATCATCAATCAGAAGGGCCAGGACCTCATCTGCATCTACGTCGCGATCGGACAGAAGGAGTCCTCGGTGGCGAAGATCGTGGCGACGCTCGAGGAGCACGGCGCGATGGACCACACGATCGTCGTCATCGCCGGCGCATCGGACCCGGCCACGCTCCAGTACCTCGCGCCGTTCGCGGGTTGCGCGATGGGCGAGTACTTCCGCGACAAGGGTCAGGACGCGCTCGTCGTGTACGACGACCTATCGAAGCACGCGTGGGCGTATCGGCAGGTCTCGCTCCTCACGCGGCGCCCTCCGGGCCGCGAGGCGTATCCCGGCGACGTTTTCTATCTGCACTCGCGCCTACTGGAGCGCGCCGCACGCCTCAACAAGGACAACGGTGGCGGGTCGCTGACAGCGCTGCCGCTGATCGAGACGCAGGCGAACGACATCTCCGCCTACATCCCGACGAACGTCATCTCGATCACGGATGGCCAGATCTACCTCGAGACCGACCTCTTCAACCAGGGCATCCGGCCCGCGATGAACAGCGGTCTCTCGGTCTCCCGTGTGGGTGGCGATGCGCAGACGAAAGCGATGAAGTCCGTGGTCAAGGGTCTCAAGGCCGACCTCGCCCAGTACCGTGAGCTCGCCGCCTTCGCGCAGTTCGGCTCGGATCTCGACAAGGCGACACAGCAGCAGCTCCGCCGCGGCGAGCGGATCACGGAGATCATGAAGCAGCCGCAGTACGTGCCGCTCTCGCTGGTGCAGGAGGTCGTGATCATCTTCGCCGCGTCGAACGGCTACGTCGACGACGTTCCGATAGGGCGCGTGAAGGAATTCGAGCGCGACCTCTACCGCTTCATGGAGACGCAGTACAAGCCGCTGGCCGACAAGATCGCCAAGGAAAAGAAGTTCGACGCGGAGATCGAGAAGCAGACGCGCGCGATGATCGAGGAGTTCAAAAAGACCGTCTCGTACGAAGAGGCGAAGGCTGCCGCAGTCGAGCCGAAGAAGCCCGAAAACGTTCGGCCGGGCCCGGCCGTGCCCCAGTCAAAGGACAAGAAGCCCGAACCAAAGAAGCCCGAGGCGGCAAAGGCTTAGGTGCCTAGCGAACGGGACCTGCGGAGGCGCGTCCGCTCGGTCAAGAACATCCAGCAGCTCACGCGCGCGATGCAGCTCGTCGCCGCGTCGAAGATGCGCCGTGCGCAGGAGGCCGTGCTCGCCTCGCGTCCATTCGAGCAGAAGCTGCGTTCGGTGCTGAACGAGCTCGCACCGTACGCGGACCCCGAGCTCAGCCCGCTGCTGCGCCGGCGCAGCCAGGTGCGCCGGGTCGCGATCGTGCTCATCACCACCGATCGCGGTCTGGTGGGCCCTATGAACGTGAACCTGCTGCGGATGGCGCTGCGCTTCGCGCAGACGCAGCCCGACGCCGGCTATGTCGCCGTCGGCCGGAAAGGCATCGGCTCGCTTCGGCGCGTGCGCGCACCGGTCATCGCCGAGTTCCCGAATATCCCGGACCGGCCGACGACGAACGACACGAACGTCATCGCGCGCGTCGCCGTGGACGAGTTCATCAGCGGGAAGGTCGATGAGGTGCACCTCGGGTTCACGCGCTTCATCAACACGCTGCGCCAGGAGCCCACGCTCCGGCGGATCCTCCCGCTCGTGCCCGAAGAGGAGGACATCGACGATCTGCCGCCGATCCAGTACCTGTTCGAGCCGGATCCGCAGACCGTGATGGACCTCATCCTTCCGCGGTTCGTGGAGATGACGGTCTACCAGGCGATCCTGGAGTCGAAAGCGTCGCAGTGGTCCGCCCAGATGGTCGCGATGCGCAACGCCACCGACGCGGCGGACGATCTCATCGGCGACCTGATCCTCGCGGCGAACAAGGCGCGTCAGACGCGCATCACCAAGGAGATGCTGGAGATCGCTTCGGGCGCCGAAGCGCTGAAGGGGTAGCGAGATGGCGGTGAAGACAAAGGAAAAGACGGGGACCGGCGAGATCGTCCAGATCATCGGGCCCGTGCTCGATGTGCATTTCGAAGAAGGAGAGCTGCCGGAGATCTACTTCGCCATCACGGTGAAGCGCGACACGGGTGACGAGCTGGTCACCGCCGAGGTCCAGCAGCACCTGGGGAACAACTGGGTGCGCGCGGTCGCGATGCAGTCGACCGACGGCCTGCGCCGTGGGATGAAGGTGGTGAACACGGGCGGTCCGATCACGGTGCCCGTCGGAAGTGACACGCTCGGTCGCCTCTTCAACGTCGTCGGCGAGCCGATCGATGGCAAGGGGGCCGTCAAGGGCGTGCGGCGCGATCCGATCCACCGGCAGCCGCCATCCTTCGCCGACCAGGCCACGACCTCCGAGATCTTCGAAACGGGCATGAAGGTCATCGACCTCATCTGCCCGTTCTTCAAGGGCGGCAAGTCCGCGATCTTCGGCGGTGCGGGCACGGGGAAGACAGTCGTCATCCAGGAGCTGATCCGCAACGTCGCTGCCGAGCACGGTGGCTACGCGATCTTCTGCGGCGTTGGCGAGCGCTCGCGCGAGGGGACGCAGCTCCTTGGCGAGATGCGCGAGTCCGGCGTCATCGACAAGATGTCGATGGTCTTCGGTCAGATGAACGAGCCGCCGGGCGCGCGGCTACGCGTCGCGCTCACCGGTCTCACCATCGCCGAGTACTTCCGCGACGAGGAGGGACGCGACCTCCTCATCTTCATCGACAACATCTTCCGCTTCAC
>JBGPZT010000230.1:0-2973 GCA_041493915.1 Candidatus Limnocylindria bacterium
ATGATCGTGATGCCGCGCTCGCGCTCAAGCGCGTTCGAGTCCATGACCCGCTCGGCGACCTGCTGGTTGTCACGGAAGATGTGGCTCTGGCGCAGCATGGCGTCGACCAGCGTCGTCTTACCGTGGTCGACGTGCGCGATGATCGCGATGTTGCGGATGTCCTCGCGGCGCATGGCTAGGCGAGGCCTCGGAAAGGGGACATGGAACAAGTCTATGTGCCCGCGACGACCTCGCGGGGCTACCGACCGCGAGATCGTCGCGAGGCTGAGGTGCTAGTGGATCGTGATCGAGGAGACGCCTGAAGAGATGGTGATCGTCAGTCGATCCGTCGCCGAGTTGTAACCGCTCGACTCCTGCGGACCCGACACGGTGTTGAGCGCACCGGTCAACCGCACCCGGTACTCGACACCCGCGGGGATGCTGAGGTCGACCGACGACGCGCCGGTCGAGACGGTGACCGGAACGTTGCCGCTCGGCTTGGGTAGCGCGATCTGGAGATTCGAGGCGCCGTTGTTGATGGTCGCCCCCGTCAGCATGACGTTCGACAGATCGATGTTGAAATCGCCCGCGCCGAGGTTCAGCGTGAGACCGACGGGCACGTCGGACGGCACGGCGACGTCCCACGACCGCACGGTGCCACCGACTTGAAAGTCAGGACCGGCGGACTTCACGTCGACGATGGCCGAACCGGTGCTTCTGACGTTCCACTGCAGGTCGATATCCTCGCGAGTGGACTTGACCAGAACGAGGTCGGTCGCGCCCCCGCTGAGGGCGAGGTCACCGGCGCCGTAGCCGAGCGTGAGCGCAAGCGATGACGCACCGACGCGAAGGACGCTCTGCTGCGAGGTGAAGGTCCCGGTGTTGATGGCGTTCGACCCCGGCAGTATCGGAGCCGCCGCCAGGTAGACCAGAGCGGCGCCGATGATCGCGATCTCAACGATCGCGGCGGCCAGGATCGAACGTGGTCGCAGGAGCAGATCGACCCCGAGGACCACGAGCAGGACGGGCCAGAGCTGGACGACGTCCAGCCAGGACACGCGGGTCAGATAACCAGCGTTGCCGAGCAGGAACATGATTCCGAGCGCGATCAGCACGAGCGGGAAAGCGATCGAAGGAACGCGACGCGGGGATTCAAGTGTCATCGACGGTGTCGTCACGGCCGTACCCTCCTCAGAAGCAGGGCGCCACCGGCCGCGATCAGGACGAGCGGCCACGCGAAGCGCCAGTTGATGAACGCGAACGCGCCGAAGTTCGCGAGCAGCCACAGCGCGCCGATGGCGATGAGCACCGTGGCGAGCAT
The DNA here is from genome assembly GCA_041493915.1 of Candidatus Limnocylindria bacterium. Lineage (GTDB taxonomy): Bacteria > Chloroflexota > Limnocylindria > P2-11E > P2-11E > CF-39. Next base: position 1,301 of record JBGPZT010000230.1, read on the forward strand.
CTCGTGTCCCCTGTCACCGAATGCGACCGCCGGGGCGCCTGCCCCGATCGGCACGGCGATCCAGAGGACGACGTAGAGAAGGACCGATGCGCCACCGGCGAGCGCGAACACGACGAACGCGAGGCGGACGATCGCCGGATCGATGCCGAAGTACTGCGCGAGACCACCGCAGACGCCCGCGATCACCTTGTCGGTCGAGCTGCGGTACAGCCGTGGGGTGGGTCTGACGTTCTCCATGGGATGACCTCCTGCTATTTCAATACGTGGCTGGGGACCCTGGTATTGCGTGCTCCCACCGCGCGCGCTTCGGCGAGGGCGATCTTCGTCTTGCGTCCGATCCTCATGGCGTCAAGGGTTCCACCAGAGCGCCGCCCTGGTAGACGATCAGGAACACGACGATCGCGTCGACGATGAGCGGCATGATCGCGAGCGGGCTGAAGTAGATCGCGAATAGGAGCACCGACGCGGCGGCCGCGAAGAGCACCAGCGGCTGCCACCACAGCGGCGGCACGATGAAGCCCCACACGCCCGCGATCGCGACGAGGAACGCGAGCGACGCGAGACCGGCTGCGACAAGTGCCAATGTGGGCGCGCCCGTCGCCGGCAGCGCGGCCGGCGCGATCACGCCCCGCATCCCGTCGAACGCGGGCTTGGTCTGCTGCCCGAAGGGCCAGATGATCCAGCCCCTCTCGTATGGCGGCCCTCCCGGCACGAAGAACGTCGTCGGGAAGTGCCAACCGACGATGAGCAGTGCGGTGAGTCCGATCTTGAGCAGCATCGCCTGACCTCCCTCCGCGGCGAAACGCGACCACAGCGATGGTGCGTCCGCGACCCGGCCGCGAGTAGGACCGGAGGGCGCGACCTGCTTGTGCCATCCTTCATGAGTGAGGCGGGGTGTTCTGACGACGCTGGCCGTGCTGCTGGGCCTGACAGGGATCGTCTGGATCTTCCAGGGCATCGGCGTGCTGCCCGGTTCGGTCATGACCGGGCAGATCGTGTGGGCCGCCATCGGCGCGGTCCTGCTCTTCGTGACCGCCCTGTTGCTCTGGTCCGCCTACAGGCCACGCGCCTGAGGTGGGAATCGTGACCTCGCCTCGGCTGTTGAAGTAGCGATGCCCGCCGTCGAAGCTGACGCCCTCGCGTTACCCCGCATCGAGCGGCCCGACCTCGCCGCCGCCGTGCGACCGGTGCTCGGCGTCGTCGACGCGGTCGTGACGCTCGAGGGCGAGGGCTTCCAGGTCCGCCGTCCGTTCCCCGGGATCGATCCGAGCCTTACCGACCCGTTCCTGCTTCTCGATCACCTCGGCGCCGTCGAGTACTCGCCGGGTGAGGCGAAGGGCGCGCCCGATCATCCGCACCGCGGCTTCGAGACCGTCACGTACGTGATGGACGGCGCGATCGAGCATCGGGATTCGACCGGCGGCGGCGGGGTCATCACCGACGGAGCGACGCAGTGGATGACCGCGGGCGCTGGGATCGTCCACTCCGAGATGCCGACGCACGAGCTTCTCCTGAAGGGCGGCCTCTTCCACGGCACGCAGCTGTGGGTGAACCTGCCGGCGGACAAGAAGTGGAGCCCGCCGCGCTACCAGGACATCGCTGGACGTGACGTGCGTCTTCTTTCCTCGCACGACGGCGCGTCGCTGGTGCGCCTCATCGCCGGCGATCTCGCC
>JBGPZT010000156.1:0-6048 GCA_041493915.1 Candidatus Limnocylindria bacterium
ACTGTGACCTGGGCGCGATGCCGCCGTTCGGTAACCTCTACGGCGTGCCGGTGATCGTGGACGCCTCGCTGGCCGAGAGCGAGCGCATGAGCTTCAAGGCGGGGATGCACACGACCACGATGACGATCCGATACAAGGACTTCCTCCGCCTCGTGAACCCGAAGGTCATCGAGCTTGGGGTGCAGCCCGCGACGGCTTGACGCGCATCTTCCGGTTCACCCGGTGCAAGTCCCAGAGCTCCTTCTCGTGGGCGGCGGCGTCGGCGAGGAGACGGCGCTCGCCTTTGTCCACTGGCCGGCCGGTCGGCGCGCAGGTGCCACAGATGCCCTCGCTGCACGTCGCGCCGCACTCCGTGCAGCGCTCTATCGACAGGATCGGGCGCATCTCCTCGCCTCCTTTTGATTCATCCACCTAGTCGCGCGCCCGACCCGGATGGCCGGCGCGGGCTGCGGCACGTTTGGCCCTCTTCGGCACGCGCTTGCCCGCTCGGGTGCCGCCGGTCAGCGGGCTGCGTTTCGCTGGACGCTGCGGCTTGCGCCGCGGGCGGCGCGGCTGCGCAGCGAAGAGGGCGCGGATCCGCGGAGTGAGCCGCCCGGCATCGGTCGTGAGCGACGCATCGTGATGAGCACGCAGCGTCTTCCCGGACGGCTTGCTCATGCGCGCCCCGCTCTCGACGAGCGCGAGCCCGGCGCCCGAGACGGTGAAGTGCCGCCGCTTCGTCACGACGCTCATGTGCCCATCACGACCACTCGGTCGACGACGTGTCGCACGCCGCGTGTCCGCCACGCGGTCTCCTCGATCGTCGCGCGGTCAGCGAGGCTGCGCACCCAGCCTGACAGCGTGACGACGCCCGAATGGACGCTGAAGCCGACGAGATTCACCCATGGCACGCGCCGCTGAAGCGCGGATCTGAGGTCGCTGAGGATCTCCGCGTCGTCGCGTGTATGTCCACGCACTTCGACATCCATCGTCAGCTCGCGCACTCCGGCGAGACGCGAGACGGCCTGCTCTGCCGCGCGACGCTGGTAGTCATGATCGACGGCGCCGCGCAGGGTGAGCACGCCGTCGCGTACCGCGCAGCTGAGGGCGCCCTCGGGCACATCCGCGTCGAGCGACAGCGCGAGCGCGGCCTTGCGCGCGAGCTCCACGTCGTCCTCCGGCGCCATGAGCACCTCGAGGTGATCGTGCACGGCCTTCACGCCCGTGACCCGCGCGGCAATCCCCTCGGCGGCACGAAGCTTCGCGTAGCTCGAGACGGTGCCGCGGAGCGTGACGACGCCGTCATCGACCTCGATACCGACTTCAGCGGGCGCGAAGCGAGGATCCCAATTCAACTCGTCGAGGACATCGGTCTGGATCTTGAGATCGTTGCGGCCGCTCATCACCGATGCCATCTCACGGCTCCGGGACCGTCAGATGCTCGACGACCTGGCGCACGCCCGGAACACGCGAGGCGACCTCCGCGGCGTTGTCCGCGTCCTCCAGACCGTCGACCCGACCGTGTAGGAACGCGACGCGGCCACGCACCTCGACGTGTATCTGCAGACTGGCAGTGGAGGCGTCCTCGCGAAGCTCGCGCCGGATCGCGTGCGCCAGGGCCTCGTCCCCGGGCCGGTGATCGAGCGTCGACGAGGGCGCCGCGCCTACGGTGTCCATCGACGTTCCGGCGAATCCCCCCAGCACCCGCCCCGACGGCGAAAGAACAGGATCGGTCGCCGGGAAGACCGGCTCGGCGCCTTCCGCACGCTCCTCATCACGACGTTCTTGCTCGCTCATGACCGGAGCGTAGATAGCGACGTGACGCGTGACTGTCAGGCAGCGGACCACTCGTCGATACGGCAGCGCCCCATGGTGAAGCAGGCCAGATCGCTCAGGCCACGGTCCGCCCTCTCGCGCGGACGACATAGCGGCCGCCGTCGCGCCCGAACTCGCCGAAGGAGGGGCGCAGGCCCGCGTCGATCGCGCGGATCGTCGGCCGGCCGATGTGAGCGAACACGAGCCGGCGGACGCCCGACCGACTTGCGGCGCGGGCGACGTCCAGGACCGGTGCGTGACCGCCCACGCCGTTCGCGAAGCGAATGGGCCGTGACCAGCCGGCGGCCTCCGCGAAGACGATGTCGGCCCGCGCCGCCCAGCGCGGGAAGCGCCAGAACTCGGGCGCCCACACGATGCGACGTCCACGCCAGTGGATGTCGTAGCCGTATGCCGGATGGCTCGTGTGGACGACGCGGCGTGGCCGGATGTCGAGCCCAGGGCACGAGTAGCGGCGAACGGCCGCGACGACGTGCAGCGCGGCGGCGCGCCGTCGGATCTCGGGCGCGAGCTCGGCGCGCTCGTCGGTGAGGAGCCAGGCGTCGAGCGCCGCGACGGGCGCCTCCGCGCCGCCGTCGATCGCGATCCGCCGTCCTTCGGCGGACACGATCAGGCCGGCGGGCGCGAAACGCGGCGATCGCATCGCCCCGACGCCCAGCAGCTCCAGGCGCACGCGCAGCTACAGGTGACCGCTGTGGATCGGATGCTCGTGGTCGTGAACGTGCGCGCGGCGTCCGTGGTGCTCGGACTCGTTGTCCTTCCCGTAGTCATGGCTATGCACGACCATCCGATGGTCGTGCTCGTGCGTGTGCCAGTTCGCCTGGTGGCGCCACTCGGGATCGCCGCCCTGGACGTGCACGTGGGCCAGGTGGTAGTGGTCGTGTACGTGGACCTGCGCCGGATGCGTGTGCTCGGGCTCCAGCCCTTGGCCTTGTGTCTGCTGCGTGGTCGCGATGATCGCCATCTCGAGACCTCCTTTCTCCGCCGAGCGGAGCGCTACATCTCCGACATCGCGGACTCCGTCTCCTTCTTCTCCTCGGGGATCTCGGCGACGACCGCTTCGGTCGTCAGCACCATCGCCGCGATCGATGCGGCGTTCTGCAGTGCTGACCGCGTCACCTTCGCCGGATCGACGATGCCCGCCTCGAGCATGTCGACGAAGCGATCGTTGCGCGCGTCGTAGCCATGGTTGGCCGGCATGGCGCGTACCTTCTCGAGGATCAGCTCGCCGACCTTTCCCGCGTTGTCACAGATCTGCCGGAAGGGCTCCTCCAGCGCCCGCTCGACGATGCGCAGACCGGTGAGGGTGTCGCCGCTCAGTCCCCGGCCGTCGTGCAGCACGCACTGCGAACGCACGAGGACGACGCCTCCGCCAGGCACGATCCCCTCCTCCACCGCCGCCTTCGTGGCGAGGATGGCGTCCTCGATGCGGTGCTTCTTCTCCTTCTGCTCGACCTCGGTCGCGGCGCCGACGCTGATGACCGCGACGCCGCCGCTGAGCTTCGCCAGTCGCTCCTGAAGCTTCTCCTTGTCGAAATCGCTCTTCGTTTCATCGATCTGCGCCTTGATCGCCTTGATGCGTGCCTGGATCGCGTCGGGACTGCCGGCGCCACCGACGATCGTCGTGTCGTCCTTGTCCACCGTGACGCGGCGCGCGCGTCCCAGCTGTTCGATCTTCGTCTGGTCGAGCTTGAGCCCGAGATCCTCGGAGATCACCTGGCCGCCGGTGAGGATCGCCATGTCCTCGAGCATCGCCTTGCGGCGATCTCCGAATCCGGGCGCTTTCACCGCCGCCGCCGCGATGGTGCCGCGCAGCTTGTTCACGAGCAGCGTTGCGAGCGCCTCGCCGTCGACGTCCTCGGCCACGACCAGCAGCGGCCTGCCCTGCTGCACGACCTTCTCCAGGATCGGCAACATGTCGTGGATGGCAGAGATCTTCCGGTCGGTGATCAGGATCAGTGGCTCGTCGAGCGCGACCTCCATGCGGTCGGCGTTCGTCACGAAGTAGGCCGAGACGTAGCCTCGGTCGAACTGCATCCCCTCGACGACCTCGACCTCCGTCGCCATCCCTTTCGAGTCCTCGACGGTGATCACGCCGTCCTTTCCGACCCTGTCCATCGCGTCCGCGATGAGGGTGCCGATGGCCTGGTCCGCGGACGAGACAGACGCCACCTGCGCGACGTTCTCGTGTCCCTTCACCGGCACCGACAGGCGTTTGATCTCGTCGACGACCGCGGCGACCGCCGTCTCGATCCCGACCTTCACCTGCATCGGGTCGGCCCCGGCCGTCACGTTGCGGAAACCTTCCTCGATCATGCGCTGCGCGAGCAGCGTCGCAGTTGTGGTGCCGTCGCCGGCGACGTCGTTCGTCTTCGTCGCGACCTCGCGCAGCAGCTGGGCACCGATGTTCTCCCAGGGGTCCTTGAGCTCGATGTCGCGCGCGATGGTCACGCCGTCGTTGATGACGAGCGGCAGACCGTACTTCCGCTCGAGCACGACGTTGCGGCCCTTCGGTCCGAGCGTGACCCGTACCGCGTCGGCGAGGACGTCCATGCCTCGTTTCAGGCTCTCGCGCGCCTTCACATTGAAGATCACGGCTTTTGACATTGGGACGGGCTCCTCTCTGCCTTGCGACGAACAAGGGACCTACGCGCGAAGGCTCGCGCAGAGCGTAGGTACGCGTCGGCCCCGCGCCTGTCGGGCAGCCGACCACTTCTACATACGGCGCTACCCCGCCGTCAGCGCCCCGTGATGCGACCGCAGGAGCGCGGTGATCTCGAACTCTCGGTCGGCGGCAAAAGGCTAGGTGTTCTGCCGGGCGCGCCGTAAGGGCCGAAGGACGGCGGCCGAGTGGCCCCGAGCCTCAGAGCGTGTCCGGCAGCGCCGGTCGCCATAAGGTGCGAATGCCCGCCAGACCGCGCGCGGCGCCCCGAGCACGATGCCGAGCATGGCGAGCGGCGCTCGCGTCGATGTGCCACGCATCGCCGTCGTTGCGGTCGGCGGCAATGCGCTGACGCTTGCCGGCGAGCTCGGCACGGGCGCGGAGGAGCTCGATCACGCGCAGCACGTCGCGCGCGGCATCGCACGTCTCGTCCGCGAGGGCTGGAGCGTCGCGGTGACGCACGGCAACGGTCCTCAGGTCGGCCAGGAGCTGCGTCGCGGGGAGCTCGCGAGCGCGGCCGACCCCGCCATTCCGCGCATGCCGCTCGACGAGTGCGTCGCGCGGACGCAGGCGACGCTGGGACAGGTGCTCACGATCGCGATCGAAGGCGCGCTACGCGAGAGCGGACGCACCCGACCGGTCGTGACCCTGATGACGCGCGCGCTCGTGTCGGCCGAGGATCCCGCGTTCGCGCGTCCCACGAAGCCGGTGGGGCCCTTCTATTCGGCGCTTGAGGCGGAGCGGCTGCGCACGACCCTCGGTTGGGACCTCGTCGAGGACGCAGGACGCGGCCACCGGCGCGTGGTGCCATCTCCCAAGCCATTGCGCCTGCTCGAGTCGCGCGCAGTGGACACGTTGCTGCGCGCCGGTTTCATCGTCATCGCGGCCGGTGGCGGCGGGATCCCGGTGGTGCGCGAGCCCGGCGGGCGCCGCCGTGGCATCGAGGCGGTCATCGACAAGGACTACTCCTCCGCGCTCCTGGCGATCGACGTGCGCGCCGAGCTTCTCGTCTTCGCGACATCGGTCGATCGCATCGCGGTCGACTACGGCACGCCGCACGAACGGCCGCTGGACACGATGACCGTGGAGACGGCCGCGGAGCTGCTGCGCTCCGGAGAGTTCGCGGCCGGGAGCATGGGACCGAAGGTCGCGTCCGCCATCCACTTCCTGCGCGCCGGCGCGCCGGCCGCACGCGAGGTGGTCGTGACCTCGGCCGATCTGTTCTTCGAGGCGACCCTGGGACGGGGCGGCACGCGCCTCGTCCCATCGGAGCGACCCACTTTCGCACGGGAGGCAACGACATGACTGCCACAGCACGTATCGTCGCCCTCGCCGCTACCGCCCTCCTCGTCGCGGCGAGCTGCGGCGGAACGACGACGACACCATCACCGACCCCCGCGATCACCGCGACCGCGACGCCGACCGAGACGCCAACGCGGCTCATCGCCGGCGCGATCCATGTCGGCTCCATCAAGGATGCGGGCTACAACCAGGCGCACCACGAGGGGCTCGTCGCGATGACGCAGAAGGTGCCCGGCATCAAGCTCCTCGAGGCCGAGAACGTCCCCGAGGGC
>JBGPZT010000194.1:0-4199 GCA_041493915.1 Candidatus Limnocylindria bacterium
CTCGAGGAGCTCGCGCGCTGGGACTGGGGCTGGTCCGCTCCGGTCGAGGTGACCGCGGACTAAGGACTACGCGCCGGGCTCGTCCAGTGGACCCGCGAATGGATGTGCCGGTCGCTCACGACAGAACTCACAGGACTCGAGACGGTCATCGACAAACCCCCACACCCGTACGCCGTTGATGATCACGACCCCGTTGATCTTGTCCTGGACGATCAGCGGCTCCCTTTGCGGCGCACTCACATCTCGAGGGGTAACTCCCCGCTCCTGGATTCCCCTACCGCGATGGCCCGTTCTGCGTCAGCGCTACGTCGAGCTGCGCGAAGCGACCGTCGTCGCGGCGGTCGCCCGCACGCCATGGCACGGCCGTGTTGAAGAACGGACCGCTGTATGCGAAAGAGTGGTATTCGCCATTCTCGCCGGACGGATCGATGCCGGTCGCGGTGATGTCACGCACGAAATCCGCGTCGATCACGCGCCCAAGCCAGGACGCGTCGAGCTTCGCGGTCTCGATGCAGGTCAGCACGGCGCGGCCACCGATCGCCACGAACTCGGAGAGCAGCGCGCCGGGCGGCTCGCCCCAGAGCGGCTCGACGTGCTCGAGGCCGGCGGCGCGGGTGCGCTCCTCATACCAGCCGCGCACGTCGGCGAGATGGATGTCGCCGAACACGACGCCGCGGCAACCCTGCTCGACGAGCGCGGCGAACGTGTCGCGCAGCGACGCGTCAAAGGTCTCCCAGTCCGTCGGAACACTCACGAGAGTCACGCCGGCCGCCTCCGCCTGATGCGCGATCGCGCCGATCGGTGTGGCGTGGAACCGCACGCGCTCGGTCGCGCGGTCGTAGACGTTGACGAGCCAGTCGACCTGCAGACCCCCGCGTCGCGCGCGCCATAGGGCGAGGGCGCTGTCCTTGCCACCGGACCACATCAACGCATAACTCACTCGACAATCCCGTAGCGCGCGTCGACGACGCCGGCGCGCACGACGTGGACGCACAGCCCGGCGATGCAGCCGTTCGACATACAGCGTGGCGTGCAGAGATGAGCGCGCGCGCAGGCGATGCAGAACCGCGCGCCCTTGCAGACATCGCAGAGCGCGTAACGCCCGAGATCGAGCCGCGCATCGCATGCCGCGCAGCGGTCTTCACCCGGCACGCGCGTGGCGCTCCAGGGCCGTGGCGGGCTCGGGGATCACGAAGGGCCGCCCATCGTGCGCGATGACGCGGAGCCCGGGCCCGAACACGCTTGCGACGAGCTCGGGCGTGATGACGTGGCTCGGCTCGCCTTCGCGGACGACCGCGCCGTCCGCGAGCAGCACGACGCGCGATGCGAACGCGGCGGCCAGATTGAGATCGTGCAGCACCGCGACGACGGCGAGGCCGCGCACGCGAGCGAGCGTCGCGACGCGCTCGAGCGTCGCGCGCTGATGCGTCGGATCGAGGTGCGCCGTCGGCTCGTCGAGGAGCAGCACGCCGGCCTCTTGCGCGAGGGCCATCGCGAGCACGGCGCGCTGGCGCTCGCCGCCCGATACCCGATCGATGCGACGGTCGGCGAGGTCCGTGGCTCCGATGTCGTCGAGAGCACGAGCCACGGCGCGCGCGTCGTCGGAGCCGAGGGTCCCGAGCGGCCCGAGCCGCGACGTCCGGCCGAGCGCGACGATCTCACGAACGGTGAACGGGAAGAGCGTCTCGAAGACCTGCGGCACCACCGCGATGTGACGCGCGATGGAGCGACGGTCAAGCGTCGTGACGTCGATGCCGTCGATCATCACGCTGCCGGAGGCCGGCCGCAGCAGTCCGCCGAGCACGCGCAGCAGCGTGGATTTCCCGGCGCCGTTCGGGCCGACGAGCGCGACGAGCTCGCCCGCGTGCGCGACAAGGTCGACGCCGCGTAGCACCTCTCGCTCGCGATACCCGGCGCGGACGGCGCGCGCGACGACGCTGCTCAAACGATCACCCGCCGCGAACGCACGAGCAGCGCGAGGAAGAACGGGGCGCCGACCAGGCCTGTGATGACGCCCACCGGCAGCTCCGCGGGAGCCAGCGCGGTCCGTGCGCCGAGATCGGCGAGCACCAACGCGATGGCGCCCGCCGGGATGCTCGCGACGATGAGGCGCCGGTGCGTCGCCCCAAGCAGGAACCGGAGCGCGTGCGGGATCACCAGCCCGACGAAGCCGATGAGCCCGGCGATCGCGACCGCGGCCCCGGTGAGCAAAGCGGTGGTGGCGAGGACCGCGGCGGTCGTCCGATCGAGATCGACGCCGAGCGCCGCCGCGGTCTCCTCGCCGAAGGCGTAGGCGTCGATGCGCGGGGCAAGCAGCAGCGCGCCGATGACGCCAATGGCAACAACGACCGCGGCCACGGCGAGCTCGCTCCAGCTGATCACCGAGATGCCGCCCTGCAGCCAGCCGAGCACGGCGCGCAGGCGAAGCGCGAGACGATCGCTCGAGACGAGGATGAACGTGACGAGCGCGCCCGCGAACGATGTGAGCACGACACCGGCGAGCAGGACGGTGAGGACGGTCGTTCTGCCACCGAGCCGCGCGAGGCGCCAGACGAGCGCGATCGCCAGGGTCGCGCCGGCGAATGCCGCGAGCGGCACGAGCGCGGGCTCGAACCCGAGCGCGACGGCGAGCACCGCACCGAGCGACGCGCCGGCCGAGGTTCCGGTGACGAACGGATCCGCGAGCGGATTCCGGAGCATGCCCTGGAGCAGGGCGCCAGCGGCGGCGAGCGCGCCGCCGACGAGTGCCGCGCCGAGCACCCGCGGCAGACGGAGCTCGCGGATGATCGTGCCGTTCGTCCCGTCGGCACCGAGGAGCGCCGAGAGGACATCGACGGGCGCGATGGGCACGGCGCCGACGAGGATGCCCGCGGCCGCGCTCACGACGAGCGCGGCGGCGAGCAGCGCAAAGACGGTGACGGTGCGCATCAGGGGAAAAGCTCCGGATGCACGAGCTTCGCATAGGCCTCCGCCGCCTCTCCGACGCGTGGGCCGGGCCGGTTGATGAGGTTGGGCGCGATCGTGACGATGCGCTTGTTCTTCACCGCGCTGACCTGTGACCACCCGGATCGCGCGGCCACCTGGTCCGGCTTCGCCGCATAGTCCGCCGCGGCGAGGATGATGATCTCCGGATCGCTCCGCAGGATCTCCTCCGCGGAAAGCTGCGGGTACGCGCTGATGGCGCGCGCCGCGATGTTCTGCCCGCCGGCGATCTCGATGAGGTCGTGGATGTACGACCCAGGTCCGACGGTGAAGATCTTGGTGGGATCGGACGCGTCGATCTCGTGGTAGACGCGCGGCTTGGTCGCCGCGGATGCCGTCTTGGACCTGACGTCGTCGACGCGCTTCTGGATGTCACGCGCCAAGTGGTCGCCGTCGCTCCCAACGGCACGTCCCAGCAGGATCGCCGTCCGAGCGACGTCGCCGGCGCTCTGCGGGTCGACGACGAGCACGAGAAGGCCGGCACCCGCGAGCTTCTCGATCGTGCCATCGGAGAACTTCACGCTCAGGACGAGGTCCGGCCTCAGGGACACGACCTTTTCGAAGTTGACCTTGATGCCACCGACCTTCTCGAGCTGCAGCGCGGCGGCCGGCTCGTCGGAGAAGTCATCCGCGCCGACGACACGCGGTCCGGCGCCGAGCGCGTAGAGGAACTCGGTGATCGACGGGCCGATGGAGACGATGCGCTCGGGGCGCTTCGGGACGGTGACGGACCGGTTCTGGAAGTCGGTCACCGTGACGGGGTACGCCGCGGCGGACGCTGAAGCGGTCGCAGCGGCTGTCTGGCTTGAAACTGGAGCCGTCGCGGCGACACAGGCGGAGGCGACGAGGAGGAGGACTACGACGAACGGCGCGAGACGGAAACGCATCTTGGCTGCACTCCTTTTTCGCGAAGGCGTGTTTGCCGCGAGCAGGAGTACCAGGCGACCCGAGTTCGGACGAAAGTCCATCACGGTGGCGCGACCCTGCCGGAATCTCACCGGCTTCGCTGGGACCCTGCCTATTCAGTTGTGGGCGCCGGGGTCGCTACTGCGGCGTGCGCGAAGCGCACACGCCAAGCAGACGAGCGCAGCGACTACGCGGGGATGTGCTCGGTCGTGTATTTCACCGCGTCGGTGAGGTGGGTCTCGAAGAGACGCTGAAGGGTCATGACGTGAGCGCACAGACCCGAGGTATGGAAGTGATCGCACTCGCACGAC
>JBGPZT010000236.1:0-2801 GCA_041493915.1 Candidatus Limnocylindria bacterium
ATCTTCACGCGCCACCAGTAGTCACGGCGGTTGCAGAGCCGATGCGCAAGTCGGACGTTGTCGGGTGTGAGGTGCCCTCCGTGCATCTTGAGTCTCGGATAGTGGTCGGCCGTTGGCTCCCAATCGGAACGCGATGATCTCGACTCGAAGTACCTACGACCCCGGAAGCAGTAGCACTGGGGCATCTCGCAAAGCACGTCGTTGATCTGGCCATCTCGGGCAAGCTGCCAGAGGATTCCGCGAACTTGCAGGGCCTCGAGCTTCTCAAGTGGAGTCTCTCCATCCACAAGGGCCAGACTAGAGCGCGGACCTGTCAGAACCTCCTACTGGCGTCATCGTGCCGACTCGAGCGCGTAGAGTCGGCCTCAGTCCGACCGACGGAGGAACGAAGTGATGAGCATGTACGCAGTTGTCGACCCCGCGACCGGCGAGACGCTCAAGGAGTACCCGACGATCACGGACGACGAGCTGCGGGACGCGATCGCCCGCGCCGACCGGGCACACCGCGAGTGGTCGAGAGCTGCGACTGTCGCTGACCGCGCCTCGCTCGTGCGGCGCGTCGGCGAGCTGCACTCGGAACGGCGGAAGGAGCTTGCGGAAATCATCGTCGCCGAGATGGGCAAGCCGGTACGGCAAGCGCGGGGCGAGGTCGACTTCTGTGCGTCGATCTACGGGTTCTACGCAGACAATGCGGAAGCACTGATGGCAGACGAGGCGATTGAGCTCCTCAAGGGTGAGGGGTCGGCGGTCGTCCGCCGCAGCTCACTCGGCGTCCTGCTGGGGATCATGCCGTGGAACTTCCCCTACTACCAGGTCGCACGTTTCGCGGCGCCGAACCTGATCATCGGCAACACGCTTCTGTTGAAGCACGCGCCCCAGTGCCCGCAGTCGGCTGAGGCGATGGCGCAGATGTTCCGCGATGCTGGCTTCCCCGACGGCGCATACGTGAACATCTACGCCACGAACGAGCAGATCGAGTGGGTAATCGCCGATCCGCGCGTCCGCGGCGTATCCGTCACCGGCTCCGAGCGCGCCGGCGCCGCCGTCGCGGAGATCGCTGGCCGGCATCTGAAGAAGGTCGTTCTCGAGCTCGGCGGCTCCGACCCGTTCATCGTCCTCGGCACTGACGACCTCGACAAGACGGTCGCGGACGCTGTCGCCGCGCGGATCGACAACGCGGGCCAGTCGTGCAACGGCGCGAAACGGTTCATCGTGATCGACGAGCTCTACGAGCCGTTCCTCGAGAAGTTCACGGCCGCGCTCACCGCTGTGAAGCAGGGTGATCCGCGCGAGCGCGAGACCGAGTGCGGGCCGCTGTCCTCTCAGGTCGCGGCCGACCGCCTCGAGGATCAGGTCCGGCGCGCGGTCGAGCAGGGCGCGACGGTCGTCGCCGGCGGCAAGCGCAACGGCAACTACTTTGAGCCGACGGTGCTGACGGACATCACGCCGGAGAACGACATCTACCGTGAAGAGCTGTTCGGCCCGGCCGCCCAGGTCTATCGCGTGCCGTCGGAGGAGGAGGCGGTCGCGCTGGCAAACGACACGCCGTTCGGGCTCGGCTCATACGTGATGACGAACGACCTGGAGCAGGCCGAGCGCGTCGCGGACCGGATCGACGCCGGCATGGTCTACGTGAACATCGTCGGCGCAGACGGTGCCGAGCTGCCGTTCGGCGGCACGAAACGCTCCGGCTTCGGACGCGAGCTCGGCCGCTACGGGGCCGACGAGTTCGTCAACAAGAAGCTGATCCGCATCAGCTGAGCAAGAGGATCGTCTCCTTCCCGGAAGGCACCTTCGACATGTCCGAACGAGCGACTGGTGCTGCCGCCTCGGGCGGCCTACGGTAGGGTCAGCCGCATGATCGGACAGCGTGCGCTTCTCGTGGTCGACGTTCAGCGCGGCTTCGAGGATCCAGCGCTCGGACCCCGCGACAATCCCCATGCGGAGGAGAACGTCGCCAAGCTGATTGCCGCGTGGCGCCGGCGCGGCGACCCGATCGTGGTCGTTCAGCACGATTGGCGGGGTGGACCGCTCGAGCGCGGCACGCCCGGCTTCGAGCTGAAAGAGGCCGTCGCCGGCGAGCCCGATGTGCGCATTGTCAAGACAGTGCACTCGTCGTTTCACGGAGATGTCGATCTCGACGCATGGCTGCGCGAGCGCGGGATCGGCGCGATCGCGGTGTGCGGGATTCAGACGAACTTTTGCTGTGAGACGACCGCTCGCATCGGCTCCGACCTTGGGTACGACGTGTGGTTCGTCCTCGACGCGACCCACACGTTCGACATCGCCGCCCCGGATGGCGAGGTGGTGCCGGCTGCCGAGATCGCGCGCATGACCGGCATCAACCTCCAGGACGAGTTCGCGGAGGTCGTGACGACCGCGGCAGCCTGCACGTGACCTTCAGGCGGCGTCGCAGGCGCCGAAGTCACTCGAGGAACTGTTCTGGAGGCAGTAGGTCCGGGTCGATGCCGTCGCCGAGGTCTCGGCTCGTGTCGATCCGCTTCTCCCACGGCGCGTCGCTTAGCGCCTGGCCGTACTCGGAGGCCGCGTGCTTGGGCTTGGAGAGCGTCGCCGGGATCACGGTCGCTTCCTCGGGCTCCGAGGGGTCGGTTCGCGTGATCGGCTTGTGGGTGCGGGCGCCGGTGTCGGTCTGAGTTCGCCGAGTTTCTTGGCCTTGGAAGTGGAGGCGGGGAATCGAACCCGCGCAACGTTTCAACCGAGTGGGGGCCAACGCCAGCTCCAACAAGGCCGGTTCGAAGATGCACGCCGCCGGTCAACGCCCGCGCATCTAGCGTCCTCCA
>JBGPZT010000059.1:0-14882 GCA_041493915.1 Candidatus Limnocylindria bacterium
CATCGCCGTGTACGGCGGCGCGTTCGGGGTCCTCGTCCTGTCGCGCTTGGACAACCTGCGGCAAGCGAATCAGATCTTCCCGTTCGTGATGCTGCCGCAGTTCTTCCTCGCCGGGATCTTCAATCCGATCGGGAACCTGCCCTGGTTCCTCGATATCCTCTCGAAGATCGCGCCGATGCGCTACGCGGTCGACCTGATGCGCGACGTCTACTACGCGGGCGGGCCGAGCGTGCCGATCTTCGACCTGCCGACCAACCTGGCGATCATCAGTGCGGAGTTCGTCGTCTTCATGGTCATCGGCACCGCTGGCTTCGTCCGCGCCGAGCGGAACCGCTAGCCCGGGCTTCGTACACTTCCCCGATGCCGCTGCGGAAGCTCAAACGGGTCGCGAAGATCTTCGACGCCGCGATGCGCGACGGGGCGCGCGCCCGCTCTCAGGCGACTGACCCCGCCTTCCGCGAGAACGTCCAGAAGGATCGCCGCGGCGAGCTGTCGAAGTTCAAGACGGTGCAGCACGCGCTCGCCGACCGAGAGAGGATCGAGAAGGCCCGGGCGACGAAGGCGAAGGCAAAGCCGAAGAAGAAGTAGCGTACGCGCCGGCAACTGCTAGGTCCCTTGTACGCCTTCGCCGCGAAAACGCTGACGCGCGTTGACACATTTCCTATCGCACACTGAGTAGATGTTCCGGATGCGTCGCACTCTGATTCTCGCTGTGCTGCTGGTGCTCTTGACTGCCTGCACAGCGCCGCCACCCGCGTCGAGCGCCTCGACGGCGCCGCCGTCGGCGAGTACGGCTCCGGCCGCGACGCCGACGGCCTCGCCGTCACCGACTGTCGCGGCGACGCCGATCGCGCTCCCGAGCACCGCGCAGCTCAGCGCTCCATCGGGCGCTGTCGTGTGGGCGTTCGTCGCCGACAGCCGCCTCTTCCGCTCGACTGACCGCGGCGACACGTGGCAGGATCGCACCGCTGCTGTCCCTGGCTATCCGAACCGAGAGATCGCGTTCATCAGCGACACCGACGGATGGCTCGCGACTTTCTCATCGGTGGCGACGTCGTGCCAGAACCAGTCGGTCGGGATCACACGCACCACCGATGGCGGAGGCAAGTGGGATCCGCTCGTCATCGCGGCGATGGAGCCACCGGCCGAACCCCCGGTCGAACCCCCGGGGACGGGCCGTACGAGGTGCAAAGAGCATCTCGCATCAGTCGATGGGCAGCGTGGATTCCTGAGCGCGTCCGGCCCGAATAGCAACCCCGTCATCTATCGGACCAACGACGGCGGGCGCACGTGGAGCGCTTCGACTCTGCTGCTAACTCCGCTCGGCTTCACGATCGTGCCCTCCGGCGTCTTTCTTCGCGCGGATCGCGTACGCGCGTTCGATGGCACGCTCCTCGTGCTTGTCCGCGCCAGTGACCAGAGCGGGAGCTATGTGTACCGTTCCGTGGACGGCGGCGCGACCTGGAGCTATCTCGCGACCGTTCCGGCAGGCGAAGGCGCCTTCACTTTCGTGACCGCAACGCGGTGGGTACAGATCGGTACCCCCGGCTCCTCCAAGGAGACCACTGATGGGGGGGCGACGTGGCACGCGTTCACCACCGACTACTCACAAGCCGCGCCGATCGCGCCGGAGATCGTGTTCGGCGATGCGCTCGTGGGCTATGCCACGGTGCGCGGCGCGATCCAGCGGACCGTCGACGGCGGCGCGCATTGGACGCCGCTCAAGACCCCCGGTACGGGTTAGCGGGGTTGAAGGGGCGAAGCCCCTGCGATAACTAAACCGCGGCTCCGGTCAGGAAGAACAGCACACGCGCGCTGATCTCGCCCGCAAGCGCGGACCCGAGTCCGACGTAGAGCAATCCGGTCGAGGATTGCGTGTTCATCCGCGCTGTCCACCACGCGGCGAGCGCGACGGCGAGCGTCATGAGGAGACCCACGCCGATACGGATCCCGATCGCGACGACAAGTCCGGTCTGCGTGGTCCCGGACAGATCGCCACGCATCACCGTCGCCAGCACGACCACGAGCTGCAGCACGACGGCCGCGACCACGATGAGCGATGCGTTTCGCAGCGGAGCCGTGGGGAGCTTTGGCGTCACGAGATACCAGTGGCCCAGGAGCATCGCGCCATCGAGACCGCCGAGCGCGAGCGCGCCGAGCGGGGGAGCGGCCAGCGCGAGCGCGAGCCCGAAGGCGTCGGTCGGCCCTTGGGCCGTTCGCGCCACCGTCGCGACTCCGAGCGCGATCAGGCCCGCGGCCAAAGCGAGGAGCGCACCGATGTTGCGCAGGACGCGCGCAGGGACGAACGTGAAGACGAGCTGTGCGGTCATGAGGATGGCGACGAGCGCGAGGGCCTGGCCGAACGATGACAGCGGGCCCGGATCAAGACTCACTCGCAGGGCCGTGTCGCCGCGTGGCAGGGCGGGCGCGAGACCGAGCGCGGCCGCGGCGGCGATCGCGTCGACCCCCGCCACGAGCTTCAGGAATCCACCGGGCGCCTCGCCGCGGCGCTCGAGGAACCAGGACACGAACGTACCGCCGACCGCGAGCTCCACCAGGACAACGGCGAGGACGAGCGGGAGGGTGAGGATCGATTCCATCAGGCCAGGAGGTCGCCGGAGTCGGGCTCCGACGCACTGCGATCGATCGCGAGGTGGAAGAACTCCTTGCCGCCGCGCCGCTCGAGCATCTGAAAGAACCTGTCGCGGTCCTTGAACTGCGTCTTGTGGCACTCGAATGCCTTCGCCTTACGGTCCTGGAACTCGCGGATGTCCACCATGTGCGTCGGCGTCATCGCGACGAACGGTAGGTCCGGCAAGATGGGCGACGCACCGAAGAAGAGCCGGCGCGCGGCGTGGGGCGCACCGCGGTCCGGGTACTGGTCGGCCAGCGCGGCGCGGTGGAATCCGCGCACGGCATAGAAGGACGCGGCGCGGTGGTCGTCGTGTTCGCTGCCGGCGCCCTCGGGACCGAACGTGCAGACCACGTCCGCTCGGATCTCGCGCATGAACTGCACCACGTCGGCGGTCACGCGCTCGGCCGGTGAGGTCGCGAGGCCGCCGTCGGGCCACTCGAACAGACGGGAGTGTTTGAAGCCGATGAGCTTCACGGCCTCGCGCCACTCTTTGCTCCGCTCCGCCGCGAGCTCGGCCGGCGTCCACGATCCGCGCTCCTTGCCGAACCACATGCCGGCGTCGCCGCGCGTGAGGGTGAGGAGCGCCGTCGTGTGGCCCGCGGCCGCGAGCTTCATCGCCGTACCGGCGACGCCGAACGATTCGTCGTCGGGATGCGCGTATACGAAGAGGACGGTGCCGATGGCGCCACGCTAGCGTGAAGCGCGATGGCACGCTCTGAGCACGATCGTCGGATCGCGGAGATGTTCGACCGCGTCGCCCCGCGTTACGACGCGCTCAATCGCATCCTGTCCGGCGGCCGCGACGTGGGGTGGCGGCGCCGCGCGACCGCGCTCGCGCGACTGGGTGCGCGCGAGGTCGCGCTGGACGTCGGCGTCGGTACCGGTGACCTCGCCTTCGGTCTGATCGACGCGTCCGACCCGTCCGCCCGGGTCATCGGCGTGGACCTCTCTCCGCTGATGCTCGACGCGCTGCGTCGACGTGCTGAAGCTCGCGCTGATCGCCGCGTCGTGCTGGTGCTTGCGACCGCGGACGGACTGCCGTTCGCCGACGGGTCGTTCGACCGCGTCGTGGCCGGATTCGCGGTGCGCAACTTCGGCGATCTCGGGCTTGGCCTGCGGGAGATGCGCCGTGTGCTGCGAGCCGGCGGACGCGCGGTCATCCTCGAGCTGTCCACACCGCCGAACCCGCTCGTCGGCACCCTGTACCGCTTGTACTTCCATTGGTTGTCGCCGCGCATCGCGGCGCTGCTCGGCGGAGACGCCGCGGCGTACCGCTACCTGCCGCGCTCGGTGGCCGCGTTCCCGGGTGCGGACGGGCTCGCCGAGGGCATGCGCGACGCGGGTTTCGCGCGCGTACGCTACGAGCGCCTCAGCTTCGGCATCGCCGCCATCCATGTCGGGGAGGCGTGATGGATTTCGACATCCCGGACGAGCTGCAGCTGCTCGCGCGAACCGTGCGCGATTTCGTCGAGACGCGTCTCCAGCCGATCGAGAAGAAGGTCGAGGACGACGACGAGATCCCGAGCGAGATCGTGCGCGAGATGGGCGCGCTGGGTTTCTTCGGTCTGCCGTTCCCCGAGGAGTACGGCGGTGTCGGCGCGGGCGATCTGGGTTACTGCCTCGCGCTCGAGCAGTTCGGGCGGACGTCGGCGGCGTTCTCGAACCTCATCGGAGCGCACACCTCCATCGGGAGCATGTCGATCTATCTTGGCGGCACCGACGAGCAGAAGCGCCGCTACCTGCCGGACCTCACCGCGGGTCGGAGGCTCGCCGCGTTCTCGCTCACCGAGCCGTCGAGCGGTTCCGACGCCGCGTCGATCCAGACGACAGCGCGGAAAGACGGTGGCCGATGGCTGCTGAACGGCACGAAGATCTGGGTCACCAACGGCCCGATCGCCGACGTCGTCGTGGTCTACGCCGCGAACGACCGGGCCAAGGGCGCGCGCGGCGGCATCACCGCGTTCATCGTCGAGAAGGGCTTCACTGGCTTTCGGGTCGGCAAGGTCGACGAGAAGATGGGCCTGCGCGGCTCGAAGACTGGGGAGCTGATCTTCGAGGACTGCGAGGTCCCCGAGGAGAACGTGCTCGGCGGCGAGGCCGGGACGGGATTCCGCACGGCGCTCGGGGCGCTCGACATCGGGCGCGTGTCGCTCGCCGCCGGCGCGGTCGGCACGAGTCAGTACCTGCTGGAGCTTGGTATCGCGCACGCCAAGCGCCGCAAGCAGTTCGGTCACCCGATCGCGGCGAATCAGGCGATCCAGTGGATGCTCGCGGATAGCGCGGTCGAGATCCACGCGGCGCGGCTCATGGTCTACGACGCGGCCGCAAAGCTCGACCGCGGCACCCGTGCATCACGCGAGGCGGCGATGGTGAAGGTCTATGCGTCCGAGCTCGCGAATCGCGTCGCCGACCGCGTGCTGCAGATCCACGGCGGCATGGGCTACATGAAGGACTCGCCGGTGGAGCGCGCGTATCGTGACGTACGGATCCTTCGCATCTACGAGGGGACCAGCGAGGTGCAGCGCATGATCATCGCGGAGGAGCTGCTCAAGTCTTAGGAGGCGGGGTATGGCGAACAAGATCGCGGTCCGACCCAAGGATGCGGCGCCGATGGCCGGGCGTCCGTGGACGAAGCATTACGACCCCGGCGTTCCCGCCACGCTCATCTATCCGGACGTGACGCTCCACGCGCTGCTCGACGACGCGGCCGAGAGCTATCCGAACGCGGTCGCGACGATCTTCTTCAACGCGAAGCGTACCTACAAGTCGATCTCCGACGAGGCCTGGCGCTTCGCGAACGGTCTTCGCAAGCTCGGCGTGAAGAAGGGGGACCGCGTCGCGATCCTCCTGCCGAACACCCCGCAGTTCATCGTGGCCTTCTTCGGCGCGCTGCGCGCCGGGGCAACGGTGGTGCCGTGCAATCCGCTGTACACCGCGCCCGAGCTGCACCACCAGCTCGCGGACTCCGGCGCGGTCACGCTCGTCGCCTTGTCGCGGCTGTATCCCGTGGCGAAGGCCGCGCGAGCCGGTACCAGCGTGAAGAACGTGATCGTCACGAACATCAAGGAGGAGATGCCGCCGCTCCTGCGAGTCATGTTCACGCTCGCGAAGGAGAAGAAGGACGGGCATCGCCAGCCATTTGCGGGCGACGAGGGCGCGGTCGCGTTCCGCGCCGTGCTCGACGCGCCTGCCACGCCGTTCGACGCCGGCACGCGCAAGGACGATATCGCGCTCCTGCAGTACACCGGGGGCACGACCGGCGTGAGCAAGGGCGCGATGCTCTCGCACCGCGCGCTCGTCGCGAACGTCCTCCAGTGCCGCGCCTGGTTCACCAACCTGAAGGACGGCCAGGGCAGCGGGATGGCGGTCATGCCGTTCTTCCATGTCTATGGCCTCACGGTCGTGATGTGCCTGGCGGTCCAGTGCGCCGCGACCCTCATTCTCGAGCCGCAGTTCGAGCTTGAGCGCGTCCTCAAGGACGTCCAGAAGCACCGGCCCCAGATGTTCAGTGGCGCGCCGCGCATCTACAACGCGATCATCAACTCCCCGCTCGCGCAGAAGTACGACCTGCGTTCGATCGAGGCCTGTATCTCCGGCTCGGCGCCCCTCCTGGTCGAGACGCACCGGAAGTTCACCGAGCTCACCGGCGCGAACCTGGTGGAGGGTTATGGCCTCACCGAGGCGGCGCCGGTCACGCACTGCAACCCGATCTACGGCAAGGGGAAGCAAAAGGTCGGAACCATCGGCGTCCCGTACCCCGACGTCGATTCGAAGATCGTCGATCTCGAGACTGGCACACGGGAGGTGGCCGCAGGAGAAGCCGGCGAGCTCGTGCTGCGCGGGCCGCAGCTCATGGACGGCTATTACAACCAGCCCGAGGAGACGGCGCAGACCCTCCGTGACGGCTGGCTCTACACCGGTGACATCGCCACCGTCGACGCCGACGGTTACGTCGCGATCGTCGACCGCAAGAAGGAGATGATCATCGTCTCAGGGTTCAACGTGTACCCCCGCGAGGTGGAGGAGGCGCTCGCGACGCACCCCGCGGTGCTCGACGGCGCGGCGATCGGCGTGCCGCATCCGATCAAGGGCGAAGAGGTGAAGGCCTTCGTGGTGCTAAAGCCGGGTGCGAAGGCGACCGCGGAGGAGATCATCGCGCATTGCCGCACTCAACTGGCCCCGTTCAAGGTCCCCAAGGACATCGAGTTCCGTGAGTCGCTGCCGAAGACCCTCATCGGGAAGACGCTGCGGCGACAGCTTGCGCAAGAGGACCGCAAGAAGCGCGGCCAACTGGCTGCGACGACCTAGCACCTTTTAGTGCGCGACCCGCGACTCCGTGATCATGAACTCGTCACGGATGATCGCTTCGAGCGTGTTGTAGGTGACGCGGAGCACCACGGTCACGTCGCCCTCGGGATAGGGCGAGCCCGGTGCCATCACCATCGCGGTCCAGGCCATGGGCGATGCGGTGTACATGCGTGTGACTTTGGCGCCGCGCGCGCACGGTGCCATCGGGCCGGCAGGGGAGACTGGCTCCCCCGTGAAGATGAATCGTGAGTTCCGAATACAGTGCGGCCGTGCGAGGGGATAGACCCTACGTCGTCGTCACTCCTCCGAGGTCACTTGCGCTCCCCCGCGCGCGGCATGACCGCCCCGAACGAGTGACACTCGTCGTGGGTGTCTTGTGAAGAAACTCACTCCCATCGTCATCGCGAGCGGGAACGGCGCGCCCGGCCTGGCCGCGGGCATCGCGGTGCTGCGGAAAGGCGGTAGCGCCCTCGATGCGGTCGAGGCGTGCGCGCGCGTCATCGAGGCGGATCCGTCGGACACGAGCGTGGGCCGCGGTGGGAAGCCGAACGTGCTCGGTGTGGTCGAGCTCGATGCGTCGCTCGTGGACGGAACGACGCACCGCGTTGGCGCGGTCGGCGCGCTCGTGGGTTACCTCCATCCGATCACGGTCGCGCGTGCGGTGATGGAGCGCTTGCCGCACGTGATGCTCGTCGGCCAGGGCGCCGCGCGGTTCGCGGCCGAGATCGGCGCCGAGAAAGCGACGCTTCTCACGCCGTCGACGCGCCGGATGTGGGTCGAGCGCCTCGCGAAGGCGCGCGAGACCCCGGCCAGCGTTCGGCGCCGCGCGAAGCTCGCGCCCGTCGTCGCGAAGACCGTCGGCGAAGAGCGCGGGACGGTGAACTTCATCGCGCTCGATCGCGCGGGCGATCTCGCATCCGCGGTGTCGACCAGCGGCTGGGCATACAAGTATCCGGGCCGGCTGGGCGATTCGCCGATCGTCGGCGCGGGCAACTTCTGCGACACGCGTTACGGCGGCGCGTGCTGCACCGGATTCGGCGAGCTCGCGATCCGCAACGTCACGGCGAAGACCGCGGTCGACCGCCTGGCGAGCGGCATGTCCGCCGCGGAGGTCGCGAAGCGCGCCATCGCGGACGTGAACGCGCTCGACGACGCCGCGTTCAACATCGTGGTGCTCGCCGCGGACGGCACGCACGCGGCCGCGTCGAATCGCAAAGACCGCCGCTACGCATGGCAGCGCGTCGACATGGATGCGCCGCAGACGGTGGTGCGGGTGCTCGTCGCCCGCTAGAGCGCCGCCACCACCGCCTGGAGCTTCGCGGTCGCCTCGTTCGCGGGCGTGCCGGCGGGAAAGTAGATCGGGTCGCCGAAGACGACCTCGACATCGCCACGCCAGCCGTTCGAACGTGCTGGCTCCCATTTCCGATCGAGGTGATCGAGCACCGAGACATTGGTGATCTTGAGCTTCATCGGCACGACCGGCGTCGCGCCCTCGACCGCGATGAGCCCGGTCCCGGACTTGAAGGGCTGCATCGGTCCGCCGATGGTGAGCTTGCCTTCCGGATAGATGAGCACCGAGAACTGACGGTCGAGCCGCGCGCCCAGGAGCTCGAGGCTGCGCCGGATGGCGCCCTCGCGCGCGAGCGGGAAGGCGTTCGCGAGCACCGACGAGAAGATCCCGTTGAGCTTGTTCCCGAAGACGTCATCGGCGGCCGCGGCGACCGCGAGCTTCCACCGCCACGAGAGTGGGATCGCCATGAGGATGATGCCGTTGTCCCAGTGCAGGCTGTGGTTCGGCGCGAACAGCACCGGGCCGCGCAGGCCGACGAGCTTTTCCTGCCCTGTGACCTTCACCTTGTAGAAGATGTGCACCAGCGGATAGATGAGCGTCTGTTGCAGCAGCAGACCGAACGAGCGCACGAGCGGACTCAGCGGCCAGCCGTAGATGCCGGTGTCGCGCTTGACGTCGCGCGCCGCCGCGACCATGACCTCGAGCTCGGCGACCGTGGCGTTCGGCTCGAGCGCGGCCTCGTCGACGTACGCGCCCAGCTCCTCCTCGATCGCGCCCAGCAGATCGACGCGCCCAAGCGAATCGAGACCGAGATCCGCCGAGAGCGTCGCGCCGGGATGCACCGCAGCCGGCGGCAGGTTGGTGACCTGTGAGATGACGCGTTCGACGTCGGTCAGCGTGCGCGTCACGGCCTGATCGCTGGTGACGGCGCGCGTCTGATCGACGCGACCCATAGCGAGGAGGCGCTCGACCACGAAGCGCTTCTTCACTTTCTGCGTCGGCGTCGTCGGGAATTCCTCATCGGGCCAGATCGTCCAGCCGCGGATCTGCTGGCTGCCCGACAGCTTGATGTTCGTATCGCGCACGATCGAGGCCACCTGCTCCTTGTCCTTCACGAGGAAGACCGCGTGCACCTGGATGTCCTCGCTCGGACGCTGGAGGCCGACGATCGTGGCGACCGCCGGGCGCAGCGGCGTCGCGAGCGCCTCGATGCGCGGATCGGCCGCGAGCGCGTTCTCGATGTCCTCGGGATAGACGTTCGTTCCGTCGGCGAGGACGATCATGTCCTTCTTGCGGCCACGCAGCCACAGGAAACCGTCCTTGTCGAACTCGCCAAGATCGCCGGTGTGGTACCAGCCGTCCTTGTCGACGACGGCGCGCGTCGCCTCCTCGTTCTCCCAGTAGCCCTTGAAGATGTTCGGGCCGTGCGCGATGACCTCGCCGTCCGCGGCGACCTTCACCTCGACGCCGGGTATCGGCGTGCCGACGGAGCCGAGGCGGTTCACATCGACGCGGTTGAACGTGAGCGCGGGGGAGCACTCGGTCGTCCCGTAACCCTGGAGGACGTCGATGCCGAGCTCTCGCCACGATTCGCCCAGTGCGGGATCGAGCGCGGCGCCGCCGGAGACGATGTAGCGGAAACGGCCGCCGAACTGACGGTGGACGCTGAAGAAGACCACGCGGCGCAGCGCCATCGGCAGCCTGCGCGCGAGGCGACGCAGCTTCTGGAAGAGCTCCTTCTTCCCCTGCGCCTCGGCGCTGCGCTCGATCGCGAGCATCAGCGACTTCACGACCGCCGGCGTGATGAGCACCATCGAGACCTTGCGCTCCTTGAAGGTGCGCCGGACGACCGCGGGCTGGCGGCTCGTCGGATAGATGACCGACGCGCCTGAGAGCAGCACGGTGAAGAAGCCGGCTAGCTGCTCGAACATGTGCGAGAGCGGGAGGAACGACAGCAGGCGCTGTTTGGGGCCGATGGGAAAGATCTGCGTCGCGGCGACCGCGTTCGACAGGATGTTGCGGTGCGTGAGCATCGCGCCCTTCGGATCGCCCGTGGTCCCCGACGTGAAGACGACTTCGGCGAGGTGGTCGCCGGTGAGCGCGGCCTTCTCGAGCGGTGCGCACTCGCGTGCGACATCGGGCAGGCGTTCCATCTCGTACAGCGGTAGGCCGAGCGTTTTCGCGCGCGCGAGCGTTTGCGCGGAGACGATGGCGCCGCTGGCGCGCGTGCGCTCCGCGATCTTCTGGGCGAACTCGGCGGCATAGTTCGCCTCGAGCGGCACGAGTATCGCGCCGAGGCGCAACGCGGCGAGGAACGCGATCCCGTACTCGGGGCGATTGACACCCCAGATGAGGACGCGCTCTCCCTGCTTCATTCCGCCGTCGCTCAGATAGCGCGCGACGCGCGGCACGACGTCATTCAGATCGCGATATGTCCACGTGCGTGTGCGGAAGCCGGGTCGGATCATGAACGCGTCCTTGTTGCCGAACTTCCGCGCCGACTCCTCGAGGATGTCGTTCAGTGTCTCCATGTGCCCTCCCCTTGCCGCTAGCTCGCGAGCGCCCGAAGCGCCTCGCGCCCCCCCTGCCGTACCGGCGGATAGTGCGAGAACAGGATCGTCTCCACGTCGAGCTCCGCGAGCCGCGCGATCGAGCGGCGCGCGAGAGGCATGTCGTCGGTGAAGAAGTAGTTCGGAAGTGTCACCTGGCCGCGCATGCGCTGCAGCAGATCACCGACGATGAGCAGGCGACGTGTCGCTGAATACAAACAGACGCTTCCCGGCGTGTGACCGGGCGTGTGCAGCACGCGGAGCCCTCCCAGCACCGGCAGCTCGTCCCCATCCTGTACCGCGGTCACCTCGGCCGGCGCCTGCGTGAGGTAGGCGATGATGGCTCCCGGCGCCGGCCGTCCACTGATCACCTCGCGAAAACGGATCCGCAGCCGCTCCATGTCCGCCGGGTGCATCAGCACCTGGGCGCCGGACGCGCGGGCGATCTCCTGGACGCCGCCGATGTGGTCGGGGTGTCCGTGCGTGCAGACGATCCGTCGGATCTCGCGGACGTTGTGCCCGAGCGCGGCGAGCTGCCTGCGCAGCATGACGCCCGAGCCGCGATGGCCCGCGTCGATGAGCGTGAGCTCGTCGCCGAGGATCAGGAACGCGTTCGCGCCGATGAGGCGCAGGGCGTGCACGCCGGGGGCGACTTCCATCGCTTGAATGCTAGGCCGCCCCTCGCTATGGTCGGCCGACTTGCTGTCCGCCTTCCTCATCGGCGCCGCCGCGGGTTACGCCATCGCGATACCGGTCGGCCCGATCGCCGTCCTCATCGTTCGCACCGGCCTGCGCCGTGGTTTCCGTACCGCCGCGGCGGCCGGCGCGGGCACGGCCACGGTCGATCTCGTCTACGCGATCACGGCCGTGGTCGTGGGTGGCGCGGTCACCGGTGCGCTCGCAGCGGTGCTCCTGCCGATGCGCCTCGCCGCGGCTGCAGCGCTGTTGTACCTCGCGGTGCGCGCCCTCCTGCGGCTCGGTCGCACCGACATGGCGCTGGACACGCCGGGCGATGAGCGCTCAGCTGCGCGTACCTACGTCCTCTTCCTTGGGCTCACGCTCCTGAATCCGGCCACGGTCGCGTACTTCGTCACGCTGGCCGTCGGCTTACCCCAGATCGCTCAGGACGCCGGCTCGCGCGTCGCGTTCGCGGTCGCCGCGGCGCTCGCGTCGCTGTCGTGGCAAACGCTGCTCGCCGCGATCGGCGCCGCGCTGCACGCGCGGCTCACGCCGCGGATCGAGATCGCGACGGCGCTGCTGAGCAGCGCCATCCTTGTCGCCTTCGCGCTGAAGATCGCGTCGGACGCGCTGGCGGGCTAGGGCGGTCGACTACGCGAAGGTCCGCCAGAGGAGATTCGCGACCGACAGCACGATCAGCGCGACGATGAATTGCCGGAAGCGCTGAGGATCGAGGCGGCCGCGCAGCGCGACACCGGCCGCGAGCGCGAGCAGCGTCGGCACGAGTCCGAGCAGCCCGAGCGCGACGACTTCCGGCGTGAAGAGGCCCTGCGCCGAGTAGCCGATGACCTGGACGATCGCGTTGACCTCGAAGATCGCGGCGAGCGTGAAGACGAAATCCGCGGGGGTCAGCCGCCGGGTGTGGAAGTACGAGCCCACGAGCGGGCTCGCGATGGACGTCGTGCCCTGGAGGATCCCGCCAACGAAGCAGATGAGCGGTCCAAGGATGCGCGCGCGCATCGCGGCCGGGTCGTCGCCGAGCAGACGGTCACCGCGCGCGAGGAAGACCACGACCATGAGCGTGATGAGGATCGCGAACGTCCGTTGATCGAGGCGCGCGAGCAGTAGCGTTCCGATCGCCGTCCCGACCGCCGAGGCGGCGAAGAGCGGTGCGATCCCGCGCAGGAGATCTCGCTTGCGAAAGCCCTGAATGAGCAGCAGCGAGTTCGAGGCGAGGATCGGGATCGTCACGATCGCGACGGCAAGCCGCGGACCGAACACGCCAGCCAGGATCGGCGTCGCGATGAGCGGCAAACCCATGCCGCTCGTGCCTTTCGCCAGGCCGGCGACTGCCAGTCCAGCGACGAGGATCAGGAGGTCTGAGAGACCCAATCGGCTTCTTCCACCAGCGCCTTCCAGTCCACCGGATGAAGCCGATCCGACTCGATGTAGCGCCGACCGGTCTTCGCGAGGTCCTTACCGTTCACGCGGACGATGTCCGCGGTGTGATCGAACGTGCCGCCGTGGACGAGCGCCGAGCCCACCCCGTACACGTCGACCGGCACTCCGAGCGTCTCGAAACGCCTGATCTTGTTCGCGTCGAACCCGCCGGAGGCGACGATCCGCACGTGTCGGTACCCGGCCTCGTCGAGCGCGGCACGCAGCAGCTCCACTAGGCGTGGGGTGACGCCGCGCACGTCGCTGCCGCCGGCGACGCCTTCTTTCTCCCGCAGCTCGCGGACGACCGAAAGGTCCACGAGCGATTCGCTCGTGTCGACGCGAACGCCCCAGAGGCGCTGTCCGAGGGCATGCGCGACGCCGAGCGATGTGTTCACGACGTCGTTGCGGAAGTCCACGAGCGCGGTGACGTTCACGTGTCCCTCCGGCGTTCCCTGCGCGGTGAGATGGCCGACGCGATCCGTCGCGCGGTTCACGTACTCGTCGAACTTCAGCGTCGCGACCGTGGTGTCGCCGCCGTAGACGGCGATGAGCGCGTGCGGCACCGTCCCGAGTCCCTTCGAGCCCCACCATTCGCCCTGCTCGTCCGTGGACACCGCGACCGCGCCGCCGACGTACGCCGCGTAGCCCGAACCGGCCTGCGCCTCGTGACCCTCGTGTCGCGCGCCGAACATGATCACCGGCTTACCGTTCGCGGCGGTGACGACCTCGCGCGTGTTCGTCGCGACCCGGGAGCCCTCGGCCAGCGCGCCCAGGTAGAGGGTCTCGAGGTGTGCGAACGACGCGTACTCGCCATCGATGTGCATCACCGGCTGGCCTGGCTGGCTGGTCTCGCCGTCGTAGAGCGAGCGCACTTTCAGGTCCTGCCAGCCCGGCTCCCACAGCGACGCGAGCTCGTGCGAGATCTCGAACACCTCGCGCGCGATCGGCTCGTAGTCCTTCCACGTCTGCCGCGGGAGCGCGACCCAGCGCGCGTACGACCGGCGCTCCGCGTCGAGGTAGCGCGCGAAGACCCGCTCCGCGCGCTCGCGTTCCCGGTAGCGGCCGGTGCCGACGTGCAGGAGCGCGAGGACCTGGTCCGTACCGACGATCACCGCGTCGGGATGCTTCTGGAATATCTGCATCGTGACCCGGTCGTCCCGCTTGTCGCGCTCGAGGATGAGCTTGGTGCGCGCGAAGTAGATGTCGCTCTTGTAACCCGCGCGTATCTTTTCGATCGGGAGCCGGAAGACCGCGGGCCGCAGCCTATCGCGGACGATCACGGCGCGCGTGCTCGAAGCAGCTCCCGGATACCGGGTCCGGATTGACTCTTGAAGAAGGGAACCGGAGCGCGCACGAGCGCGTCGGCGATGCGCTCGACCTGCTTTGGCACGGTGTTGGGCGGCAGCGCGTCGAATGCGAAGTACCCGACATCATCAGCCTCGTCGCTGGCGGTCGGCGATCCGCTTGTCACCCGACACTCGAAATTGAAGACGAGTTCGTCCGTCCCTGGCTTCCAATACAGACCTGTCAGCCGGACGATCTCCGCATCGATCCCGACCTCTTCGCGGACCTCCCGCACGGCCGCGTCCCAGGGGGTCTCGCCTTGCTCAACGCCACCGCCGGGCAGGTTCCATGCGTCGATGTCGCGTCGATGGCAGAGAAGGACGCGATCACGTTCATCGAAGATGACCGCGAACGCGCCCGCTTTCACTAGAACATGCTCTTCAGCATGCCGCCGTCCACCTGGAGCGAAACGCCGGTGATGTACGACGCCTTCGGCGACGCGATGAATACGACCGCGGCCGCGTACTCGGCTGGATCGCCGTAGCGGCCCATCGGGATGACCGTTTCCTCGTAGCTCTTGCGCACCGCCTCCGGCGTGGTGTTCTGGCGCTTGGCCGTGTCGGTGTCGAGCTGGATGAGCCGATCCGTGGCGATCCGCCCCGGCTGCACCGCGTTCACGCGGATGCCGTCCTTCGCG
>JBGPZT010000241.1:0-2585 GCA_041493915.1 Candidatus Limnocylindria bacterium
CGAGGACCCTAAACCCGACACGTCCTTGACGCCGATGACCGATGAGGAGCTGGCTGCGGAGGCGAGCTGGGACCGCCCCGAAAGCTCACACGGGAACACGGCGCGAGGGCGCAGGGGGAGAGGGCACAAGCGGCGGCGCTAGACGGGCTCCAGACGAACGGTCGTGTCGAGAACGTCATTGCGCAGCATCGAGGCGAGCGACTGGCCGCTGCGCGGATATTTCTTGCGGAGCGCCTCGCTCACGGCTTCGATCGCCTTCGCCGAGCTGTCCCTCGTCGCGCGCACGGGAACATGCTTGCCGCCGACGACGACCGCGCCATCGCCGCGCGCGAGCAACTCCCGGTACCAGCGTCCCTGCGGGCCGCGCACCGAGCGAACGTAGGGAACGCCGTCGACCACCACGATCCAGATCGGTACCGAATGCTTGGCGCCCTTTGGCGACTGCGTCTCGATGTCGACGATCTTCGTCCCGTCGATCCGCTCGACCACGTCCGCGGGGAAGCGCGCCACTACACGAGCGCCTCGGGCAGCGCGGGACCGGCGACCGCGAGCGCGTAGCGGTCGGGCGGGAGGAAGGCGCGAGCGGTCTCGACGACCTGCTCCTTCGTGACCCCGCGGAGCTCGCGCGGATAGCGTTCGAAGTGATCCTCGCCCAGGTCGAACATCTCGGCCTCGAGCACCATCGCGGCGACGCCGGCCGGGCTCTCGAGCGCGACGTCGAGCTCGCCGACAAGCTTGTCTTTCGCCAGCGCGAGGTCGTCGTCGGCGACCTGACCGGCGGTGATCTTGCGAAGCTCGTCGAGCGCGACCTCGATCGCGCGGCGCACGTTCTGTGGATTGACGCCCATGCGCAAGATCCACGGCGATTGGCCGCGGCTCGCGCCGATGCCGCTGAAGACGTAATAGGCGAGACCGAGCTGATCGCGGATCACGTTGCCGGCGCGGCTCGCGAACGTATCCGCCGCGTAGACCATGTTGGTGACACGCGCGGCGGTGAACCGCGGATCGGTCCGCGGCAGGCCGGGCCAGCCGATGATGACGTCGCTCTGCGTCTTGTCCGGCACGAGCTCGACGCGCCGCTTCGTCGTCGCGAGGGTCACCGGCGCATGGCGCGAGTCGCGCGACTGCGAGCGCTTCGGCCAGTCGCCGAAGGCGCGGCCCGCTGCCGCCGTCGCGGCCTCGGCGGTCGTGCCGCCCGCGATGACCAGCGCCGCGCCGTCCGGCGCGATCGCGCTCTTGTGGTACGCGCGGATCTCCTCCCCCGTCGCTGATCGCACGACGCCCGCGTCACCGATCGCCGGCGCGTGGAACGGGTGGCCCTCGGGATAGACCAGCTGCCGCCAGGAGCGGTCCGACACCGCGCGGGTGTCGCGCTCGTCCTTCTCGAGATGCGCGAGCGTCTGCCCACGCACGAATTCGATCTCGGCGTCCGCCAACGCGGGCGTGCGGACCGCCTCGGCCACGAGCGCGAGCAATCCGCCGAGGTCGTCGCCGAGGCACTGCGCGCTGAACACCGCCGCGTGAGCGCCGACGTCGAGGCGCGCGACCGCGCCCAGCGCGTCCAGCGCGCCGGCCCACGTCGTAGCGTCGCGTCGCGCCGTGCCACGGAGCATCGTCTGCGCCATCAGGCGCGCGATCCCCGGTCGACCAGCGGGCTCGAACCACTGCCCCGCCTCGACCGCGAGCAGCACCGAGGTGGAGCGGAGATCCGGGATCGGAACGACCGCGAGCCGCAGTCCGTTCGCGAGCACGCTGTGGTGGACGCGGTTCATGAGGCGTCCCCCTCGGGAACGAACCATCCGACGTTGCGCGACCGCTCCACGAAGAGACCCTTCGCCGCGTCGCGGATCTCATCGCGCGTCACGGCGGCGAGCTTCGCGTACCAGTCGCTGATCGACGTCGCCGCGCCGGTCGAGAGAAGCTGGCCGCAGCGGTACGCGCGCCAGGTGATCGTGTCCGTGTTGAACGCGGTCGCGGCGAGCAGCTGGCGGCGCACGCGCGCGAACTCGTCCTCCGCCACAAGGTCACTCGAGAGCTTCGCGAGCTCTTCGAGCAGGACGCGTTCCACGTCCACGTGCTTGATCCCGGGGCGCAGCGTCGCGTCGGCCAGGAACAGGTACGGGTCCTTCATGAGCTGGAACGACGCATCCACGTCCGCCGCGAGTCCGGTCTCCACGAGCGCTCGATGGAGGCGCGAGGAACGGCCGGATGCGCCGTCGCTGCCCGTGGATGTGCCCGCGAGCGCCACCGCGAGCGCGGACATCGCGGCCGCGCGCGGATCGGTGGCGCGCGGCGCGCGGAACGCGAGCATCACGATCGGCAGCGTGCCGCCGGCGCGGTGGACGACGATGCGGCGCTCACCGTGTTGCTCCGGCTCGGGCGCCTTCGGCGGCTCACCGAGATCGCTCGACGGCTCGAGCGGGCCGAACGCCGCGGCGGCGTCCTCGATGAGACGCTCCGGCTCGTCGTCGCCGGTCACCACGACGTACGCGTTGTTCGGCGCGTAGAAGCGGCGGTAGTGGGCGTACAGCCCGTCGCGCGTCATGAGCTTGATCTCGTCCTTGCTCCCGATGACGCCCTGGCCG
>JBGPZT010000063.1:0-14477 GCA_041493915.1 Candidatus Limnocylindria bacterium
CCAGCCGGTGGGTCCGCCGAGGTTCTTCGTGATGTTCGGGAGGTACAGCGTCTGCGTGAGTGTCGGCGGCGGCTGCAGCCCTGTCGTGTCAGCGCAACTCGAACGCGGGCCCACGAGCTGCTTCACCAGCGGGAAAGCCGCAGGCACGTTCGCCGGCTCCGAGCCAAAGACATATCCGCTGGTCGTCATGAAGAACTTGTTAGTCGGGACGATCACATACCCAGGTTTGACGAAGTAGACCTGCCACTGCGTGATCGGGTTGTACGTGACGGGTGTGAGATCGATGGTGAACGACCCGTCCGCCGCGCTGTGAGCCCAGACAAAGCCGCCCGGGATGCCGAGATAGATGTTCACGTCGAAGATGCCCTGGAGGGTGACCGAGTCGACGACCCTTCCGGTGATCGTCCCGGTCATCGCGGCGGCGGGCGACGCGTACGGGATGAGCAGGCTCAGGGCGAGCAGCCCGGTCGCGGCAACGCGGATGAAGGTCGAGCGCATTGGGGAAGTCCCTCCTCAGGGATCGCCGCAGCACGGCGGTCTAGCCAGAAATAACGGCAATACGAGCGGAAGTATACGGGCGCAGCACTGGGCGATGGGGCAGTTTCACAGAGCAACGGAACCATTTCGGGGCCGATTCTTCGGGCCGGTGTGTTCCCGCTGCTTGGCAGGGGTCGCTCGCTTGCTGCGGCGTCCAGAAACAAAGTGCTATAAGATGTTTCAGAACATGAATATGAGCACGAGTGGAGCAAGGGAATGACGATCGAGAGCGTGCGATCACGGCAGATCAGCGAACTCCAGTCTGATGCGGCTGGCGTCGTCGCCCAGGCCGAGCAGGGACCCGTGGAGATCCGTCGGTACAGCGAACCCGTCGCGTACATCGAGAGCGTGGACCAGCACCGCGAGCACCAAGAGCTGGACGCCGCACTGAACCGCGCGATCTGGGCCCTCGATCTTGCTCGGGCGATGGGTGATGTTAAGGAAGGGAACTTCGAGCGGTGGGAAAAGGTGGCCGCAACGCTGCGCACCAGGTATCCCAAGCCCTAGCGCCGACGCCGCGGCCGGTGATCCTCGGCCGGCACGCCCAGGCCGAGCTGTTCGAGCTTCTCGACTACGTTCAGGCCCAGAGTCCTCGCAACGCCAACCTCGTGGCCGAGCGAATCACCAAAGAAGTCGAGCGCATCGCGCGCGACCCCGAAACTCGCGCGCCCGAACCAGATGTGCCCGGCCTGCCCGCGGGCTCCGTTGCCCGCAAAGCCACGGTGAGTGGCTACACGATCCGGTGGGTCTACCCGTTCATGGTCGACGGCGAGCCTAACGCCCTCGTGGTCTCGATCCGGCGGGGTAGCCGCAAAGCGCTCGAGGATCCGGCGTATCTGCTGCACTGGCTGGAAGAACGCGCCCGACACAAGCCCTAACCGCTCGGCTCAGGCGAGCGCGATAGGGATCTCCAGTCCCTCCTTGCGCGCGACTGCGGCGAGATCGCCCGCACGGCGATCACCGAGGTAACGGCGTACTCCGATCACCCGCGGTCGCGGAGCACGATGTCGGCGAGACTCGGACCTTTGCCGCGAAGCGCCGGCCGCCTGAGCGGGACGGATAGGCGGCGCCCGGTCCAGTTCAGGCGGCCGCCACGGATCAGACGCGACAGACTCTCGGGAACGTCTGGCGGGACCAGGCGCGCGACGGCGCGGCCGTGATCGGTGACGAGGATCGACTCGCCCGCCGACACGCGCCGCAGGTACGCGCTCAGCGACGCCTTGAGATCACGGACGCCCACGCGTTCAGTCATGACCACATCCTCTCAAGTGTCGTCATCTTCTCAAGTCTGTCGCGCCGGGCAGGTTGGACTCAGTTGACCGCGAGGCGCTCGATGGTGCGATAAGCGGCTTCGGCGTCGCCGGTGCCACTGAGTTGATAGACGACTCCGCCGATCACGACGACGCTCGGCCACGCGCGCGCGGTCGGACTGGGTGGGAGCGCGGTCCACTGCTCGGTCACGGGATCCCAGATCTCCGCGCTGCGCAGCGGCGCGAATTCGTCGTTGCGCGGCGGCATGCCGCCGACGAGGACGACGCGGCCGTCGGGCAGTGCCGCGCCTTGAGCGGCTTGACGCGGATCGACGAGCGTTCCCGAGAGGACGAAGGTGCCGAGCTTCGCGTCGTAGCGCTCGCTGGTGCCCGAGGCCGCGCCGTCGCCGCCGATGAAGAGGATGTCGCCGCTGCTGAGCTGCACGGTGGCGTGCTGTACGCGCGGCACCCTCATGCGCGGCCCCTCGGTCCACGCGTCCGCGGGCGGGTTGTAGAAGTACGTCGTGTCCGTGGCGACGCCGCTCGAGTCGATCCCACCAGCGACGAGCACGCGACCGTCGCTGAGCGTGAACGCGCTGAGCTCCGTCCGCGGGATCGGCAGCGGCGAGGCGCGGAACCACCGATCGTTCTTCACGTCGTAGATCTCGACCGATTGCAGCAGGCGCGGCCCCTGGTTCCCGCCGATGACCATCACCATGCCGGTGACCAGGGCGACCGCCGCGTGATCGGAGCGCGGTTCGATCAGCGGGCTGGCCGAGACCCACTTGCGATCCGTGGGCAGATAGACATCGACGCTGTCGACCGGATCCCAGTGCGTCGTCACGTACTTGACGCCGCCCGCGACCACGATCTTGTCGCCAAGCGCGCGCGTCATTGTCTGATGGAGTCGCCCTTCGAGCTGCTGCTGCAGCACGCTCACCGCGCCCGTCTTCACGTTCACAAGCTCGCTCTCGGTGTTCGTCACGTCGGGAGCGTCCTTATCGAGACCGCCGACGACGAGGATCTCGCCGCTGGGGAGCGCGAGAGCAGTCGCGTAGGCGCGCGGCTGCGAGAGCTCGCCGAATGTCGTCCACGTGGGCGTTTTGGGCGTCGCGGGGACGCTCGTGGTCGTGCAGGCAGTGACGAAGGAGACCGCGATCGCGAGCGCGAGGCGAGGGGCGGGCGCTCTCACTGTGCTTGGAGAGTACTGCTCCCGGTGGACGCATTACGTGTCGAGAACCACGCGACACCCTCTTGCACCAGGTCGAAGCCAACGGTGTAGGCGCCGACGACAGTGGGGACCTTCACGATCGCGCTCACGGTGACGCTCGCGCCGGTCGGGACCGCGGCCGGCAGGGGCGTGCGCAGGCCGTCCCAGACGTAGACGTTCCCGCTCGGCACGTAGAGGTGGTACGAGAGGTTGAACGTACCCGGCTGCCACGTCAGTGAGCCGTTGTTCGTGATCGTGACCGGTACGGTCGTGATCGTGTTGACGGCCGCGCCGAAGTTCGGCTGCGTCTGGTACGTCGCGCCGTACAGCGGCACCGCGACCGCGATCGCGCGCGACGGAAGCATCATCCCCTGGCCCGAGAACCACGTGACGCCTTCGCGCACGATGTCGGGCCGCAGGATGTACGACGCGAGCGTGCTGGGCGCGGTCACACTCATCTGGACGATGCGCACCTCGCCGACCTTCATTCCGGCGAGCGTCGTGCGCGCGCCATCCCAGACGAGCATGTTGCCCGCGGCGTCGTACCAGTGGTAGCTGAGGTTCACGTCGGAGCCCCAGTCGAAGTTCGACAGGTTGAAGACCTTGACCGGGACCGTCGTCGTGACCTTCGGCGCGAGGGCGGTCGGCACGTCGTCGACGATGAACGCGCCGCCATAGAACGGAGCGACGTACGGCGACACGTCGATCTGCTTCGCCGAGACGGCCACGCCCTTGCCGCTGAACCAGCTGACGCCCTCGTGCACGAGGTCCCACTTGAGAACGTACGTGCCCGCCGCTGATGGGAACGCGAGGTTCGCCTGGAGCTGCACGCTCTGGCCGGGCTGCAGGTCCGCCGCGAGCTTGGTGCGCAGGCCGTCCCAGACGACGGTCGCGCCCGCCGGCGTGGACCAGTGGTACGACAGCGTGACCGGATTCACGCCGGCCGCGAGCCACGGGAAGTTGCTGTTGTTCGTGACGATGATCGGTACGCTCGTGGTGGTCCCCGCGATCGTCGCGCTCGGCACGCCCGAGCTGTAGCCGGCGCCGTACGCCGGCACGAGCTGGCCCAGGACCGTGACGGTGAAGTTCGTCGGCGCGGCGCCCTTGAGGCTGAACCAGGTCACGCCCTCCTGCACCAGGTCGAAGCGCAGCGAGTACGTGCCGGGCGTGGTCGGCGCGGCGACCTGCGCGTTCAGGCTCACGCTCTGACCCGACGCGAGATCCGCGGGCAGCTTGGTGCGCGCGCCGTCCCACACGACCGCGACGCCGGCGGAGTTGTACCAGTGGTACCCGAGGTTCACCGGATAGGACGACGTCGTCGGGAACGTTCCACTTCCGGTGTTGGTGACAATGACCGGAACGCTCGCCGTCTCGCCGGCGGTGAACGCGGGCGCGCTCAGGACCCCACCGACCGGCACGTTGTACCCGGCCTTGAAGTCCACGTTCACGCCGGTCGGCGTGTCGTCGGGCGCGACGCCCTTCTCGGCGAACGTGAATTCGTTCTCCTTATAGAGGTCGAGGTACAGCGTGTAGTTCGTCGGGTAGGTCGGCGCGGTGATCGGGATGACGAGGTTCACGGTCTGTCCCGGTTGCACGTCGACGGCGAGCGGCGACTTGTTCGCGCCAGGGAAGGTGTTGCCGGTCGCGTTGCTCACCCACTTGTAGCCGAGGCGTACGGGGTTCGCCCCGGCCGACGGCCACACGCGGCCGCCGTCGTTGGTCGCGGTCACCGTGATGATCTTCGTCTCGCCGGCGGTCCAGCTGATCGGGACGTTGTCCTTGACCCAGTCGACGCTCCAGTCCGCGGAGCGGAAGGCCACGTCGCGGACCGGCGAGTTGTAGAGCGAGCTCCACCACTGCCCGTTCGTCTGGAGATCCCAGCGGACGGTGTAGCTGCCGACCGCGGGCGGTACGAACGACAAGGTGGCGGTCGCGGCGGCGCTCGGCGCGATCGCGGCCGCGAGCGTCGTGACGCCGCCCTGTGTCATGACCTGGCCGTCCTTGAGGACGCGGTACGAGAGACCCGTTCCCGCGGGGATCGGCGTCGCGCCGCGGTTGAAGATCGTGACGGTCACCGGCGCCGCGGCACCGGGGAACGCGGCCTTGGGCATGTTCGGCTCGAGGTACGGCAGCTGGAAGAAGCCGTTCACGACGGCGGCCTGCGTCAGGCGCCGGAAGCTGTCCATGATGTTGTAGATCCCGTTGCCGGGGCACGCGGTCTGCCCTCCGTGCGCGCTCACGATGTAGTTCGCGTCGCGGTGGCCCTGGATGTTCGGCGGATTCGACGTGACCTTGACCCACGTGCCGTTCGCGGCCTGCTCTTCGTGCGTGAACGTGTCGGCGCCGAAGGGCTGGATGCCGAATTGCTGGAACTTCATCGCGATGATGTTGATGACCCCGTTCTGCAGCGTGGATGTGGCGGCCTTGACGCTGTAGTCGCCGATCGCGGCAACGCCGATCGATCCGTTGTTCCACCCGTAGGCGTGACCCGCGATGACGTGGTCGCCGCCCGCTCGACCGGTCCAGATGTTGCCGAACTTGTCGACGAGGTAGTTGTACCCAATGTCGCCCCAGCCGCGCGTGACCGCGTGGAAGTAGTAGATGGAGCGGATCGTCGCCGCGGGGTTGGTGCCGCCGTCATCGGTGACGGTGTGGTGGATGATCGCCTTCTGCACGCGCTGGTACTTGGGCGCCCACTTCATGAGGCTCTCGTCCGCGCCCCAGTCCTGCCGCGTGAGGATCTTCTGCTCGCCGGCCGGTGCGGCGTCGGCGTAGCTGTGCCACATGTCGGCGAACGCGCCGGTGATGTCGTTCATGAGCCGCGCGACCGGACCGGCGTTGACGTCGCTCACGTCCATGAACGTGAGCGCCATCTGCCCCAGCGCGCCCGCGTCGCCGCCGGTGAGCCAGGTGCGGTACTGCGCGTAGCGCGAGACCGGGAACTCGAATGGCCCCGCGAACTGCTCGTTGCGATCGAAGTCGCGCATGTCCTCGTCGTGCGGGAGCGCGGTCCACTCGGTCCACGCCGCGCCGTCCTTCGAGACGCGCATCTCGACGTAGATCGAGTCCTCCGCGCCGAACGCGGCGACCCAGTGGGTGCCGACGCGGTCGAACAGCTGGCCGGCGTCGACGACCTGCGAGGTGAAGAGGAGCGTGTCGCCGCCGGTGGCGCCGGCGTCGCTGCCGACCGGGAACGCGCTGGGACGGGTGAGCGCGCCGAGCTCGCGCGCGGCCGGACGGGTCTGCACGACCTCGCTCGCGACGATCTGCCCGGACGCGCGGGGGGACGCGTGGGCAGGCGGACCGAAACTGGGGAAGAAGGCGAGCAGAAAGAGGGCGATGAGGAGCGCCAGTCGGACGCGTGGCCAGCGTCGGCTCACCCAGACCCCCTTAGTTCCTCGCCACGCTCCCCGACGCTTGTCGTGATTCTGCGCCAGAGACGTGGCCCTGTACATCGGGGAACGATGAGACCGCCAAGCCGTTACCGCGCTATCGGTCCGGTCTCGGAATGACCCGCGCGCCTGTGTGGTCCAAAGGAGCGCTCGCGAAGTCCAGCGTGCGCGCCGGACACACAGTCACGCTATCCGCGAAGGACCCCGCGCACGCCGTGCCGAAGGCGAAGGTCTCCCGACAAGATGAGCTAGAGCGACAACCGCGGCTCAGGCGTTTCTTGACGCGAATGGAACAAGCGGTACAGCTCGACAACGCCTGCTCCACGCCCCGGGTCGAATGAGTACCACGCGAAGAATGGCGCGCGGCGGAGCTTCAGCCTGCGAAGCGTCTTTGGTCCGGCTCCGGCACGGTCCAGTTCACGACCGGCCTCCGGAAACTGGGATAGGAGCGCCTTCAGCGTTTCGAGGTCCGACGCAACTATCGAGATCCAGCGCCATGCGGAGTCCTCCTCGAGATGCGCCACCGCGGCGCGGACATCCACATCGAATTCGGGGCGCGTGATGAGGTGTGCCGCGTGCTACTCGGCCTGCTCGGAGGCGGGGCGTTTGGCGAGAGCGTCAACGAAGATCTGTTGAATGCTTTCCCAAGGTACGGTGCCTTCCGCACCCCGTAGGTAGCGCTGCCAGGTCGCGTAGGCCTGCTTGAACTGCCAGCGCTCGGCAGCGATGAGCTCCCGCTCGTTGTCGATCTCATCGAGCCGCTCGGAGACGACGAGTCGTAGCGCTTCAGCCTCCGCCAAATGGCGCTCTTTCGCGAAGCGGCGCAGGCGGGCGCGAAGATCCGACGGCATCCGGAAACTGATGGGCGAAACGGGTGTGGTCTTGATCGTTGTTTTCTTCGGCATGGCCTTGCGAATCGATCCTGCCTCATGTAGTCGTTATGGCTACAAGGATACCCCGGCTGATGGTGCGGTTGGCGACGGCGCGATCGCCCTTGACGGCGGTCCCTAGCGTTAGGCGCCGACCGGATTTGTTGATCCAGAGAAGCAGGTCGAGCTGGGCGGTCCGCCTCTTCGCGGCGGCGGGGACCGCGTTCCTGGGATTCATCGTGTTCCTCGGCCTCTCGGGTGGCGGTCTCTCATATGGGAGCTTGCCAGAGCCGATCAACAGCGTTGCCGTTGTCTTCACCTGGATCTCGATGGGCGCGGCCGTCGTCTTGTTTCCGCTCGCGGTCCTGGCCAGCGTGTTGGCCGTCGTGGGGTCGTGGGTCGCTCCATCGAATGCGCTCCCGGACGTCGGTGAGCCGCAGGTCGGCCTCCCTGTCGGGACTCCCCCTATCACGGCCGCCCCTGTCACGGCCGCCGCAGAGCGTCGTCGCCAAACGCGGGCATCGCTAGCACTGGTCGCGATGACCGTCGCGGCCGCTTACCTCTGGTCGGAGACGACAGCGAACCGCTCGCTCGAGGTCATGCCTATCGCGTTGATCGTGCTGGGCGCCAGCATCGTCTTGGCTTGGGTGATCATCCGGACCAAGTAGGCCCCGCTGGCTAGAAGGGCTGCAGCCTCACCATCGTCGAGCGCAGCACGAGGCAGGTCCGCAGGAAGGCCTCGGCCCGGAGATCCACCGAGCCGAACGAGCCGATCAGGCGCACCGAGATGACCTGGCCGACCTCGGGTACCGAGCGGTTCGACAGATCGACCGCCTGGAGCACGCCGATGTCCGTGCCGTTGCAGCGGATCACCGCATTGCGGATCTCCGTACCGGTAAAGGTCACGGTCCACGACGCGCGCGGGTTCGCGGGGCTCGCGACGGCGCGGTCGGCGGGATCGGGGACCGCGCCGAGGAACGGCTGGCTCGGATCGGGCGTGCACACCCAGGTCGAGCCGCTGCGCACGACGCGGGTGCCGAAGCAGCCGTACGGGAGCGTGTAGCCGCCGTTGGAGCTCGCAAAGTACGCGCGGACGGCGGCGTTGTTGTAGGTGATGAGCTTGTTCGCGGTCGCGGTGACCGCTGCGTTGCTGGAGGCGACCTCGACGCGCGAGCCGCCGTAGCACTGATCGGACTGGTCGTCGCTCACGTCGTAGTCGGCCGAGCCGTCCTTGTACGAGTTGTAGGCGTAGGAGCGCGCGGCAAGGGCCTGCGCCTTCAGCGCTTCGGGATGCCAGGTCGTCGGCATCTCGAGCGGGATGACCCCGCGCACGTAGTCGTCCCAGGTCGCCACGTTGATGACGCGCAGCGTGCCGCCGAGACTGGTGAAGCGGAAGTTGCCGCGGTAGATGCCCTTCTGCGCGAAACCGAGCGGCTGGTTCGGGTCGAGCGGAATGACGGCGACCGACGCGGCGATGCGAACGAGACGCGGCGCGGCTCCGCTGTTGTCCCAGACCTCGACGCCAGCGGACTTCGCGACGAACTGCCACTGCTGCTTGGAGCCGGCGCGGCCGATCTCCGCATTGCCTGAGAGCTCATCGAGCACGCGGAAGCCGCCGTCGGAGCTGACGTCACCGGACGAGCCCGCGAAGAACCGGTTGTCGCCGCAGCGATAGCGTGCGGTCGACGACGGCTGCGACAGCAGCACGCGCACCTGCGGGCGCGACGCGTCGACGAATTGGAACGTCGTGCCCGGGTAGTACTTCTGAACGATCTGCTCCGCGTTGAGCGTGAGCCCGGTCACGCCGGTCGCCCATCCCTGCGCGCCGTACTGGCTCATGCCGAGACCGTGACCGAAGCCGCTGCCGTAGAAGACGACACCCGACACGACGGCGAACTGCTCGCGCTTCATCTGCACGCCGGTGCTGCTGAACCACGCCACGCCATCGAGCACGAGGTCCCACGAGATGACGTAGTCGCCGACACCCTGCGGCACCGGGACGGTGATCGGCACGATGACCTGCGTGAACGGCGCCACGTCGTTCGGCAACGTTCCGCGCGCGCCGTCCCAGACGACCATCTCGCCGGCGGACGTGGTGATGTGATAGCTCAGGCTGACCTTGTTCGGCCCGCTCGCCGATAACGTGCGCGGTCCGTAGTTGACGACGGTCGTCTGTAGGTTGACCGTGGCGCCGATCGTCACCTGTCCCGGCGTCGTCGTCGCGAGATAGCCCGCGTTCAATCCGCTCGAGACGCTGAGGGGCACGCGCGCCGGCGGCGAGCCGGTGCCCTCGAGCCAGCCGATGCCCTCGCGCACGAGATCCACGACGAGCGTGTAGCTCCCCGACGCTCCGGGCACGGAGAACGTGATGTTCAGGTTCTTCGACGCGCCGGGCAGGACATCGCCGCCGAGCGGCGTGCGCGCGCCGTCCCACACGACCGCGCGTCCCGCGGCGTCGAGGATGTGGTACGAGAGGTTCACTGGATTCGCGCCCGCGGCGTTCCATGGGATGTTGCCGTTGTTGGTGAGCGCGACCGCGAGCGTCTTCGTCTCCGCCCAGTACGCGGACATCGGGCTCATCGCGCCGAATGCCGCCGCGTAGCGCAGCGCCCCGACCGTCGCGGGCACACGGTATGGCGCACTGCCGAGGCTTGCGAACCAGCCGACGCCCTCGCGCACCGGATCGATCGTCAGCGTGTACGTGCCGGGACCCGGCGGCGTCCCGACCTTGAGCGTGACATTCGCGGACGCGCCCGGCTCGACGTTCGCGGCGAGCGGCGTGCGCGTGCCGTCCCAGATGACCGTGTTCCCCGCCGCGTCGCTCCAGTGATAGGAGACGTCGACGAGATTCGGGCCGGTCGCGTTCCACGTCGCGGCGCCGGTGTTCTTGAGCACGACCGGCACGTCGTACGTGCCGCCCGCGATGAACGACGGCAGCGTCGGCGGCGTGACCGCGGCGACGAAGCCGGCGAGCGCGGTGATCGGCAGCGGGTTGCTCGGCGGGAACCACGACACGCCTTCCCGCACCAGCGCGAAACGCAACAGGTACGCACCCGGTGTTGGGGGCGCGGTGACGGTCGTCGTGATCGTGCGCGAAGTGGTCGGGTCGATAGCGGCGTCGAGCTTGGTGCGCGGTCCATCCCACAGGATGGTGTTGCCTGCCGCGTCGTACCAGTGGAGGCTGAGGTTCACCGGGTTCGCGCCGGTGGTGTTCCAGGTCTGGTTCCCGGTGTTCGTGAGGGCGACCGCGATCTGCGCGTTAGCGCCGGCGGGGATGGTGGTCGGTGGTGTCGCGACGCTGTAGGTCGCGCTCGTCGCCGCCGCGGCGATCTGCACCGCGAACGTCGGGCTCTGCGGGAACCACGCGACCCCTTCTTTCACCAGCGCGAAGTTGAGGCGATAGGAGCCGGCCGTCGCCGGTGCCGCGATGGTCGCGGCGAGCGTGTGGTTCCCACCGGCAGCGACGTCGGTGGCGAGCACGGTGCGCGCGCCCTCCCACACGACGGCGTTCCCCGCGGCGTCGTACCAGTGGTAGCTGAGCTTCACGGGGTTCGTCCCGGCCGCGTTCCACGCCTCA
Source organism: Candidatus Limnocylindria bacterium (assembly GCA_041493915.1). GTDB lineage: Bacteria > Chloroflexota > Limnocylindria > P2-11E > P2-11E > CF-39. The sequence goes on from JBGPZT010000063.1 coordinate 10,836, forward strand.
TTGCCGGTGTTCTGCAGCGTGACCGACACCGGCGCGGACGCGCCCTGGACGAGCGCGGTGGGTGGCGTCGGGACCGTGTAGGTCGCGGCCAGGACCGCCGTAGGAGCGGCGAGGGCCGGAGAGGCGAACAGGGAGGCGGTGAGGACCAATGGCAGGAAGACGCGGACTAAGCGCACGAGTTAGGGAACGACCTCACGCCGGGTACGTTACCGGGCGGGCAGGCGGGCGCCTAGAGTCGCGAGACCCGCGCCGCTCCGTTACAGGTGAACCGTAACGCGGTCGATAGGCGGTCAGTGCAGGCCTAAGGTCCACCGGCCTCGTGCGCGGGGACCTCCGGCAGTTCCAGCACCAGGTCCACGCCGGCGTCGAAGGACACCCCGCCGACGCTGAACACCGTGTGCGTGCCGGTGGCGCTCACCGTACCTCCGCTCCATGTCGCGGTCACGGTGTACGTGCCCGGCGGCCAGGCCTTATCGAGGTAGCTGAAGTACGTACCGATCGAGCCGACGGTCACCGTACGCGGGATCGATGACGCGGGCCCGTTGATGAAGACGGTGACCTGTGAGCTCGGTGTGAAGCCAAACAGTTCGAACGAAAGGCCCGCGCCGAGCGGGTTGTCAGTCGCCGTCGCCACAGCGGGATAGCTCGGCGAGATCGTGCGCAATCGCGCGGGAGCGCTCGCGGAGAATGACGAGAACGGACGACCCGCCTGCGCCGCGTACGCGGATTCGAAGGATTGGCCAGCGCCCATCAGTTCGATGATGCGCAGGACGCCAGCCTGACCAAGATCGTTCCGGAGCAGTTGCACAAGCTGAGTGCTTTGGTAGTACTGGTTGGTCAGGGCGGGTTCGGAGCGCGCATTCCACACCAAGCGCGAAGTAATGTCCGGGATCTCGAACAAGCTGTTAGCCGCAGCCATCGAGGCGGCGCCGTATCGCGACAACATCGAATCCCACTGATCGCCCGCGATCGTGAACTCCTCGAGGTTCGCGTTCCCTTCGTTGAACCACGCCACCGAGTCGATGTTCGCCGCGATCTGGTGCTCGATCTTGTGGGTGAGCTCGTGGCGGAGTGTTGTTAGCGGCTTTGCTCGTGACAGAGCCTGCCAGTTCGCGGCGATCGCATCGGAACGGAGCACGAAGACTCCCTGAGAGTTGGTCGCGACCTGCTGCGCCTCGGCCGGCGGGTATCCGAAGATCGTCTGCATCGCCGTCGCGTACGTGGACGTCGTGGCCATGACATAGACCTTTGGGCGCACGGCGAACCGGCGTCCGAAGTCCGTCTGGACCGCGCCAACGTCGGCGTTGACTTGCACGACGATGCTCGAGCTATCCGTCGCGCTAAGGGTCGTCTCGGTATACACGTCGGCGGCGCCGCTCACGTCGAGGCGGAACGTGATGCCGCCCACCGTCGTGGTCGTCGGCGCGACGATCGTGATCGTTGCCGTGGCCGTCGCGCTCCCCGCGGTGGCGGTGACGATCCCGCTGCCGGAGGCGGTCGCCGCTGCCGTGAAGAGCCCGCTCGGCGTGATCGTCCCGAGCGTCGGCGGCGTCACGGACCACGAGACGTTGAACGGTCCTGGTGCGTCGAACTGATCTTTCACCACTGCCGTGAACTGGGCCGTTCGTTCAGGAGCCACACTGACCGCGGTCGGCGTGAGCGAGACCGCAGCTGGGCTCGGCACCGGGTCGACGCTTGCGCTGAATCCTTCGTACGCCATGGCGCCGTCGCCCCCGAAGAAGGCGAACTCCATGACCAGCGCGACGACATTGCCGCCCAGCGCGTCAACGACGACGGCGTACTGCGTGTCATCGGTCAGCGCCGCAACGCTCCGTGGATCGACGCGGACAGATGAGCCGGGCACAAGCCCCGAGACGGTCTGGCGCGTCACGAGTGATCCGTCCGAGAAGCGGTACCAACGGAGCGTCGCGGCGGTCGCGCCTGCGGACTGAAGCACGATCGGCGTCGTCCACCCGTTCGCGCCGCCGAGCGTTCGCGTGATGTTCGGCAGATAGACGCGGTTGCCAGGCGCCGCGCGCCCAATGAATCCCAACGCCGTGGACGGGCTGAGCGACATCACCAGTACGGCGAAGGAGCCACCGCTGACGACGAGGCCCCAGTCGCCGTCGCCAACGCAGCTGGGCGTGCCCTGAACTGAGCACGGAGTCCGGCCATCGGCCAGGAAGCGCGGATCGAACGTCCACGCCGCACCGGGTCGGACCGGCGCGGGAGCCGTGACATTCACTTGAGCGGCACCGATCCGCTGGAACGAGAGCGTCGGCACGGCGTCGAGCGTGCCGGCGTTCTGGATCACCACGCGGCTGGTCCGCGCGACGCCGTCGGAGTTGCGCGCCACCGACGGCAAATACGTCTGGGCCGCGGTCCCCGCAGCGATCGCGTTGTAGCTGAAGCCCATGGGAGCCTGCACACCGGCCGCATCGTTGTGCGCATTCGCGATCGCCGCGATCGGCTGGTCCGCGGTGAGCGTCACCGAGTACTCCGTCCCCGCGAGCAGCGCCGGTTCCACGCTCGGATCGATGAAACGCGACGCGCCCGGCGAAACGACGCGCGTGAGCGTCGCGGTCTTGGTGCCGTCGTAGCTCGTGAAGCGGGCGACGACGGTCGCGCTTGCCGGGCCCAGGTTCTGCGCTACGAACGTGACAAGCCATCCGTTGACGAACTTCGCTACGTACGGCAGGGCCAGCGTCTTCGCGCCGCTCGTGAGTCCGACATAGGACAGAGCTTCGTTGCGCGCCGGATTGCTGAGTCCTTGGTGCTCGTTCACGACCGACACGATCGCCGAGCCGAACGAGCGCACGACCACGGAGAACTGGCTGTCGGGGGCGAGGTCGGTGTCGTTGTTCGGGAAGTCGGCGAACGAGGTGCCCGGCAGCAGATTCGCCACCTGTCTGCAGGCGAGGAGAGCGCCGTCGCTGAAGCGATAGAAGGACACCTGCAGCGTCGTCGCGACCGTGCCGACGTTTTGCACGATGAACGGCGTGACCCAGCCGTCGGGTCCGCCGAGCATCTTTGTGATGTTCGGTAGATAGAGGCTCATCGTCGGTTGCCCCTGGATCCCACACGGCGCGGCTGCTGCGCCGCTCGCGCCGGGCCCTGCGGTCAGCGCACCGGCAAGGAACAGCGCGGCCACCAGCCGACGAAGCCGACGATCGGTCACGTGATCAGTATGGGCAGCGAAGTTGGCGGCCCACACCAGCCTGGAGTTGGATCGAGGCGCTAACTCTCACTGTGTTTGCGCGTTAGGTGTGGCGCGCGGGGAGCGCGGCGCCCCCAACCACCGACCCACCGTTACAAACCGACCCGCCGCGCTCCCCGTGCCGTGATAGGTCTGAACGTTCCGACCTTTTGTCGCCTCACCCGCACGGGTGACATCCCGCCCGCGGACGCAGCGCGGAGCAAGTGCTCAGTTCGTCTTCACGACCAGCACGTGCTCGAGCCGTCGGAGGTCGACGGCCGGCGTGACGATCGCGCGGTTGTAGGCCGCCGCTTCGGCGGTCTGGATCTGGGAGATCGTCCCGATGACCAGGCCCTTGGGGTAGAGGGACCGGAGCTCGTCGCCGATCCCGAGCCCGGCGGTGATCACGACGTCGCCCTCCTTCACCGGCTCGGTCTGGAGGAGCC
>JBGPZT010000161.1:0-5869 GCA_041493915.1 Candidatus Limnocylindria bacterium
GCCAGAACTATAAGGAGGGGACCGTGGTGAAGGCTGGCGATCTCTTGTTCCAGGTCGATCCGCGGCCGTACCAGGTGGCGTTCGACCAGGTGGGGGCCCAGCTCCTTCAGGCGCAGTCGCAGCTGAGCCAGGCCAAGGCACAGGTCAGCGCGAGTCAGGCCCAGGTCGAGCAGTCGATCGCGCAGGTCGCCCAGAACGACGCCGAGGTCACGAAGGTCGCGGCTGATCAGCGACGGACTGAGCTCAACGTCGCCCGCTACACTCCACTGGCCCAGCGCGGATTCGTGAGCCAGCAAGAGCTCGACAACGCGGTCCAATACAATCTCGCGAACATCGCCTCTGTCGCGGCCGCTCGCGCTTCAGTACAGAACGCGCAGGCCAGCGTGGCGAATGCGCGCGCCACACTCGAAAAGGCGCAGGCGGACGTGAAGACGCAGGAGGCCAACGTCGCCGCGGCGCGGGCTGCGCTCGCCAACGCGAACCTCAACCTCGACTACACGAGGGTGCTCGCGCCGATCTCCGGCATGGCGGGTTTCCGTGTGGCCAACATCGGCGACTATGTCGGACCGAACGATCAGAACCCGCTGACGACGGTCTCCCGGGTCGATCCGATCTACGTGGAGTTTCCGATTGGTGAGCAGCGCGCGCTCGAGATGTTCCGCCGCTGGGACTCGGACGGCACCGGCTCGCACGGCCTCGAGCTCGAGCTGATCCTCGCGGACGGCAGCGTGTATCCCACCCGCGGGCGCGCCGTCGCGCTGGATCGCCAGGTCGACGTGACTGCCGGCACGGTGCTGGCGCGGGGGGTGTTTCCGAATCCCGCCAACGTGCTCCGCCCCGGCCAGTACGCCAAGCTGCGTGCCGTCGTCGAGACGAAGAAGAATGCGCTGACCGTGCCCCAGCGCGCCGTCCAGAACGTCCAGGGCATGCAGCAGATCGCGGTCGTTCGGTCCGACGACACCGTGGACGTACGCGCGGTGAAGGTCGAGGCACGCGTCGGCACGGTGGCCGTCATCGGTGAGGGACTCAAACCCGGCGAGCGTGTGATCGTCGAAGGCGGCGATCGCGTGCGGCCGGGTCAGAAGGTTCGCATCGGGTCGGGCGCGCCGGCACAGGCCGACGCCGGGAAATAGGAGCCCATCATGGCGAGATTCTTCATCAACCGGCCGATCGTCGCGATGGTGATTGCGGTCCTGACGGTCCTCGTCGGCCTCATCGCCCTCGTGCAGCTCCCCATCTCGTTGTATCCCGATATTGCGCCGCCCGAAATCTTGTTGACCGCGCGGTATCCGGGCGCCGACGCCGTAACGCTCGAGCAGTCGGTGGCCACGCCGATCGAGGAGCAGATGAGCGGCGTGGACAAGATGCTCTACATGTCCTCGCTCAACCAGGGCAGCGCGGGGACGACCGAGTTGCGGGTGGCGTTCGATGTCACCACCGACCCGAGCCTGGACCAGGTCCTGACGAACCTCCGCTACTCGCAGGCGGCCTCGCAGCTGCCGTCCGACGTGGTGAACCAGGGCGTCACGGTCAAGAAGTCGGTCAGCAGCCCGCTGGGCGTCTTCGTGCTGTACTCGCCCAAGGGCACGTACGATCCGCTCTTCCTCGCTAACTACGCGTACGTCAACGTCAACGATCCGATGACGCGCGTGCCCGGTGTCGGGCAGGTCATCATCTTCGGCCCGTCGAAGTACGCCGTGCGCGTGTGGGTCAATCCGGACAAGCTGGCGAAGCTCGACATCACGGTCAACGAGATCACCAGCGCGCTGCATGCTCAGAACACCGTCAACCCGGCCGGCCAGATCGGCGGGGACCCGACCCCGTCCGCGCAGGAGTTCACGTTCACCGTGCGGGCGCAGGGCCGCTTGGCAAGCCTGACCGACTTCGAGAACGTTGTGGTCCGCGCCAAGCCGGACGGCTCCATGGTTCGGCTCAGGGACGTGGGCCGCGTGGAGCTGGGGGCGCAGGACTACGTCCGGCGCGGCCGTCTGAACGGCAAGCCCGCCGTCATCGTCGCCATCTACCAGCTCCCTGGCTCCAACGCCATCGAAACGATGCGCGGGGCGACAAAGCTGATGGACGAGATGAAGGCCCGGTTTCCCGCCGACCTCGACTACGTGACGGCGCTCGACACGACTCTCGCGGTGAGCGAGGGGATGAAGGAGATCGTCAAGACCCTGGTCGAGGCGCTGATCCTCGTCGTCATCGTGGTCTTCATCTTCTTGCAGGGCTTCAGGGCCACGCTGATCCCGACGCTCGCGGTGCCGGTGGCCCTGGTCGGCACGTTCATGGTGTTCCCGCTTCTCGGCTTCTCCATCAATACCCTGTCGCTGTTTGGGCTCGTGCTCGCCATCGGCCTCGTGGTGGACGACGCCATCGTCGTCGTCGAGGCCGTTGAGCACCACATCGAGAAGGGACTCTCGCCGCGCGACGCCGCCTTCAAGGCGATGGAGGAGGTCTCGGGACCGGTGGTGGCGATCGCGCTCATCCTGGCCGCCGTCTTCGTGCCGACCGCCTTCATCCCGGGGATCACCGGCCGGATGTACCAGCAGTTCGCGGTGACGATCGCCGTGTCGGTGCTCCTCTCGGCGTTCAACGCCCTCACCCTGAGCCCGGCGCTCTGCGCGCTGCTGCTGCGGCCGCGGACGGAGATGCGCGGGCCGCTCGGCGCGTTCTTCCGCGGCTTCAACCGCTGGTTTGCTCGTGCCACCGATCGGTACGTCGGCGCCTGCGGGCACCTCATCCGCAAGTCCGCCCTCTCGATGGTCCTTCTCGGCGTTGTCGTGGGCGCCGCCGGCCTCGTGGGCAGCCGGCTGCCCGGCGGCTTCGTGCCCGAGGAGGACCAGGGCTACGTCTACGTCAACGTCCAGCTCCCCCTGGCCGCGTCGCTCGATCGCACGGCCGCGGTCAGCGACAAGCTGGACGAGATCTTCAAGACCACCCCGGGCATCAAGTATTACACGGGCATCGCCGGCTTCAGCCTGTTGAGCCAGGTGACGACCACGTACAACGGCTTCTACTTCATCACGCTCGACGATTGGGCCGAGCGGCACAAGGAGGGGCTTACTTCCGACGTGATCATCCAGCGCCTGAACATGCGGCTGGCCGGGGTAGCCGAGGCCCAGGCGTTCGCGTTCTCGCCGCCCGCCATCCCGGGTATCGGCACCTCGGGCGGCGTGACCTTCATGCTGGAAGATCGCTCCGGTGGCGATCCCGTGCTTTTGGCCCAGAACACGGAGAAGTTCCTGGCCGCTGCGCGCCAACGTCCGGAGTTCGCGCTGCTCTTCACGACGCTCCTGCCCAGCACGCCGCAATACTTCGCGGAGGTCGATCGCGACAAGGCGCTCAAGCAGGGGATCCCGCTGTCCTCGGTATACCAGGCGCTGCAGACGTTCCTGGGCGGCGCGTTCGTGAACTACTTCAACGAGTACGGGCGCGTCTGGCAGGTTTACGTCCAGGCCGAGGGCGAGTTCCGCACGCGGCCGGAGAACGTCGGGCAATTCTACGTGCGGAATGCGGCCGGTCAGGCGGTGCCGCTGTCCACCCTGGTCACCATGCGCGAGGTGAACGGGCCCGAGTTCACCACGCGCTTCAACGGGTACCGCTCGGCGCAGATCAACGCCATCCTGGCGCCCGGCTACAGCACGCGGCAGGCCATGCGCGCGCTGGAGCAAGTGTTCGAGGATACGATGCCGCGGGGCATGGGCTTCGACTACTCAGGGATGTCGTTCCAGGAGAAGGCGGCCGATGCAGGCATCCCGCCCGCCGCGGTCTTCGGCTTCTCGCTGCTGGTGGTGTTCCTGCTTCTGGCCGCGCAGTACGAGAGTTGGAAGCTGCCGTTCGGCGTGCTGCTCGGCACGCCCATCGCCGTGCTCGGCGCTCTCGGCGCTCTCTGGGTGGGCGGTCTCGAGCTGAACGTCTTTTCGCAGATCGGGCTGGTCATGGTCATCGGCCTCGCGGCCAAGAACGCCATCCTGATCGTGGAGTTCGCCAAGGAGCAGTACGAGCACGGCACTCCCCTCGTGGACGCCGCGCTCGCCGGCGCCCGCCTGCGGCTGCGGCCGATCCTCATGACGGCGTTCGCGTTCATTCTCGGCGTGGTGCCGCTGGTGTTGTCCACAGGCGCCGGCGCCGCCTCTCGGCGGATCCTCGGCATCACGGTGCTGGGTGGGATGCTGGCGGCGACCGTGATCGCGATCTTCATCATTCCGGTGACCTTCTACGTGAGCGAGCGCTTCGGACGGCGGCGCTCCGACGCGCCGCTGCCGGCCGCGCCGCTGCCGGCGCCGATATCCGGCGGACAGGACTAATGGCCATGACCTACTCGCACAACGTGCGGAGCATCGTTGCCGTCATTGATACCGAATGGCCCCGGTCCAGCGTCGGCGCCGGTGAAGTGACCGCGCGGGATAACAGCATGAAGCCGGCGGGGCATGGACAGACGCGCCGGCAAGCTCATCGGCGACACGGCACACTCGACATCGCTCCGCATTGTCGGATAGAATGCCGGCCAGAGTACGCGGATGGATTCCGCCACGCCAACCAGCCGCACGCCGACAGAGCCCGGCCTCTTGGTGTGTCTCGCTGCCATCGGAAGGGCGCTCGAAGCAGACTTTCAGCCCCGCGCGTTCCTCGATGATTTCTCGACTGCGTTGCAATCGCTCGTCCCTCACCATCGGCTTCGCATCGGCTACCTCGCCGATGACCGGCGCACGTTCTCGGTGTTCGCGGAACATGGCGGACCGAGCGTCGTGCCCACGACCGACCGCTACACGACCAACCTCCAGCGCGTCGCGCGCTTTCCGGCCACCGACGCGCTGTTCGGCCAGCTGTTCGTCGGAGGTATCGTCTGCGTGCCCGAGATGTCCGCCGACGTGCGCTTCGAACCGTACCGCGACTCGTTGCGCGGACTGCGGTCGACGATCATGGTACCGCTCGTCGCCGGCAGTCGCATCATCGGCTACGTTAGCGCGGCGAGTCGGGAGCTCGGCGCCTTCAGTGCGATCCACGTCGAGCGGATGCGCACTCTCGGTTGCCTTTTGGGTCCCTTCGTCGAGGTCATCGCCGGTCTGTACCGGGAGCGGCGGCGGCGGGCCAGCGTCGATCTCCTGGCCGGCATCACGGACGTGCTGGGGACCACGCTCGACGTCCGCGAGATTCTGACACCCCTTGGGGAGGCGGTCCGGCCCGCGGTGGACTTCGACACTATGGGGATCGTGCTCTTCAAGCCGGGCAGCGTGGACATTGCGTTGTTCGGAACGGTGGGCGACGCTCCGGATCCCAGCGTCAGGGATCACACGACCGGGGACTACTCCGTCGCCGAGGCGGTGAGGACCGGGCACCCTGTCGTCGTCGACGACATGGAGACGGAGCTGGACCGGCGCTGCGCCGGCGATCGCGCGCTGGTCGCTGTCGGGCTCCGGGCCGGTCTCTGGGTCCCGATGCATTTCGGGGACGAGGTCGGCGGGACGCTCTTCTTCGGCAAGCGCGAGCCGCGCTGGTACGACAGCGTGGACATCGAGGTCGCCACTGTGGTGGCGAGTCGGATGGTCCTCGGCATCCAGCACCAGCGGCTCGCCGAGGAGCAGCGCCGGCTTGCGTCGGTGGAGCGTCGGGCGCGGTCGCTGGAGCAAAGCCTCAAGACCGCCCGCAGCGAGCTGCACCAGCGCTACGGGTTCGAGCAGATGATCGGCCGGTCGCCGGTCTTTCGCGAGGCGCTCACCCGGGCGGCGCAGGTGGCACGGGCGGAGACAACGGTACTTATCACCGGGGAGAGCGGAACGGGCAAGGAAGTCATCGCCCGCGCAATCCATCGTATGAGTCCGCGCAGCGAGAACAGCTTCACGGCTATCAACTGCGCCGCGATCCC
>JBGPZT010000100.1:0-9940 GCA_041493915.1 Candidatus Limnocylindria bacterium
ATCGCGAACTCGTCGCCGCCATAGCGCGTCGGCACGTCGTACAGGCGGACGGCCTGCTTCACCGCCGACGCGACGGACTTGAGGACCTGGTCGCCCACGCGATGGCCGAAGCGGTCGTTGATGAGCTTGAACTTGTCGACGTCGATCATGAGCAGCGCGAGGAGATGCTCCGCGCGCAGAGAGCGATTCGTCTCGGCGTCGAGGCGCTTGTCGAAATGGCGCCGGTTGAAGAGCCAGGTGAGCGGGTCGGTCTCGGCCAACCGCTGCAGCGCCTCCCCCTGCTCCTGCTGGACCAGGCACGCGCCGATGTGGCCGGCGATGATCTCGAGCGTCGCAAGGTCCGTCTCCTCGAAGGGCTGGCCGTCGAAGCGGTCGGTGACATTCAGCACGCCGCGGGCGTTGTCGTCGATCATGATCGGGACAGACACGAACGAATCCGAGCGGTAGTGGCCGCCGCGCACCGCGAAAGGCGCCTCGCCGCCGCGCACGAGGAGCGAGCGCTTCGACGCGACCACATGTCCCGCAACACCCTCGCCGGGCCGCACGTGCACCGCGCGTTTGACCTCATCGGCGAGGCCCACGGCATGGGCGATCACGAAGTCGTCCGACGCGTCCTCCCGCAGCATGAGCGACGCCCGCTCACCGCGGACCAGCTCCGTGGCCACACGGAAGATCGAGTCGAGCAGATCCTCTGCTCGACCTCCCCTGAGGTCTTCCACCTTTTTCCCCACTCCTGCGTCGCAGCGCGTCCGGGGCAGGCCGTCCGTCCTTGCCTGCTTCCCTGCTGTTACTTCGGGCAGTCTGCGGCCCAACTAGAGGGGGTCACAAGATGGTGGTACCGGTTTGACCGCCGACCGATACCGGCCGTCGCGCCCGGTCCGACGTCACTGCCACTCGCGGGCAGCGATCTTCACGAAGAGGGCGAGGCCGTCGAGTCGTGTCGCGAGCACCGAAATGACCCCGTCGACGGTCTGGAGCGTCCCGGTGACCACGACGGCGGCGTTCGCATCGAGCACGCGCTTGTGTTGGCGGTAGGTCGCCGGACGGATGATCACGTTCGCCATACCAGTCTCGTCCTCGAGGGATAGGAATACGTGACCTTTCGCCGTCTCGGGGTGCTGCTTCACCACGACGGCGCCGGCGATGCGGACCGTCGCGCCGTGGCCCCCCCTCGCGAGCCCAGCAGCGGTGAGCACGCCGCGGCGATCCAGATCCTCGCGGTAGAAACGCATGATCTGCGGCCCGGTGGGGATCCCGGTGATGCGGTAATCGAGTGCGACGCGCTCCTGCTCGGTCAGCGCGGGCAGCGCCGGCGCGTCGGACGTGGGAAGCGCAAGCGCCGGACGCGTGAACGCCGGTGAGGTGCGATGCGCATCGCGCGCGCGCCACAGCAGCTCGCGGCGCGCCTCGCCGAACGCGTCGAACGCGCCGAGCAGCGCGAGGTTGCGCAGCGCCTCCTCCTTGAGGCCAACGCGCCGCGCGAATTCGTCGAAGCTGTGGAACGAGCCGCCGCGATCGCGCTCGGCGACGATGCCTTTCGCCTCGGCGGAACCGAGTCCTTTCACCGATTCGAACCCCAGTCGAACGTCGTGATCGCGACACTTGCGATAAGCAGCAATCGTCCTCGAGAAGTCGCGGGGATGGGTGTCCGAGCGGTCGTTGAGCGATGCCGGGCTTGTGCCAAGCCCGGCATCGTGAGTTGACCCGGCGAGGACAGCCGACTCCGCGAGCTCGACGATGGCTTTCGCATTCGACAGATTCACGTCGACCGGCAAGATCGCAATGCCGTGTCGCTTGGCGTCGCCCGCAATGACGGCCGGCGAGTAGAACCCCATGGGTTGATTGTTCAGCAGCGCGACATAGAACTCGGCCGGGTAGTACAGCTTCAGGTGCGCGGTGTGATAGGCGGTGAGCGCGAATGCGGCCGCATGGCTCTTGCAGAACCCGAACTCGGCGAACGCCGCGATCTGACGGAAGATCTCGTTCGCGACGTCATCACCCTCGCCCTTCGCGCGCGCGCCCTCGACGAACGGGGCACGCAGCTTTTCCATATCGGCCGACGAACGCGCGCGGCTCATCGCGCGGCGCAGCTTGTCCGCCGAAGCCGGCGAGAAACCCGCGACGGCCATCGCCACGCGCAGGATCTGCTCCTGGAAGAGGATCACGCCGAGCGTCTCCTTGAGACTCGACTCGAGCAGCGGATGCGCGTACGTGACCGGCTCGCGGCCCTGCCGGCGGTTGATGTACGGATTCACCATGTTCCCCTGCAGCGGGCCGGGCCGGATGATTGCGACCTGGACGACGATGTCCGCGAAGCAGCGTGGTCGCACGCGCGGCAGCGCGGACGCCTGCGCGCGGCTCTCGACCTGGAACAGGCCGACGGTATCGACCTCGCAGATGAGGTCGTAGACCGCCTCGTCGTCGAGCGCGATGGTCCCGAGCTCGAGGCGCTCACCATGACGCGCCTCGATGTCGGCGACGGCGTCCTTGATGAGCGACAGCGTGCGCAGGCCGAGGAGGTCCATCTTCACCAGGCCGAGATCCTCGACGTCGCGTTTGTCGAGCTGCACGACGTTGCGGTCGGGCATCGTCGCGCGCTCGATCGGCACGGTGTCGACCAGCGGTTGCGCGGTGATGAGCATGCCGCCGTTGTGGATCGAGAGGTGCCGCGGGAAATCGGCGATCGCGAGCGTGAGCTCGCGGAAGAGCGGGAAGCGCGTGCGCTCCTTCTCGTCCATGAAGCTCGCGAGATCCTCGAGCGTGTCCGCGACCGGGCGCCCCCCTTCCCAGCCATGCTCGGCCTCGCGGTTCGGATGTTTGTACGCCGGGTGCTGCGCCGCGCTCGGTCGTGAGCGCGGATCGACGTTGTACTGATCGATCGACTTCGCCATGCGGTCCACCGTCTCGTCGCGGAAGCCGAGCGCCTTCGCGATCTCGCGGCTCGCGGATCGCGCGCGATAGGTGACGACGTTGCACACCATCGCCGCGTAGCGCTCCCCGTACTTCTTGTACACGTACTGGATGACCTCTTCGCGGTCGTTCGACGCGATGTCGAGGTCGATATCCGGCATCGTGCGGCTGTCCTCGGTGAGGAACCGCTCGAAGAGGAGCTCGTGCTCGATGGGGTCGACCTTGGTGATGTCGAGCACGTACGCGACGATCGAGTCAGCCGCGGACCCGCGGCCCTGCGCCGGGATTCGCCGCTCCTTGCAGAAACGGACGATGTCCCAGTTGATGAGGAAGAACTCCGCGAGGCCGCAGCGGTCGATGACGCTGAGCTCGTGCGCGAGCTGCATCGCGACGCCCGGCGTCATGAGCCCGTACTTGTCGCGCGCGCCCTCCTGACAGAGCGCGTACAGGAAGGAGAACGCGGTGTGGCCCTGCGGCACCGGGAAGCCGGGGAGGCGGTCCTGGCCGACCATCGAACCCGGGGGGAGGGGCCCGAGGGGCAGGGGCCCCTCTTTAGCGACCGAAGGTCGCGTATCAGCTCGCGAAGCGAGCGTGGCACGGCTTCCGCCGGGGCCGATCGTCTCGAGGTCGAGCGTGCACGCGTCGGCGATCGCTCTCGCGTTCGCGAACGCCTCGGCGTGCCGGCCGAGCCGTTCGCGCAGGATCGTCTCGTCCTTCAGCCAGTACTCGCCGTTCGGTTTGAGCCGGTTTCCCGCCTCGTCGAGCGTCAGGCCGAGGTCGATGCATCGCAGGACGTCGTGGAGACGACGGCCCTCCGGTCGCGCATAGTGGACGTTGTTCGTGACCACCGCGCCGAGGCCCTGCTCCGCGGCGAGCTGCGCGAGCGCGTCGCACAGGGCGGGGTCGTCGGGATCGAGGTGGTCGGAAAGCTCCACGAAGCAGCGCTCGCCAAAGATCCCCGCGAGGCGTGAGAGCGCCTCGCGCGCCGCGTCGACATCGCCGCCGCGCATCGCGCGCGGTACCGCGCCGTACGCGCAGCCGGTGAGCGCGAAGAGGCCCTCGGCGTTCTCGGCGATGAGCGCAAGCGTCGCGCGCGGCTTCGTCTTCTCGCCGGCGAGCTGCGCCGCGGAGATCGTGCGGCAGAGGCTCCGCCAGCCGATCTGGTCGCGCGCGATGAGCACCAGATGCCCGAAGTCGAGCGTCTGCATCTCGGTGCCGTAGATCGGCCGGATGCCCGCGTCCTTCGCGGCGTTCCAGAAGCGGACCGCGCCGTAGAGGCCGTTCGTGTCGGTGAGCGCGAGGGCATCCATCCCTCGCTCGGCCGCCGCGGTGACGAGTTCCTCTACGTCAGAGGCGCCATCGAGAAAACTGTAATTGGAGTGTGCGTGGAGCTCGACGTAGCCAGTGCTCACGCAAGGGCCGTCCGTATGAATGGAAGGCGCGCTGGCAGAGCGGCGTCATGCTGTATGTTGTGCTGTATATGGGAGCTGTCCGAACGCAGATCTATCTGACCGAACAGCAACGCAAGGCTCTCGACGCTCGACGCCGTCGCGAGCGCAAGACGCTGGCGGCCGTCGTCCGCGACGCTATCGACGCTTACATCGGTGTCCCCGCTACAGCCGATGCGCAGCGGATCCTCGACGAGAGCTTCGGCTCGATCCCCGACTTCAAGATCCCACCACGGCACGGCGCTTGGAGAAAGCGGGAGCGGCGATTGGGATTGCGTGGCTGACCTCCTGCTCGACACCGACGTCCTCATCGACGTGTTGCGCGGAGCCCGCCGCTTGGCTGTCACCGGACATCGTGTCGCGTATTCGGTCGTCACCAGAGCCGAGCTCTTCAGCGGCCGCGCGAAAGATGAGGAAGACGTCCGTGTCCTTCTCTCGCCCTTCCGTGAACTGGGAGTCGACGCGACGATCGCAGAACGCGCCGGGCGGCTCGCGCGCATCCACGTCGAGATGTCGGACGCCCTCATTGCGGCGACAGCGCTCGAGCATCGTCTCGAGCTCGTGACACGTAACGTTCGCGACTTCAAAGGGATCTCCGGACTGCAGGTACGCGACCCCAGCACGATGTGACGCTGATCCGACGGTGCGTCACGAGGCAGGCACGTGACTTGCTCCCTAACCAAACATGCGACTTTTCCCCGTGCTTTTCGCCATCGCGATCCTTGCCGCCATCGTTGGCATGAGCGCGAACGCCTCCGACACCGTCGTTCGCTGCGGCCAAGTGAGCGATGTCACGCCTGCTTCGTTCGTGATCTCGTCGCCCGGGGTCGATCCCCTGCGGGTCGCGATCCCGTCCGGCGTGGTCAGCGCGCCCTCGGGCTACGCGTGCGTGTCTGTGCTTCCCGGTCGGCCGGCGGCTCAGCTCGCCGGTCTCCTCACGCCGGATATGCCGGGATACGTCGCCGAGCACTAGTCCATCACGCGCTGCAGCCAGCTCGATCCTGATCCGCGGTCGGTGTACACGTCGCAGACCATTCCATCAGCAGTGCGTAACGTCAGGTAGTCGCGCGCGGGCCCCCCCCTCCACCATTCGGCCTCGACACGCCAGCGCCGCATCACTTCGACAACGGTGAAGCGTCGACCCGCGACCTGCAGCAGCGTGAGCTCACCTTCGTCCCACACGAGGCGTGCCAGGATCGGGTCGGCGAACAGACGCGTCACGAGATGACCTCCTTCCACTCCGCGGCGCGCTCGGGCAGACGCGCGTCCACATCGGCGACGCGGGCGCGCAGCACGCGACCCGTGCCGAGCCTCTCGCGCAGATAGCGCGCGCTCGCGATCGCCTCCTCCCAGCGCGCGCCGTCCGCGGCGAAGAGACCGATCTGCCGGCCGCGCGCGGGCTCGGCCTCGCGCACCTCGACCGCGCACCCGATGACGCGACCGATGTGCGCGCGCTCCTCGAGCGCCCAGCGCAGCGAGCGCAGCAGCGCGGCGCTCTCGCGCGTGGGTGGCAGGACGGAGCGCTCGAGACGCAGCGGCTCGTCGTCCTCGCGCTCGAGCTTCACCGCGAGACGCAGCGCGGCGAGCCCGTCGGCGGCCAGAGCGCCGGAGATCTCGTCGAGCGCGGTGCGGAGTGCGAATACCAGCTGCTCGCGCGATGCGAGCGGCTCCTCCCAGAGGCGCCGCGCGTAGATCCGCCGCGGTGGTGGATCGGCGTGCACGCGCTCCTCGTCCTCGGCCCGCGCGAGCGCGTGCGCGCGCGCGGCGCCACGACCGAAACGGTCGAACACCGCGCCGCGCGGCAGGCCGGCGAAGTCGCCGACGGTCACGAGGCCGAGGAGACCAAGCTCCTCGCGCAGCTTCTCGTCGAAGGGCAGGACGTCGAGCGGGAGCGGCGTGAGGTACTCGCGCGCATCGGTGACCAGGCGCGTCTCGCCCGGTGCGGTGCGCTCCGCCGCGACGCGCGCGGCGAATGGCGTCAGCGCGACACCCACCGAGGCGTGCGCGCCGATACGCGTGAGGCGCTCGAGGATGCGCCGCGCGATGCGCGAGGGTGCGCCGAGCACGCGCTCGGTGCCGGCGAGATCGCAGGCGAACGTTCCGGTCGCGATGATGCCGACGTGCGGCAGCATCGCGCGCAGCGTGATGAGAGCGCGTGCATGCAGCGCCTCGGTCGCATCGCGCACGACGACCGCGACGATCAACTCGCGAGCTCCGCAAGCTCGACGCGCGTGCCGAGATCAGTCGCGTCCGCGCCGAGCGCGGTGACGGCGAACAGCGCGCGCTCGCGCGACGCCGGCGCGCCCGCCGCAAACGACCATCCGACGGTGCGGCCGAACCGCTCGCGCCAGTCGAGCGGCTCGACCTGCACCGTCGGGAGCGCCGTCCGCCGACCGCGCTCTTCCGCCACCACGAGCAGTGCCGCGGGCGACCCGCGTACCACCGGCAGCAGCGGGGCGAGATCGTCCACGTCGCAGCGCGACGCGAACGATGGCCCAACATCAACGACGGCGAGGCGGAAACCCTCGCTGCGCAGCGCGGCCGCGCCGGCGAGGAGCACCTCAGCGACATCGCGTGCGCGCACGACGACGACCCGGTCGAGATCCACACCCGCCCGCACCGCCGCGAGCGGATCGAACGAGGCGGACGGATCGATCCACGCGACCATCCCGCCCTCGCGCTGTGCCGCGGCGGCGACCTGGAGCGCGAGCGCGAGCTTTCCCGCGGTCAGCGGTCCGATGAACGCGAGCGGCTCACCCGCCCGGATGCCGCCGCCAGTCACGCGGTCGAGGGACGTACCAGACGCGATGCGGCGCTCGCCGTCCTGGCGCTCCGCGACGTCGCCGCGCACGACGGCGCGCGTGCCGTATCTCGTCTCGATTCGCGCGATAGCTTCGGCCAGTCCAGTGGCTCCCACGGCGTGCTCCCCTTTTGCGTCCCGCCCGCGTCCGGAGCCTGGCCTCACCGGGCGTGGTTAGAACGTATGTTCTAGAACGTAGGGAGGTGCGATGAGACTGTCAAGAGAGGCCGAAAACAGGCCGAAAAACGACGGCATTTAAGGCTACCTCACAAACTACGAGTTTCGTAAATTCGTATATCCTGTCTCCAATGGCAAAGAATCCGACGATCCTCACTCTGCGCCGCAACGGTCAGATCACTTTGCCGGCCGAAGTCCGCCGCCGCATGCGTGCTTCCGAAGGCGACGTCTTCCTGGCCGAGGTCCGCGATGACGATGAGATCGTCCTTCGCAAGAAGAGCCTCGTCGATGCATCGCAAGCCTACTTCTGGACGGAACAGTGGCAGCGCGGCGAGCGCGAGGCGCAAGAGGATATCCAGCACGGTCGCGTGAAGCGTTTCCGCTCCGCCAAGGCGCTCGTCGCTGACATGCAGCGGTGATCTTCGAGCGGACTACTCGCTTCATGCGAGCCGCGAAGAAGCTCACCAGTCTGGAACGCGAACGACTCGCCAAGGCGCTCCTTCTTTACGAAGCCGATCCCTCGCATCGCTCTCTCGGCATCAAGCGCGTGCAAGGGACGAAAGGAATCTGGGAAGCCCGCGCCTCAGATGCCGTTCGCTTTACGTTCGAGAAGATCGGCGGTGGGATCCTCCTGCGCAACGTCGGCCCGCACGACCCAACACTCAAGCGCCCGTAGTGACGGCGAACTCACGTGCAGTTCTCCCGATTGCAGCATGACGTTGATCTGCCAGTCGATCGCATCTAAGGGGAGGGTCCGGAGGCTGCGATCACCTAGTGTTCAACGCTCCACGAAAGCGGGACAACTTCAGAGATAGGTTGGCCCTGTCGTCGTGCTTTGGGCTAACTGTCCGTACGCGCGGTAGCGGAACGCGGCCGTCGCGGTACCGGCGGCCGAGAATTCGGCTCGCACGTTCTTGCTGCCGTCGCGTGCGAACGTAACCGTGGTCGCGTCGGCCTTCACCACGTAAAGAGGTCGAGACCGTAGATGATGTCGTCGTTGCCCTGTTTGAGCTCGCGCTAAGGGGGATGTAGTCATATCCCAGAAGAAACTCAGCCGCGCGCTCCTAGAAACATGAAGACCACGGCAGTGAGCAACATCGCCATGGTTGTGATCACTAGGACGACAACGACAATCCTCACAAGCCGATCCAAAGTCTTTTCGTACCACACCTAGACAGGCTCCAAAATGTTCTGGTCTATGACGGACCTCTCCTGTAGCGATTCTGCAACGGCAGCGTGATCATGGCCGGCGGTGCGCCGCTACTTCTTGGTTTGCCGCCTTTCGCTCCGCAGCTTGTTGACGACAATCGCAAGTGAAGCAACCCCTATCCCTACATTGCTGAGACCCAGGGCCACGAACGACGGCTCCGGCGATAATCCAAGTTGAATTAGACCGCCACCGACGAACATCACAGCCAGCGCGGCAGCCGAGGGCCCAATGATTGCAAAGGCTCCCAATTCGCGCCGCATGACAGCTGGTATGCGTACAAGGCCGAAGACGATCAAGACAGGTGCGACTACAACCAACGATATTCCCGCGATGATTAGTGGTGTGACCATCTCACTGCCCTTCTGTAGTTGGTGGCCCGAGGCGGGGTTGAAACCTCGCCTCGCGCCGCACTACTAGGGCCCACTTACTGCATGCATTAGTGGCGCACAACTGTACTGGACAAGAATTGGTGCGACGGCCAATCCCATCATGCCGGCACCGATGAGTTCGCTCCCACCGGCGACGAGTCCGACGAACACAATCGGTCCTCCCAAGGGTTCTGCGGCGGCCGCGGGTGCCGTCACGATAAGCGTCGCGCCAATACCGACCGCGAGGAGGCTCATCCCCCCGAGAAAGAGCGTTCCTTCAACGCCCTCAGCGCAGTGCCAAAGCATGTCCAACGAGACCGGCTCTGCAGCCCACCCAGGTTCTTCGGTGCGCACGGGCGGGGGACTCATCGGGGCGGGCACAACGGGTAACGTCGGCAGTGGGGCTTTGGTCGGGACCGGTTTCGCTCCAGGAGCTGGCGTCGTCGTTGAACTTCCGCTTGTCTTGGGTGGCAGGATTGCGCAGGTCTCCGGGTCACATCCGGAGTCCTCTATGGTCTTGAAAGCGAGACCGCTGGGATCAGCGAAGCGCGTGGGATTCGCGCCTGCATACGCATACGCGTTCAGAGTCGCAGGCATTCGTGGGTCGCCGACCAACGGATCCCGAGACATGAATCGACCGGTCGCCGGATCTTGCCAGCGCGAGCGCATGTACAAGAGACCACTCGGGTCGACCAACTGCCCGACATAGCCGAAGTATCCGGGCGCAGGCGAGGACGTCTGCACAGTCTGTCCATAGGCTCGATAGCGAAATGATGCGGTCACCCCGCCGCTCGAGTTGAGCTCGGCACGGACGCTCTTGCTGCCATCGCGTGCGAAGGTGACGGTCGTCGCGTCGCCCTTGACGACATACAGGGGGCTAAGTCCGTAAATGATGTTGTCACTGCCCTGCTGGAGCTCGCGCGATGGCGTCGTACCTGGGTCCCATAGGAAGCTCGCTGCCACCCCTCCCGTGCGCGTCTGCAGCAGGCCGTCGCCGTTGTACGCGTAGCTGCGTGCGGTGCCGCCG
>JBGPZT010000035.1:0-17973 GCA_041493915.1 Candidatus Limnocylindria bacterium
CAGGGCGGCCGCAAGCACCCGCACCAGGACTTCATCCAGATCGACACGACGAACATCCTGTTCATCTGCGGCGGCGCCTTCGAGGGGCTCGAGAAGATCGTCGAGGCGCGCGTGGGCAAGAAGACGATGGGCTTCGGCGCGTCGCTCCGTGACAACACCAAGGAAACGAGCGCGATCCTCGGGCAGGTGATGCCCGACGATCTCCTGAAATACGGCCTCATCCCGGAGTTCGTCGGCCGGCTTCCCGTGATCGTGCCGCTGATGGCGCTCGACGAGAACGACCTCATGCGCATCCTCACCGAGCCGAAGAACGCGATCGTGAAGCAGTACCAGAAGTTCCTCGCGCTGGACAAGGTCGAGCTGCAGCTCACGCAGGAGGCGCTGCAGGCGGCCGCCGCGGGCGCGGCGAAGCGCAAGACCGGTGCGCGTGGTCTCCGGACGATCATCGAAGAGGTCCTCCTCGACGTCATGTACGAGATCCCATCGCGCACCGACGTGCGCCGGGTCATCGTGACCCCCGAGGCGATCGCGGGTTCCGCACGGCCGCTGCTCCTCTCGAAGAACGAGCAGCTCGTGCTGGAGGGGGACGAGGCGACGGCCTAGCCGCGCTTCTTCACTGATGCCGAAGCTCTACTACGCGAGTCCTCGAGACCTCCCGCTCATCGAGCCCGCGCCCGGGCTGAAGGGCCGTGTCGTGCAGGCCGATCACGCGACGATGGTGATCTACGACCTCGCGCCGAAGACGATCGTCGAATCGCACAAGCACGAGATGGAGCAGTTCGGCGTCGTGGTCAAGGGCAGCCTCGCGATGATCATCTCCGGCGAGCAGCGCATCCTCACGCCCGGCGACACGTACCGCATCCCGCCCGGCGCTGCGCACGGTGCGCGCGTCTTCGAGGAGCCCACGCAGGTCATCGACGTCTGGGCACCGCAGCGGACGGACCTGCTGAAGCCGGCGAGCGACGGCGGGGCCGAAAAGCCGCGTACGCAGTAAGGCCGATACCGACCGCAACGTACAACCCCATCGCGATCGCCTGCTCATTTACCCCATAGATCGAACACGACCCCGACGGACTGCGGTCGATCTCGGCGCAACGCTCCACCGCGGCGCGCAGCTCGTAGAGGAACCACAGACCAGTCGGGATCAGCGCGCCACCGCCCAGGGCGGAGCGCTCGGGTGTGCGGATCACAACGGCGACGAGGATGAGGAGGACGAACGGGAACGCGAGTGAGACGCGCATCACCGACAAGACGAGCGCGAAGCCGGCGAAGGCGCCGAAGAGCCACGCTCGTCCCCACGGCGGCAGGGTCATGACCAGTCGGGTACGTATTGCGACGCGCGAGCCACGAAGGCGACGATAGAGCCGGTACCCTTGCGCCGCATGAGCAGAGAGCGGCGCGCCGACCTCGCCTTCTGGGCGGCGGTCGCCATCGGCGTCGTGTTCATCGTCCTCGGAGGTCCGCTCGCGCGCAGGCTCGAGCTCGTGCACATGAACGACTTCTCCGGCGTGTGGTCCGGCGCGCGCGCGATCGTCCTCGGCGTGGATCCGTGGGATCCGACGAAGTACTACGGCTTCGCGGTCGACGTCGGGACGAAGACGCCCGACGCGCTGGTCTACGACTACATGCCGTGGGTCGCCTTCGCGGTCGCGCCGCTCGCGATGGTGACGCTCGAGGTCGCTGGCTGGATCTGGATGCTCCTCAGCATGACCTGCGCGGCGCTGGCGCTCCGCGGGCTGCTGCGCGCGTTCGTCCCCGCACGACCGGTCACGCATGGGGCGTTCGGCGCCGCGCTGTTCCTCGCGCAGCCGTCGTTCCACGCGATCGTTCTGGGCCAGTGGAGCCTGCTCCTGATGTCCGCGGTCGCCGCGACCGTGCTTGCCTTGCGTGCCGCCCGCCCATTGCTCGCGGCGGTCCCGTCGCTGCTGTTCCTCGCGAAGCCTCAGCTCGTCGTCTTCACCGCGCTCGGTCTCGCGTACGGGGCGATACGCGAGCCGGTGTTCCGCCGCTACGTGATCTTCGCGCTCCTGCTCGCCGGCGCGGTCGTCACCATCGCGTGGCTCGCCGCGCCGCCCGACTGGTTCCCGCACTGGCTCGACGACATCCCGCCGCGGCGCACGATCCGCTCGGCCGTCCTGCCCTCGGCGTTGAATCAGCTCATCGGGACCAACGGGCGTCTCATCGCCTACGCGATCATCGCGTTCGGCGCGCTTCTCGCGGCGCGCTTCCGTCCGGGCAGCGACGCATCGCTGGCCGCGTGGCTCACGCTCTCGAACGCGGGAGCGATCTACAGCTGGTCATACGACCAAGTGCTGCTGTTCGTTCCCGCCGTGATCACGGCCGGGATCCTCACGCGCCGATCGGAGCGCGCGGGTCGTAACTTCGGTCTCGCCGCCGCCGCCACGCTGCTCGTGGTGTCCCCCCTGTTCTATGCGATCGCCGTGCTGCGACACGACGAGACATTCAGCGTGGTCGTGCCGATCGGTTTCTTCGTCGCGATCGTGCTGCTTCTGTGGCGGCAGCCGGCCGGCGCCGGCGCGGCCGTCGGCACGGCACGGAAGGCGGCATGACGCCGCTCGACCGCCTCATCCAGCGGCTCCGGATCCGCAAGGCGTTGCCCCACATCCCCGCCGGCGGGCGGCTCCTCGATATCGGATGCGCGGACGGCGCGCTGATACGCGCGGCCGGCGGCAGGGTGCGCGATGCGGTCGGCATCGACCCGGACGCGCCCGCGGGCTCGGGTCTGGTGCGCGGCAGCTTCCCGCGCGACCTGCCGGACGCCGGCCCATACGACGTCATCGCGCTCCTCGCTGTCTTCGAGCATGTCCCCGACGGCGAGCGCGCGGCGTTCGTTGCCGCGTGCCGCGCGCTGCTGCGCCGCGGCGGTCGCGTTGTCGTCACCGTTCCTGCGCCGCTCGTCGACCGCATCGTCGACGCGCTACGCCGGCTGCGGTTGCTGCACGGGATGGACATCGAGGCGCATCACGGATACCGACCGGAAGAGACGCCGGGGTACTTCGCGTCCGCGGGCATGCGCCTGGTCACGCACGAGCGCTTCGAGCTCGGCCTGAATCATCTTTTCGTTTTCGAGCTGCCCGCCTCGGGCTGACCAACGCGCTCGTCAGCGCGGCTCGAGGTCGTACGCGACGAGCGACGCTCCGGCGTCGATGCTTCCCGACGGGACCTCGCCGTCGTTGCTCAGCCGCAGCGTCGAAGGGAGCGACGCGGCGAGCGCGCCGAACACGACGACGGTCGTGGGGGAGCTGATGCGCACCTCCTGCACGGCGCGGGACAGCGCCTCGGACTCAGCGCCGTAGAACAGCACGCGGTACTCGGGCAGGTAGTAGCGCGCGGTGAGGTACTCCGACTGCGCGAGGATCACGGTGGTGGCGGGCGTGAAGCGCGTGCGCACGGATGCGACGCGCGACTCGAGCGAGCGGTCGTGACGCGCGATCGCGCCCGCGGAGAACGGCGTGTCGGAGAGAACGAAGATTCCGACGTTGAGCGTGACGAGCAGCGCCGTGAGCGCGAGGACCGCACGCGGTGCCTTCACCGCGGCTGGTGCGAGGAGCGCGGCGCAGGCGACGTATAGACCGGGCAGCACCGACATGAGATACCCGGGGTCGCCGATGTGGATCGTGACGTACACGAGCGCGGCCGGCGTGAGCCACAGCATGAAGAAAGCCGCGTCTTCGGTGAGGCGCCGCCGCGTGCGGAGCCGCGCGATGACCCCGGCGACGAGCAGCAACGCGAAACCCAGCAACCCCCACCAGAGCGCGTACACCGTGAGCAGTGTGTTGCGCATCAGCGCGTCGCCGCCCGCGGCGGGCGACAGCTCGCTCACGCGCGCGGCCTGCCCTCCGAGGCTCGCGAGGTAGGCCGCCGGTCCCCCCGAGAGTGACGCGGTCGGGCCGAACCACGCGAGCGCCGCGATACCGAGCGCGGCGACGCACAGACCGCGCTCGCGCCACGAGCGCGCCGCGAGCATCCACAGCCACAGCGGGCCGAGCAGCAGCAGCACGTCCTGCCGGAATCCCGCGGCGAAGCCGAAACCCGCCGAGGCGATGAGCGCCGCCGGCCATTGTCGCGTGCGCGCGTCGCGCAGTGACACGGCGAGCACGATGCTGAGCAGACCAAGCAGCGCATACGGCATCGCGACCTCGCCGTAGGTCCACGCGAGCGGTGCCGACGCCGCACCGAGCGCCACCACGGCGGCGAGCGCGCGGTCCGCGCGTCTGCGGCAGAGTAGGTAGACCGTGGCCGCTGTCAGCGCCGAGGCGAGCACGCTCACGACGACCAGCGCGGCATTGCTGTCGCGCGTGAGCAGACGGATCGCCGCCGCGGCGCCGACGTAGAAGACGTAGCCCGGCGGATGCGGGCGCTGATCCACGAGGTCCGCGCCGACATGGAAGCCCTGCTCGAGCGCACGCGCGTAGAGCATCGAGTCCCAGGCCCACAGCGTCTGCGCCGCGAATGGCGCGCGGGCAACGAGCACCAGCGCCGCGAGCACGGCCGCGACCCGGCGGTCGCTCATGCCGCGACGCGCGCGGCGACGCTCTCCGTGATGTTCTGCCGTCGCGGCAGAGCGAGCACGGCGAGCGCGACGGCGAGCAGGACCACGAGGCCCAGGAAATGTGACGCGATCGGCACGAGATCGTCCTGCTCGCCCACGACCTGCAGCAGCAGCCAGCTGAGCGCGAGCGCCGCGACGAGGGCGCCGCGCGTCTGCGCGCGCGGCAGGAGGAGCGCGCGTTGGAGCGTGCTCGCCATCACCGGAAGGGCGGTGACCAGGTAGGGGAACCACAGCAGACCGAAGGAAGCGAGGTACGGAGCGAACGCGAGAGCGAGATGGTGAAGATGTGTCTCCTCGCGTGGCTCGCGCCGGGCCGCGAGTCCGCCGAGGATCGCCGTTGCCAGCGCGGATACGGGCAGCAGCCAGCGGCCGATGGGCGACCCAAGGATCGCGGCGACCTCCGCCGGTGGCGTGCTCGCGATCAGATCCGCCGCCCAGTGGCTGTCCTTCAGCGCGATCAGCAGCGCGACGTACGCCGGGAGATCGCGCGCGAACACGACCGCCGTGACGAGCAGCCCGACGACGCCGACGATGAGCGTCCAGGCGACGACGCGGCCGCGGCCCGACGCGAGATAGAAGAGGACGAGGGTGAGCGGCAGCAGCTTCAGGCCGATCGCGACGGCGAGGATCGTCCCCGCGGCGGCCGACCGTTGGCGCAGCGACCACGCGAGAAGGCAGAGCGCGACCGTGAGCAGGTTGAGATTGCCGAGCGCGATCTCGAGGATCGTCGGCAGGAACAGGACGAACGCGGCGGCCGCCCACGGTCGCGCATCGCGAGGCAGCGGACGGATGAGATGCACGGCGATGGCGGCTGCCATGCCGGTGTTGAGGCCGATCCATACGACCGTCGCCAGCCAGAACGGCAGTGGCGCGAGGAGTGCGAACGGGACCGCCGCGGGCGGCGCGTAGTGGTATTCGCCGAACGGCCCGAACGGCACCTCCGGCTGGGCGGCGTAGAGAGCCTCGCCGGCCAGGAGATGCCGGGACGCGAGCACGTATGCCCAGAGGTCGTAGCCATACGGCTGCTTGGCAATGAAGATCCCGAGGCCGGCGAGCCCGGCGAGCGCCATCGCTACGACGCCGGCGGCCCACACCAGGCGCGGGGGACGGGCGTCGGCCTTCACGTCGAGCGAGTCTATGGGCGCGCGATATAGCCTCCGCACCGAATGCGCGTGCCGTCGGTCGAGCGCCGCACCGATCCGCGTCTGGGCGTCGCGTTGCGCGTCGGCCTCGCGCTCACCGCCACGGGGATCGCCTCCGCTGGTCTCGGCCGCCGCGCGTTGTCCGGTTCAGGCGCGGACGTGCCGCTCGCGGTCGCGTTCGGCTGCTTCGCGATCGTGCTCGTCCTGGCGACGCTGCGGCGGCCGCCGCGCCTGTCGGCGTGGCTCGGTCTCTCGATGGCGGGCGGGATCTACCTCGCGACCGCGGTCGCGCTCGCGGACACAACGATCGGGATGGCGGCGTACCTTGCCGTGGCCGCGTTCGCGACCTGGCGCACCCCGTCGCATCTGCGCGCCTTCACCGTCGCCGCGTTCGCGCTCTGGACGCCGGCGCTCGGCATCTTCGCGTCACGCGGCGTGATGGTCCTGCCCGCGCCCGTGCTCGTCGCGGCGATGTTCGCGCTCGCGTACACGGTCGCGGTGCTCGTCGACCCGTCGCGGGTCCATCCGTCCGACCGCCTGCGACGCGTCGGCTTCGGAATCGTCGCGATCGCGACGATGACCGCGCTGTTCGATCGGCACCTCGCGGTCAGCTCGTCCGGCCTCGCGCCGGATGACCTGTTCGCGATCGTGGTCGCGTTCGTTCTGCCTCTGCTCGCTCACGTGCGGGCGCGGCCGTCGACGCGCGATGCGATCGCGACGGGCCTCGTGCTGACCACATTCGCGCTCGTCGGGCTCGCCTGCGTCAGCGCCGTTCCGTACCATGCCGACGCCGTCGCCGCGCTCCATCGGGCGGCCGAGATCTTCCTGTCGGGTCAGGATCCCTACGCCGTCTTCGACCTGCCGGAGGCGCTCGCGCGATTCCACATGGACCCGCAGCTCGCGACGCACATCGACGGCGGCGCGGTCTTGCACAGCTACAACTACCCGGCCCTCTCGTTCCTCGTCGTGGCGCCATTCCTCGCGCTCGGTCTCGGCGACGTGCGCTGGGTGTTCCTCGCAGAGGTGCTCGTGCTCGCGCTCGTCGCGATCTCGAGGCTTCGCCTGGCGTGGCGGCCGATGGCCCTCGCGACGATCGTCGGCAACGCGATCGTCCTGCGGCAACAGATCCTGGCGGGGATCGACCCGATGTGGGCACTGCTCGTGGTCGGGTCATGGCTCGCGCTCGGCCGCGCCTGGATCTCGCCCGTCCTCCTCGGACTCGCGTTCGCCGCGCGGCAGACAGCATGGTTCGTCGCGCCGTTCTACGCCCTGGTCATCTGGCAGCGCTGGGGCTGGCGCGAAGCGGTCAGGCGCTCGGTCATCGCGGCCGCCGTCGCGCTCGCCATCAACGTGCCCTTCTTCGCCGCTGCGCCGGAGCGTTTCATCGAAGGTGTGAGCGCGCCGATCCTCGGGCCGCTCGAGCCGGACGGGGTCGGTCTCGTGCGCTTCGCGCTCGCGGGGATCGGCCCGCTCCTACCGCGCGGCGTCTACGGCGCGCTCGCGCTCGCGGTGTTGGTGGCTCTTCTTTTCGTCATCGCACGATGGCGGCGCGGCGTGACGAGCGCGCCACTGGTGTGGCCGTTCCTACCGCTGTACTTCGCCTGGCGTTCGCTCCAGAACTACTTCGTGCTCGCGACGCTCTTCGTCTTCATCGCCGATGAGGAGCTCGCACCGGAAGTACTACCACCCGTAACGCCCTGAGCCGGGGCGCCGCCACCGGACCGACACCCCTCGTACCGCCCGCTGCCCAAGAGTGGTCGCGGATGCGTCGCTTCTTCCCCCGCGATGTCCTTCTCGCCGCCCGCCTGCTCGCGGTCGTGGGCGCTCTGGTGTGGATCCAAATCGGCGGGCAGGCGACGCTGCCGATCGCGTACGTCGCTCTCGGTTTCCTGCTCGCGACGTCGGTGCTCGTCTGGCGTGACGACGTGCGCCGCGACGGTGTTCCGGTGCCGCTGTCGGAGACGCCGGCCTTCGTCGTGGCCGGCGATCTCTTCGCAGCCTCGGTGTGGATGATCGCGAGCGCGCCGAACGAGCGCAGCGTCGCGTTCGTCGTGGTCGTGGCGATCGGCGCTCTCGCGATGTACCGCCTCGGAAAACACGGGGTCACCGCGACCGCGGCGGCGTACCTCGTCGGACGCATCGGTCAGGAGATCGTCCGCGTCGGCCTCGGGATCCCCACACCGGTCCCGCAGATCTTCGGTGAGACGATGGTCGTGATCCTCGTGCTCGTCATCCTGAGCGCGACCGTCGCTCATTACCGCGGCGAGCAGCGTTCCGGCGCTCGCGCGCTGCGCCTCGCGCGCAGTTTGGAGCGCGTCGCGACGGAGATCGGCCAGGAAATGGCGCCGGAGGGACTCTTCCGCTCGATCGCGCGCAACGCGCTTCTCCTCGTCGACGCGCACCACGCCACGATCAACCGGCGCCGCGGCGACGAGTTCACCATCGTCGCCGGCGCCGGCACGGGCGAGCGTGCCCTCGGCGTCCGTGCGTCGGCGCGCGTCGGAATCGTCGGCGCCGTCCTCCGCTCGCGTCGCGCGGTCGCGTGGGCCGACTACGCGGCCGACCCGACGGCGACCCCGGCGATCAAGGACATCGGCGTGCGCTCGATCGTCGGCGTGCCGATCGTGGTCCAGGGTGAGATCGCCGCGACGCTCACGGTCGGCCGGCTGCAAGTGCGACCGTTCGACGAGAACGACGTGCGCGCGCTCGAAGGTCTCGCAGGACACGCGTCGATCGCGCTGCGGAACGCGCGCATCCTCGAGCAGGCGCGCCGCGTCGAGACGGTGTCGCGCGACCTGGCGGCCGAGACCGGCGCGACTTCGGACGTGATCCGCCGCATCGCGCAGGAGATGCACGAGGCGTACGACACCGAGTTCGTCCTCGTGACCGAGCTGCGCGGCGAGACGGCGGTCGACCTGGCCGGCATCGGGCTCGCTGCTCCACTGGCGGCGCCGCAAGAAGTCGGGCCTTTGGTACGGCGGGTGATCCGCCGCCGTGAGGTCGTGAGCATTCGCGACTACACCATCGAGACGCTCGGCGAGACGGGCGGGCGCTCGGAGTTCCTCCGCGAGGCGGGCATCCATGCCGCGATGGCCGCGCCGGTGATGCTCGCCGGCGAGGTGGTCGGGAGCGTCGGCATCGCGACCACGGACCCCGACCGCACGTTCGACGCGATCGACCGCCAGGGACTCTTCGCCTTCGCGCAGCTCGCCGCGGCGGCCATGCGATCCGCCCGGGTCCGCGCGGAGCGCGAGCAGCGCATCCGCCGCCTCTCGGCCCTCAACGTCCTCGCCTGGCAGCTTGCGGGCGTTCACGAGCCTTTCGGCATCGCCCGGCTGGCGTACGAAGCCGCTGGCGCGCTCGTCGCGCGCGACTCCTTCTATGTGGCGCGCTACGACGCCGACAAGAAGGAATTCCAGTTCGTCCTGCAGGCCGAGGGCGCCGACACGTGGGTCGGCGACCGCTATCCGCTGGGCACGGGACCGACCAGCCAGGTCGTCCTGACCGGTGAGACGTACCTGGTGCGGGGTGTCGACGATCCCGTGCAGCGCCGCGGCATGGTGTTCGGCGCCGAACGGCCGTCCGCATCCGCGGTGCACGTCCCGCTGAAGAGCCGCGGACACCTCGTGGGCGTGCTGTCCAGCCAGGCGTACCGCCCCGGCGCGTTCGACGACGAGGACATCGCGGTGCTCCAGTCGCTGGGGAACCTCGTGGCCACCGCGTTCGAGAACGCGGAGCACCTGGCGCAGATGCGCGAGCTGTACCTCGCGTCGGTGAAGGCACTCGCCGCCGCGGTCGACGCGCGCGATCCGTACACGCGCAGTCACTCCGCGCGCGTGGCCGCGCTCGCGCGGACGATCGCGGACGAGATGCGCATGACAGGTGACCAGCTGCGTCGCGTGCAGCTCGGCGCGCTGCTTCACGACATCGGCAAGATCGGCGTCCCCGACGCGATCCTCAACAAGCCGGGTCCGCTGACCGCCGACGAGTGGGTGATCATGCGGACGCATCCCGCGGTCGGCGGCTCGATACTCGCGGCGGTCGAGCCGCTGCGCGATCTGGTGCCGATCGTCACGGCGCACCACGAGCGCTTCGACGGCGCCGGCTACCCCGAGAAGCTGGCAGGCGACTCCGTTCCGATCGAGGCCTATATCGTCGCGGCCGCCGATGCCTTCGAGGTCATCGTGAGCCGGCGCGCGTACAAGCAGGCGCAGAGCGTCGAGTTCGCGTGCGCCGAGCTCCTGCGTTGCCGCGGAACGCAGTTCCATCCCGACGTCGTCGACGCGTTCCTCCGCGTGCTCGACCGCGACCGCCAGTCGGGCGCGGCCTACCTCCGTCGCGTCGGCGCGATCGAGGAGGAGGACATGGCGAACGTGCCCGGCCCCGGCGGCGTGCTCGAGCAGTTCGCCGCGTCCGCGCACGCGCATGGACGGCAGCTCGCGATCCTGCAGCGGCTCGCGTCGGAGATCAGCGCGGTCCTCGACATCGACACGCTCGCGCAGCGCCTGCTGCGCATCGTGTGCGAGTCGATGGGTTACGAGAACGGCTTCCTGTTGACGCTCGACGACAAACATCAGGGCCTTGTGGTGCGCGCCGCGGTCGGTCCGTCGGAGCCGTACGTCGGCCAGCTCCTGACGCGCGGCGTCGGGATCAGCTGGTGGGTCATCGAACACGGCCAGCTGCAGAACGTCACCGACGCCCAGACCGATCCACGCTTCTACGGTCCGCCGAACATCCAGTCCGTGTTGTGCGTGCCGCTCCAGCTCGGTGAGGAGCGCGTCGGTGTGCTCGGCATCGAGAGTCCGCGCAGCCAGGCGTTCGGACGTGAGGAGGAGGAGCTGGTCACCGCCGTATCGCACCAGGTCGCGGCCGCGATCCGCGTCGCGAGGCTGCACCAAGCCGCGAAGACCGCCGCGGAGACCGATCCGCTCACCGGTCTCCCGAACCGGCGCACGTTCTTCGCGCGCCTGCGCACGGAGCTCGAGGGTGATCCGCTCGTGCCGATCACGGTCGCGGTGCTCGACGCGAACGGACTCAAGCAGCTCAACGACGAATTCGGGCACGGCGCAGGTGACGAAGCGCTCATCCGCATCGGCGAGATGCTGTCCGCGGGTGTCCGCGACCGCGACACCGTCGCACGCATCGGTGGTGACGAGTTCGCCATCCTGTTCCCCGGCGCGCCGCTCCTCGCGGCCGAGCGCGTCATGCGCCGCGTCGCGAACAACATCGCCGAGGGCACGCTCGCCGACGGGATGCGCCTCCCGACCATCGCCTGGGGCGTCGCCGACGCGTCGGACCGCCCGATCACGGTCGACGCGCTGGTGGACGCCGCGGACCGGGCGATGTACCGGCACAAGCAGCTCACGCGAGGCGCACGCGCGTCGCTGGCCTGAGCTCGGCTAACATCTCCTCATACCGGCTGCGACCGGGAAGAAGACCGACCCAAGTTCCGATAGAGAAGGCGCGTCACCGGCTGGAAGCGCGCCGCGGTGAACAGGGACGGGAAGTCGCCCGCGAGCCGGATCGGAGGCACCCGTTATCGGCCGAATGAGGCTGTCGCGCTAACGCGTGGCGGCGAAGTCGGGTGGTACCACGGCGCTGTTCGTCCCGGACGAGCAGCGCCTTTTGTTTGCCCGCGACGCAAGAGAAGGAGGTCTGAGATGGCGATGACGAAAGAAAGACTGGATCCACCGCAGTCGGTCGTGTCGTTCAGTGAGAAGAACTACCGTCCGTCGGCCGTCGAGAAGGACCTCTACGACTGGTGGGAGCGCTCGGGCTTCTTCACGCCCGACGAGACCAACCCGAACAGACCGTTCGTGATGATGCTGCCGCTGCCGAACGTGACCGGCGATCTTCACCTGGGTCACGCGCTCGGCTTCGGCGGCTACGAGGACCTGATGGCTCGCTGGCACCGCATGCGCGGTGAGCCGACCCTCTACATGCCGGGCACCGACCACGCCGGGATCATCGCGCAGAAGGTGGTGGAGGACGAGCTCGGGAAGAACGAGATCGGTCGCGCCGACCTAGGGCGCGAGAAGTTCCTCGCCGAGATGTGGAAGTGGATGGACCACTACCGGCCGCGCATCGAGAAGCAGCTGCGGCTTCTGGGATGTTCGCTGGACTGGTCGCGGCGCAATTTCACGATGGAGCCGTCGAAGCAGCGCGCGGTGCGCACGCACTTCATCCGCCTCTGGAGGCGTGGTCACCTCTATCGGGCCGATCGCATCGTGCACTGGTGCCTGCGCTGCCAGACGACGTATTCCGACCTCGAGTCGGAACACATTGAGCGGACCGACCCGCTCTATTACGTTCGGTACCCCTGGGCCGACGCGAAGCCGGGCGATCTGCCGATCATCATCGCGACGACGCGTCCCGAGACCATCGTCGCTGACGTTGCGGTGGCCGTGCATCCGGACGACCCTCGCTGGAAGCCGTTCATCGGACGGGAAGTGCTCGTGCCGATCATCGAGCGTCGGGTCAAGGTCATCGCCGACGAGGCCGTCGACCCGAGCTTCGGCACCGGAGCACTCAAGATCACGCCCGGCCACGACGGCACGGACTTCGAGATCGGACAGCGCCATGGCCTGCCCGTGATCACCGTCATCGACACGCGCGGAGCGATGACACCCGCCGCGGGTCCGCTCGCCGGACCCGACCGCGACACCGGCCGCCGGATGGCGGTCGAGATGCTGAAGGATCGCGGTCTTCTGGTGAAGGAGGAGCCGCTGACACACGCGGTCGGCGTGCATGACCGCTGCAAGACGGTGGACGAGCCGCTGGTGATGAAGCAGTGGTGGGTGAAGATGCCGCCGCTCGCCGCGCCGGCGATCCAGGCCGTGCGCGACGGCCGCGTCACGATCCACCCGCGCTACCAGGAGAAGGTCTTCTTCAACTGGATGGAGAACATCCGCGATTGGCCCGTGTCACGCCAGATCTGGTGGGGCCACTCCATCCCGGTGTGGTACTGCCGCGACTGCGACGAGATCGTCGTACCGGACGAAGACGGGCCGGACCCGACGCGCTGCACGCGCTGCCGCAGCGATGACATCCACCAGGACCCCGACGTGCTCGACACCTGGTTCTCGAGCGCGCTCTGGCCATTCTCGACGCTCGGCTGGCCCGACGAAACGCCCGACCTCAAGCGTTACTACCCGGGCAGCGTGCTGGAGACCGGCTACGACATCCTGTTCTTTTGGGTGGCCCGCATGATCATGATGGGCATCGAGGAGACGGGGGACATCCCGTTCCACACGGTGTACCTCCACGGCCTCGTCCTCGTCGACGGCGAGAAGATGAGCAAGTCGACGGGCAACGTCATCAGCCCGGTCGGCTTCATCGAGCAGTACGGTGCCGACGCGCTGCGTTTCGCGCTGGTGAACGGGGTGGCCGCCGGGGCGGACCAGACGCTCTCTGAGGCGAAGCTGCAGAACGCGAAGGAGTTCGCGAACAAGCTCTGGAACATCAGCCGCTTCGTGCTGCATCACGTTGAGACGAACGCCGATGCGCTGCGCGAGTGGCGCTCGGATCGCACGCCCGCGCCCGCGGCCGGAGCGGGGTCGACCGATCCGTCTCTCGGGCATGCGGAGCGCTGGATCCTCTCGCGCACCGAGGCGACGGCCGCCGAGCTCACACGGCTCATCGAGCACTACCTGTTCGGCGAGTACGTGTCCGCGCTGCAGCAGTTCGTGTGGGGCGAGTTCGCTGACGTGTACCTGGAGCTCGCGAAGGCGGGCCTGCGTGACGAGAAGCGTGCTCTGAGCACGGTGCGGACTCTCGCCTACGTGCTCGATCGCATCTTGCGCCTGGCGCACCCGATCGTCCCGTTCATCAGCGACACCATCGCCGTGCAACTGTGGCAGCGGCTGCCGAACACGGACCGCTCGCCCTCGCTGGTGATAGCGAAGTGGCCGAAGCCCGGGACCAGGTCCATCGCGCTCGAGGAGCGGATGGACATCGCGCTCGAGCTCGTGCGCGCGATCCGGAATCTCCGTCAGGAGGCCGGCACGAAGCCGGGCGAGCGCGTGAAGACGATGCTCGGGGGCGACACCACAGCGATCCACGACCTCGCCGATCTCATCTCACATCTCGCGCAGACCGAGGTCATGTTCGGGTCCGGCAGCGGACACGCCGCCGTGGTGCGCGCCATCGAGGTGCGCGTCGCGGTCGAGCGCGATCCGGCCGAGCACCGCGCGCGGCTCGAGAAGGAGCTCACCGAGGCGAAAGAGACGCTGCGCCGCTCGCGTGAGCTGCTCGCGCGACCCGGCTTCGCTGAAAGAGCGCCCGCCAACGTCGTGGCGAACGAGAAGGCGAAGCTCGCCGAGCGCGAGGAGCGGGTGCATTTGCTCGAAGAGGAGCTGCGCCGGTCTAACGTGGGACGTCCACGGTCAGCGGATGCATGACGGAATCGGACAGTCGTTGGCTTCGGACGCGCGGTGTCGTGGGCGACGCGTACGACGCGCGCTATGAACGATTGGCCGCAGCCGGCGAGGACGTCCACGGCGAGGCGAATTTCGTCATGCGTTTTTCGCCTACGAGTGTCCTCGACGCCGGCTGTGGGACCGGGCGTGTTGCGCGCGAGCTCGCGCGTCGCGGCGTCGACGTCGCGGGAGTCGATATCGACGAGGAAATGCTGCAGACCGCTCGCCGCAAGGCCCCCGATCTTCGCTGGCAACGCGGTGACCTCGTCTCTGTCGAGATCGGACGCAGGTTCAGCGCCATCCTCGTTGCGGGGAACGTGATGATCCTCCTCACGCCAGGTACAGAGAGTGCTGTTGTCGCGAATCTGGTGCGCCACCTCGAGCCCGGCGGTCTTCTCATCGCAGGGTTCCAGCTCGCACCGGATCGAATGACGATCGAGGAGTACGACCGGATCACCGCTGCGGCCGGGCTGGCGCTGATCGAGCGCTGGTCCACCTGGGATCAAGCTCCGTGGGATCCGGACGGCACGTACGCGCTGTCGGTGCACCGATCATGACGAGACGTCTCGGAGGAGTCGAGGCCCGGCCTCTTCCTTGAAAGGGATGAGGTTGAGAAAAGCGGCCTAGCGAATTCTTCACGCACGAACTGAGACCAACCTCGAGCCGAAACGCGCGTCAGAGAAGCGGCCTTCGAAAATGAATGAGGCGGGCAGCAGGCCGCCCCCATTCGCCGCTATGAACAGCGCCGATCGGTTCATAGGTCAGCGCAAACGGGCGCTCATGCGCGAGCGCTCTCTGAAGCCGAGGTAAGCACGACGTGACTGAGCGTCGCCGAAGCAAGGCGGCGGGTGGCGTGGAAGGGCTGGGCGTTTGCGACGCTGGGAGCGCCTTGAGTCGGCCACGTGATGCCGACGCCTCGGCTGTGGTCACCTGCCGAGGGACTACTCTCGCCCGAAATGGATACACAGACCATCATCGCGATCGCGGCGCCCCTCCTCCTCCTGCAGCTTGTCCTCGTTGCCCTCGCCCTGCGTGATCTCGTCCGACCGGAGCGCATGGTCAAAGGACCGAGCAAACTGATATGGGGAGTTATCATCGTGCTCGGCGAACTGCTGGGGCCCTTGGTGTACTTCGTGTTCGGACGGCAAGAGCAGGAGGCGTGACCGCGCCGCCGCCAGCGATCGAATGCCGCGCACTCGCGAAGTCGTACGGCGAGGTGCGCGCCCTTCGCGGCCTCGACCTCTCGGTGCCGGCCGGGTCGATCTTCGGTCTGCTCGGTCCGAATGGCGCCGGTAAGACGACCCTGCTCCGACTTCTCACGGGCTTGCGGCGAGCGACGGCCGGGACCGCACGCATCGAGGGCGAACCGGTCGGCCCCGAGACGGCACGATCGATCGGGTACCTCGACCAAGACCCTCGGTTCTATCCCTGGATGACCGGCCTCGAGCTGCTGCGGCTATCGGGTTCGCTGTGCGGCCTGCGCGGCAGCGCGCTCAGAGCAGGCGTCGATCACGCGATCGATATCGCCGGCCTTGCGGAGTTCGTGCGGCGGCGGATCGCGGGGTACTCCGGCGGGATGCGGCAGCGGCTCGGCATCGCTCAGTCGATCGTCCATGATCCGCGCATCCTGCTCCTCGACGAGCCCGTGAGCTCGCTGGACCCGGAGGGACGGCACGATGTGCTCGAGGTCCTCGCACGGCTGCGCGGCACGTCGACTGTCGTCGTCTCGACGCACATCCTCGGTGACGTCGAGCGCGTCTGCGACCGGGTCGCGATCCTCGACCACGGCGCGCTCATCGTGGAGTCGGAGAAGGAGGCGCTCCTCGAGCGGTACGCGACTCCGGTGTACGAGGTCGAGTTCGCCGGGGCGGATGCTGCGGCGGCCGACCGCGTCACGGAGCTCATCCGTGCCCGTCCCTGGGCGACGAGCGTTACGCGAGCGGGATCACTGCTGCGGATCGCCACGAGCGGGACGGACGGTGCCGGCGTCGAGCTGTTCGCGTTGCTCGCGAACGCCCAGTACCCCGTGGAGCGGTTCGAGCGTTCGCGGCCATCGCTCGAGGACGTATTCCTGCGTCTTCTCGCACGTCCGGGATCGGCATCGGGCTCGTGATGACGCTGGGCATCCTCCTGCGCAAGGAACTCGTGGAGCAGTGGCGCACGATGCGGATGCCGAGCCTTCTGGTCGTGTTCCTCTTCATAGGCATCGCGTCGCCCGCGTCCGCGCGATACATGCCGAAGCTCATGGAAGCGATCGGCGGGGCCACGTTCGCCGCGGCGTTTCCCACGCCGACGATCCTCGACGCCTACGCGCAGCTTGCGAAGAACATCGCGCAGCTCGGAGCACTCGTGGTCGTCGTCATCTCGATGGCCGCGGTCTCAAGCGAGCGCGATCGAGGGACGCTCGCATTCCTCCTGAGCAAACCCGTGGGCCGCGGAGCCTTCCTTGCGGGGAAGCTCGCCGGTCTCGGCGCGACGATCGCCCTCGGGATGCTCGCCGCGGCGGTCGCCGCCTACCTCTATACGGGACTGCTCTTCGCCCCGCCTGGCCCGGCCTTCGGGCTTCTCTGCTTCGCGTCGTTCCTCTGCCTCCTTGTCTTCGCGACGATCACCCTCGCCGCGAGCGTGATCACCGGTTCGGCCGTAGCGGCAGGCGGCACCGGACTGGGCGCGCTTGTCATCTTCGGCGTGGTGTCGATGCTGCCGAACGTCGGCGTGTAC
Source organism: Candidatus Limnocylindria bacterium (assembly GCA_041493915.1). Lineage (GTDB taxonomy): Bacteria > Chloroflexota > Limnocylindria > P2-11E > P2-11E > CF-39. The sequence continues at coordinate 16,854 of JBGPZT010000035.1, forward strand.
ACGCCGGCTGGAGCCGTGACGCGCGCCGTGGAGGTGGTCAGCGGCGCCGGGGCGGACTCACTCATCGCGCCCCTGCTCGCGCAGGTCGCATTCGTAGCGGTGGCGTTCGCGGCTGCGCTCGCGACGTTCCGGCACCAAGAAATCTAGCTCGCCGGTGCGGACGAACGTCATCCAAGGCGCTCAGTAGTCGTCGCTGACCTCGTTGCGCTGTGACGTTCGACCCTGGTACAAGCCTCGATCGAACCGGTGATCTCGTCCTTGAAAGGGAGCAGGCCTAGGAAAAGGGATGGACCTCGCGATTCCGCAACGCGCGTCAGAGAAGCGGCCAATTAGAAGGGTGACGCGGGCAGCAGGTCGAAGACGCCATTCAAGAGCTCGATCAGTAGGCGCGGTGCGCCCCCGTTGGACGGCCGCTTTCCGACGTTGCGCCGCGACTGTCGTGTCGTCCAGCGCGTACACGTCGGCGTCCCGTCCCCGGGCGAGTAGCTGGAACCCTGTCGCTATGCCTTGACCACGTAGGTGCCGGCGATCTTGTCGTGCCAGCCCTGCTTCTGTGCATCGAAGGCCGCCCAGATGACACCGAGGAGGAACACCACGCACGAGATGAAGAACCCGATGTAGCGAAGGAAGGCGCCGACGTAGTCGAGGTACGAGCCGTCGGTCTTGACCACGCGGATGTTGAGTGCACGGCTTCCGAGCGTCTGTCCCTTTCCGGCCGCGGACCAGAAGTACGTGAAGTACACGGCTTGGAAGAGCGTCGAAAGACCCTGGTACTGGGTGGTCGTCGGGCCACCCCCGAGCATGCTCGAAACGGCGCCCGCGATGATCCCGACTCCGAGGGCGTCGATGAAGATCGCCAGCGCCCGCGTCCCCCAACCGGCTTTCTCCGCCGTGGATACGGCAGGCATGGTCGTCGCTGACATACCGACCCCCTTCCTTTAGGCGCGCAGTCTAGGCGCGCCGCGAAACGTCCTAGCGGTCGCGAGGCTTGAAGCGGCAAACTTCATCGAGGCGCTGAAAGCGGAAAGAAAGAGGGCCCCGGTCACCCGGGGCCCTCTCGATGTTCGAGGCTGCGCGGCGGCTACTGGTTGTCTTTCAGGATCTGGTTTGCGCGCGCGCC
>JBGPZT010000119.1:0-8419 GCA_041493915.1 Candidatus Limnocylindria bacterium
CGTACGCGGCCGCGAACAAGTCACAGGCCGTCGGCGCCCTGGGCGCCGCGAACCGAGAGACCGCCGACCTGAATCGGAAGCTCGAGCAGGCCGAGGCGCAGTACGAGCAGCTGGCGTCGCAGCTCGCCTCGAAGAGCGGTCTTGGCGCATTCAACGGTTCGAAGCTCGCGATGTGGCCGCTCGTCGGTCCGATCACCTCGGGCTTCGGCCCGCGCTGGGGCGGCTTCCACAACGGCCTCGACATCGCGGCGCCGATGTACACGCCGATCCGAGCCGCGTCGTCCGGTCAGGTCGTCACCGTCGGACGCCCGTACGTCGCGTATGGCGACACCGCGGTCGTCGTGATCATCGCGCACGGCTACAACTTCTCGACGCTCTACGGCCACCTCGACGACAGCCGCTGGCCCCCCGTCAGGGTCGGTCAGTTCGTCGCGGCCGGCACGATCATCGGCTACGTGGGCATGACGGGCTGGACCACCGGCCCGCATTGCCACTTCATGACGATCGTGAACGGGAAAGCCGTGAACCCGCGCCCCTACCTCCCCTGATCTAGCAGCTCGTCTTCGCGGCAGTCGCCGTGGCGCCTCGCTGCGACGCTCAAGGCTGGTGGTTGCTCCCTCGCCGCAGTGAATCCGGCTCGGTCGCACTCTCTCGGTCGTGTGGATTCCCGAGCCAAATTCAACTGCGACCGACCTCACATTGACGGCGCCTCGGCGCCCGTGTGAGGATGGATGGCGAAAGAAAGGAGGTGATGTGGAGTGGGTGATGCCTATGGGAAACCAAAGACCCAGGGGTGCTCACTTCGGCCTTTCGTAATGAAACCAACTGAGGTGATCGCGAACTAACCTGCGGTCTTTGGAGACCCGGTGACAGCGGCGGCAGAAATGCCGCCGCTGTCTCTTTTTCTCCCTCTGTACGCTCTCGCCATGCCGGATCGCAGATCACCACCGGTCGCCGCGCCCGAGAAGAGGCCGCGCGATGTGCAGCTCGCGGACAACCGCAAGGCGCTCTTCGATTACGCCATCGAGGATCGCGTCGAGGCCGGCATCGCTCTGACCGGAACGGAGATCAAATCGATGCGTGCCGGTCATGTGAACCTGCGCGACGGCTACGCGCGGATCGAGAAGGGTCAGGCGTGGCTGCGGAACGTGCACATCGCCCCGTGGACCCACGCGGCGCACGACAACCACGATCCACTGCGCCCACGAAAGCTCCTGCTGCACAAAGAGGAGATCGGCCAGTTGGCGGGCGCGGTGTCGCAGAAGGGCTACACGCTCGTCCCGCTGCGGATGTACACGAAGGGCGGACGCGCGAAGGTCGAGATCGGTCTCGCGCGTGGCAAGAAGCGCTACGAGAAGCGCCAGGTGATCAAGGAACGGGAGGCCGCCCGCGAGATGCAGGCGGCCATCCGTCGAAGGATCTAGTCGCCGAAGGCCGGCGCGCCCTCGCGGACCTCTTCGGTGACCGGCCTCGCGGTGTGCCCTTTGAGCGGGACCTCCTTCAGGAAGAGCGAGGCCACGACGGCGACGCTCACGAAGGCGGCGGCGTAGATGAACACGTCGTGGAGCGAGAGTGCGAGCGCGGTGCGGATCGCGTCGAGGACCTGGTCGAAGAGCGCCTGTGCCTGCGATGGGAGCGCGGCCCGCGTCGCCGCGATCTGCACCGGATCGAAGATCGCCTGCGCGCTGCCGCCGCTCGGCAGGGACGCCGAGACCTGCGGCGGAAGGTTGAGCGCCGCGACCTGAGTCCGGATCCTTTCCGGTAGCTCGTGCGAGACCACGGCGCCGAGGATCGCCACGCCGACGGTGCCGCCGATGTTCCGCCAGAACTGGATCTGGCTCGACGCGACACCCAGGTATTCGCGCGGAAGCGCGCTCTGGGTCGCGTTGATGTACAGCGGCATCGAGACACCGAGGCCGATCCCGACGAGGATCAGGTCGCGCACGACGTCGGTCTCAGGCGTGCGGACCGTGACCAAGGACAGGCCGTAGAGGCCGACGACCATGACGATGAGGCCGATCGTCCCGAGGAACCGGTAGCGGGTCACGCGGACCATCAGCTGGCCGGTCACGAGGCTGGCGGCGACGAGGCCGACCATCATCGGCGTCGCCAGCAGGCCGGAGTTCGTGGCTCCGATGCCCAGGACGCCCTGGTACACGAGGCCGATGTAGACGATCGCCCCGAACATGCCGAACGCGATGAAGAATCCGGTGATCGATGACACCGCGAACGTGACGTTCTTGAAAAGGACGAACGGCACGACCGGGTGCGCCACGCGCTGCTCGACGATGAAGAAGATCACGGCCATCACCGCGGCGAGGCCGAGGAGGCTGAGGACCTCCGGGGAGTTGAAATCGTGGTCACGCGTGATCGAGAAGCCGATGAGCAGCGGCACCAGCGTGGCGGCGAGCAGGCCCGCTCCGAGGAAGTCGATGTCGCGCCACGACGCGCTGTGCTTGGTGCGCGGCATGGTGACGAAGACGACCGCTATCGCGAGGATGCCCACGGGCACGTTCACGTAGAAGACCCAGCGCCAACCGACGTTGTCGGTGAGGTAGCCACCGATGGTGGGCCCGACGACGGACGCGATGCCGAAGATGCCACCGAAGACGCCCTGGATGCGTGCGCGGGTCTGCGGCGGAAAGAGGTCGGCGAGCGACGCGAACACGCTCGCGAAGAGGACGCCGCCGAACAGTCCCTGGATGCCACGGAAGACCACGAGTTCGACCATGTCCCGCGCCTGCCCGCAGAGCGCTGATGCGAGAACGAATCCGATCATGCCGGCGAGCAGGAATGGCTTGCGACCGAACAGGTCGCCGAGCTTGCCGGCGATCGGGGTCGTCGTGGTCGACGCGACCATGTAGGCCGTCGCGACCCACGCGAAGTACTCCAGTCCGTTGAGCTCGCCCACGATGCGCGGCAGCGCCGTCCCCACGATGGTCTGGTCGAGCGCGGCGAGGAACAGGGCGAGGCCGACGCCGACCGCAGCGAGGTTGCGGGCGGTGCGGTCCATGTCAGCGTGCATCTGCGTTCTCCTTGTGGGTGATGAGGCGCACGCTGCGCCGTAATGATGAAGAAGCGACGAACGGACGGCGGAGGACCTTTGGAGCCGCGGGGTCGGCGATGAAGGCGGCGTTCAGATCCGCGAGCGAGGCGCGCAGGCGGCGTCGCTGCGGCGGAGTGAGTCGGCCGAGCACCTGCGCGAGCGACGACGACGCGGCGAGCTCGTAGCGCTCGCACACCCGGCGACCCTCGGCGGTGAGCGCAAGCACGACGGCACGGCGGTCGTCGGGATCCGTTTCGCGACGCACCAGCCCTTCGTGGACGAGGCCTTCGACGAGCTCGGTCACGGCGCCGGCGCTGAGCTTCAGCTGCTGTGCAACAAGCCCAGCGCGCACCGACTTGTCACCGATCACCCAGAGCAGCCGGCCACGCTCCGGCGACGTCATGCCGCACTCCTGGGCGGCATGCCACGCGACGCGGCCGAAGCGCGGCATCACCGCGAGGACAGCACGGGCCAGAGAGAGGTCGTCGTTGGGTGTAATTTTGGTCACAGTTCCTTCGGTCCCTGAATAGTTCGGAGCCCGAAGTATCGCTGGGCCGGATCGGCCCGTCAACGGTGGCGAGCGTATCTCTGGTTACGGTCTAGCCGCCGGCGGACTCCACGGCCGGCTGCTCGAGATCGGCCGAGAAGAACGTCTTGCCGCCGCATTGGGCACACCTCGCGGGCGCGGCGGCACCGTGTGTGATCGTGCCACACGACTCGCAGCGGAAATGCCGCTGGCCACCGGTCGCCGGGATGACGGCGGGGGCCTCCGCGAAGAGCTGCCGGATCTTGCCGAGCTCGTGCGCCACGGCGATGGGCTCGAGACCCGCGCCGGATTGGTCGGCTTCGATGAGCTTCTGGGTGAGCGCGTCGAGGCGGCGCATAGCTTCCTGCATCGTGACCTCCCCTGCGGCCTCGCAGGATACGTCTCACACGGACGGTCCGCGCCGCGTTCTAGAGTCGAACGATGCCGTACCTCGTGTTCATCGGCTGCTGCCTCATCTGGGGCAGCACCTTCCTCGCGATCCGCATCGGCAACGAGGCCGTGCCGCCGATCTGGGCCGCGACGCTACGCCTCGCGCTCGCGGCGCCGCTCCTCGCGGGGCTCGTCTTCGCCACTCGTCAGCACTTTCCGCGCGGACCCGCGCTACGCGGAGCGCTCCTGTTCGGGTTCTTCAACTTCGGCGCGAACCTGTCGCTCCTCTACTGGGGTGAGCGCGTCGTGCCGAGCGGGATCGCGGCCGTGCTGTACGCGACCGTGCCGCTTTCGACGGCGCTCATCGCGGCGGCGCTGGGCGTGGAGCGTCTGGTGCCGCGCAAGCTCGTGGCCGCCGTCGTCGCGATCGTTGGCGTCGCGATCATCTTCGCGGGCGAGCTGAAGCTCGACGTGCCGGTGGAGGGACTCATCGCGGTCTTCCTGGCCGCGACGGCGGCGTCGCTCTCGAGCGTGTTCCTGAAACGCGCACCGCAGCCATCGGCCATCGCGGCGAACGCCGCGGGGGCGGCGGTCGGCGTGGCCGTCTGCGCCACTGCGAGCGTCATCATCGGCGAAGACCACGCGCTGCCGAGCACGCTCGCGGGCTGGTGGCCGATCGTCTATCTCACTATCGCCGGATCGCTGGGCGCCTACGTCCTCTACACCTGGCTGGTACAGCACTGGCCGGTCACGAACGCCAGCATGGTCGGCGTCGTCGTGCCGGTGCTCGCCGTGATCTTGGGAGCGGTCGCGAAGCAGGAGCAGCGCTCGCCCGAGTCCTACCTCGGCGCGGTGGTCGTCCTGATCGCGGTCATCGTCGCGCTGCAGCCCTGGACCGTCACCCGTTATGCGGGAAGGGCCACGGTCGCCAAATAGGGGATACGCGCGATGATGTCGCGCGGTGACCGGCCTCGAGGCACCCGACTACTGGCTCGCGCGCCTGTTCTTCCAGCGCGCGCTCGCGGGCATCTACGTCGTCGCATTCCTGGTCGCCGCGCGGCAGTTCGCGCCGCTGATCGGCGAGCGCGGGCTCCTGCCGATCCCCGACTACGTGCGCGCCGTTCCGTTCCGGCGCGCTCCCAGCCTCTTCCGCATCCGTTACTCGGACGGTCTTTTCGCGACGGTCGCGTGGGGTGGAGTCGCGCTCGCGGTCGCCGCGCTCCTCGGCCTGCCCGACGCGTGGCCGATCCCGCTCACGATGCTGCTCTGGGCCGCGCTCTGGGTGCTGTACCTCTCGATCGTCAACGTCGGGCAGACCTTCTACTCGTTCGGTTGGGAAACGCTTCTCCTCGAGACCGGCTTCCTCGCGATCTTCCTCGGGCCCGCGTGGACCGCGCCGCCGCTCACGCTCCTCTGGCTCCTCCGCTGGTTACTCTTCCGCGTCGAGTTCGGAGCGGGCCTCATCAAGATCCGCGGCGATCGGTGCTGGCGCGATCTCACCTGCCTCTATTACCACCACGAGACGCAGCCGATGCCTGGTCCCCTGTCGTGGTACTTCCACCATTTGCCGAAGCCGCTGCACCGCGTCGAGGTCCTCGGCAACCACTTCGCGCAGCTCGTCGTGCCGTTCTTCCTGTTCTTCCCGCAGCCGATCGCCATGGTCGCGGGCCTCGTGATCCTCACCACGCAGAGCTGGCTGCTGCTGAGCGGCAATTTCTCCTGGCTGAACGTCCTGACCATGACGCTGGCCATAGCGAGCCTCGACGATGCGGCGCTCGGCTGGATCTTCCCGCTCGCGCGGCCAGCGCTGGTCTCCGAGCCGTGGCACCAGTGGCTCGTCGTGGGCGTGACGATCGTCATCGTCCTGCTCAGCTACCGACCGGCGCGCAATCTCCTCTCGCGACGGCAGCTCATGAACTCGAGCTTCGATCCGCTGCATCTCGTGAACACCTACGGCGCCTTCGGCTCGATCACCAAGGAGCGCTACGAGGTCGTGATCGAAGGCACCGACGAGGCCGTCCTCATGCCGAACGCGGTGTGGCGCGAATACGAGTTCAAGGCAAAGCCAGGCGACGTGCGGCGACGACCGCCGCAGTACGCGCCCTACCACCTGCGGCTCGATTGGCTCATGTGGTTCGCGGCCATGTCCTCACCGATGTATCACGAATGGTTCGTCCCGCTGATCGTGAAGCTGCTCGAGGCCGACGCGCCGACGCTGCGCCTCCTGCGCAGCGATCCGTTCGCCGGCGCGCGGCCGCGCTTCATCCGCGCGACGCTCTACCTCTATCGCTTCACGACACCGCGCGAGCGCCGCGCGTCGCACGCCTGGTGGGTGCGGTCGCGCGTCGACGAGTACATCCAGCCGGTGGGCCTGCGCGCCGCGCGCTGAGCGGCCTAACGGGCTCCGCGCGACGTCATCGGGCTGTGCGCGTTAAACGGCGTCGCGACGCGCGGCCACCTGAGCCGCCACGTGCGCGCTGTCGTCCATGGCGCCGAGGATGATCCCGGACCGGCGCATGCGCATCCACAGCAGCCCGACGAACCACAGCCCGTCGATGGGCGCGCGCCCCTCGCGGTGCGCGACGGACCCGTCGGCGCCGAAGATCGGCACGCGCAGCCACGAGTAGTCAGCGGCGAAGCCCGTGGAGAAGAGCACGCAGCGCACGTCACGGTCCGCGAGGTCCAGCTCGGTCGGCGCGTGGAAGCTCTCAGGATCCGCCGGCGCGTCGGCGGGATCGGGGTCCGTTTGCGAAGCGACGATGGCGCGACGCGCGATGTACTCGTCGATGTGCTGGCGGATCCGTGCGGAGATCTCGTCGCCGAATCGCACGTGCTGCACGAGGTCGTCGCCGAACCGCAGGCGCGTCCCGTCGGCCGACTCGAGGTGGCCGAGCAGCGTGACGCCGCGCCGGGCGAGCGACTGCAGGCTGACGGTGTGGCCACGAAGTCCGACCCCGGAGATCTGCGGCTGCGCGGCTCGCATCATCGCGGGGTCGGGAAGGTCCTCTGGTCGCTGGGTCATCCAGCCCGACTCCGCGAGCCAAGCGAGCGTGTCACGCCCGCGCAGCCGGCGCGGCGAGCGACCGACGATGCCCGTGGCGAGGTACACCTGCCGGCCGGCATCGAGAAGATCTTCCGCGATCTGACAGCCCGACTGCGCGCTGCCGACGACGAGCACGGCGCCCGGCGGAAGCTGCGAGGGTCGCCGGTAGGTCCCCGTCGTCAGAATCTCGATACGCCGATCGATCGCCGCGGCCGCCGTGGGAAGCCTCCGGGTGTTGGCGATGCCCGACGCGACGACGACGCTCCGTGTCCGCACGATCTCGTCGTCACCGATCCTCACCGCGAAGCCGCCGTTCTCGTCCGCGCTGACCGATGTGACATTCGCATGTGTCCTGACGGGGAGCGACCCCTGGCGCGCATAGGCCTCGAGCTCCGCGATCCACGCGTCGCGGCCGAGGAACCCATCGGGATCAGCTGCCTCCGGACCGGCCGGAAGCCGATTCATCGAGCTCGGCGTGTTCAGCGTGAACGAGTCCCAGCGCTGTGCGCGCCAGCTCTCGGCGATCTCGCCACGCTCGAGCACCACGTGCTCGATGCCAGCGTCGGCGAGCCGCCTGCTCACGGCGAGACCGGCGTGGCCGGCACCGATGACGACCGCGTCAAGAGACATCGTCGGAGTTATACGTCGTGCAGCCTTATTGAGGTCGCGACGACGAGGTCGTCGCTAGCGCTTGGCCAACGAGCCCAGGGTCCACGCGATCGTGTCGCCGATGACCGCATCGGCCTCTGGCTCGTTGTGCATCTCGTGACGCAGGCCCGGGTACACGTGACGCGTCACGTTCCCGCGTCCTTCGAGCGAAGCGCTCGACGAGACGGGCACGATCGGGTCGTCTGTGCCGTGCAGGACGTAGGTCGATATCGGGAGCGCCTGGATCTGCGCGAGGCGAGCCTGGACGCGCGCTTGCTCGCGGAAGAGCTCGAGGCCGAGCCGTGCCGTCGTGCGGTGCACGTTGAGCGGATCGGACCGGTACGCGACCTCGATCTGCGGATCGCGCGAGAGCCCACCCGCCGGTAGGTCGTTGGCGACCTCGAAGCGGGGCAGGGCGCGGCCGAGCACGTCGGCGAGGCTCCGTTTCCAGCGCGGAACGACCGCCGCGATCGCCGGCGCGGACAGCACCAGCAGTTCCGGTCGAGGGCGTGGCGGATCCCCGAGAACGTAGCCAAGGGCGATGAGCCCACCCATGGAGTGGCCGTACAGGACGACAGGGAGCCCTCCGGCTCCCGCACGGATCGCGACCAGCTGATCCTCGAGATCGTCGTAGTGTTGCGACCAGCGGTCGACGTACGCGCGTCGACCCGCAGACGCCCCGAAGCCACGCAGGTCATAGGCATGTGTCTCGATCCCGGCAAGCGCGAAACGCGACGCGACGTGTGCGTGGCGTCCGGCATGCTCC
>JBGPZT010000005.1:0-56045 GCA_041493915.1 Candidatus Limnocylindria bacterium
GGCAAGGGCTCGTACTCGACCTTGATCGCCTTCGTCGCGAGGCGCGCCTGCTCGGGATCGTCCGCCGCGACAAGGGCCACTGGCTCGCCGACGTACCGCACGACGCCGGTCGCGAGGACCGGTTGGTCCGCGCGCATCAGGCCGAACTTCTCGCGCGTCGGGAGGTCGTCGGACGTGATCACCGCGCGCACGCCCGGCATGCCTCGCGCCGGCGCGACATCGATGCGGAGGATGCGCGCATGCGCGTGCGGGCTGCGCAGCGTCGCGCCGTAGAGCATGCCCTCGCGCGAGAGATCGCTCCCGTAAAGGAATTCGCCTTTCACCTTCGGCGGCGCGTCGGCGCGCGGAGCGGACTCACCGACGACGCCGCGCAGCCGGGTTCGCGGCGGCGCGAGCGTCACGAGCTGAAGCCCTTCGCCGCCGAACGGTGCACGGCCTCGAGGATCTTCCCGTAACCGGTGCAGCGGCAGATGTTGCCCGACAGCGCCTCGCGGATCTCCGCGTCGGAAGGCTCGGGATTGTCGCGCAGCAGCGCGGCCGTCGCGACGATGAAGCCCGGCGTACAGAAGCCGCATTGCACGGCTCCGGCATCGACGAACGCGCGCTGCACCGGATGCATGTGCTCGCCGTCGGCGAGATCCTCGACCGTGCGGACGTCGCGGCCTTCGGCGGCGCCGGCGAGCACGAGACACGCGCACACCAGCTGACCGTCCATCAGCACGGAGCACGATCCACATTCGCCCTGCTCGCACGCGTTCTTGCTGCCCCACAGCCCGAGCCGCTCGCGCAGAACCGTGAGCAGGCTCTCGTGACCCTGGGCCTCGGACTCGCGTTCGGCGCCGTTGACGCGCAGGCGCAGCCTCATGCGGCGATTCGTCCGACACGCGCGAGAGCGCGCGCGCCCATCACCGCGAGCACATGTCGCCGGTACGCCGCGGTCCCGCGCACGTCGTCGATCGGACGTGCCGCGGCGGCGACGAGATCGCCGAACTCGTGGCTCTCGGCGTCGGTCGGCGAGAGCGGGCGATCCCAGCCGCGCGCCTCGAAGAGCGCAGCGGCGAACGCTTCGGCGCGCGGCGCACGCAGGATCGTCGGACCGCACGAGCCAAGGCCGACCCCGACGCGGCGGCGCGCGCGATCCACGACGAGCGCCAGCCCCGCCACCGCGATGACCATCGCGTTGCGCGTGCCGACCTTCATGAACGTCTGGGCCGGACCCGCGTCGTCCCACTCGGCACCGATGACGAGCTCGTCTGGCCGGCGGACGTTCTTCTTCGGGCCGGTCATGAACTCGGTGAACGGCACGCGACGCTCGCCTTTGGCGGACCGCAACACGATCACTGCGTCGAGGGCTGCGAGCACTGGGAGCGTGTCTCCGGCCGGCGAGCTCGTCGCGATGTTCCCGCCCAGCGTGCCCGCGTTGCGGATCTGCGGCGAGCCCACGGTCCTCGCGGCCTCTCGTAGGGCGGCCGACCCCACGTCCTCAGCCAGCATCCGCGTGTAGGTGACGCCGGCGCCCATCCGCACATGGCCGTTCCGTTCGAGATGGGCCAGCTCCGGCACGCGGTCGATAGCCACGACGCGCTCGGGCCTCTTGCGGCCGAAGTTCAGATCGACCATGAGGTCGGTGCCGCCGGCGAGAAGTGTCACCTCGGTGGCGCCGGAAAGGTGATGCAGTACGTCGTCCAGGTCGCGCGCGACATCGACGCTCACGCGCGGATTATCGCTTTCGTCCTTGGAGCCGGACGCCTAGCATGACCACGCTCGTGGGGAGGAAGGCTTGACGACGGCTAAGGCGCGCGGCGCGAAGGAAATGGACACCGCGGCGGAACTGGCCAGCGCGCGGGAACAGCTGGCCGCGCTGCTCGAGCAGCAGGCCGCTGTCGCCGATGTCCTGAAGTCCATCAGCGCCTCGAGCTTCGACCTTGGCCAGGTACTGCAGACCGTGACCGAACACGCCACCCGCCTCTCCGGCGCGACGCAGGGCATCCTCTATCGCCGCGACGGCGAGGTCCTCAACTTCGCGGCCGGCGTCGGCCCGTCGCAGGAGCTCATGGAGCTGAATCGCCGCAACCCGATCGCGGTCGGCGACCGCGGCAAACTCATGGGCCGCGTCGCGATCGACAAGCGGACCATCCATCTCGCCGACGTGCTCAAGGACCCGGAGTACACGTACCACGAAGCGCAGCGACTCGGCGGATTCCGCGCGATGCTCGGCGTTCCTTTGATGAGCGGCGACGAGCTTCTCGGAACGATGTCCTTTTGGCGCACAAAGCCGGTGCCGTTCAGCGACCGGCACATCGCGATCGTCGAGACCTTCGCCAGGCAGGCTGCTGTGGCGATCCAGAACGTGCGGCTCTTCAACGAGACGAAGGAGGCGCTCGACCAGCAAACGGCGGTGGCCGGCGTGCTGCAGTCGCTGAGCCGATCGGCGTTCGACCTGCAGGCGGTCTTCGATGTCGTCGTCGAGAACGCGACGAAGCTCTGCCGCGGCGATTGGGGATATCTCTTCCGCAAGGAAGGCGATGTGTTCCAGTTGATCGCTTCCCACGGCGGCACCCCGGCGCTGTTGGACTACGAACGCTCTCACCCGACGGCGATAACCGACCGCACCCTCATCGGTAGAGTCGCGTTGCGTCGAGCTGTGGTGCACATCCCGGATCTCTTCGAAGATCCGGATTACGACTGGCCAACGAACCGCGAGTACGGCGTCCACACGGTCCTTGGCGTCCCGATCTTTCGTGACGACGAGGTGATCGGGGCCATCGGCGCTGCGAGGAACGAACGGCGGCCGTTCTCCGATGCCGACATCCGGCTGGTGCAGACCTTCGCTGATCAAGCGACGATCGCGATGGAGAACGCGCGCCTCTTCAACGAGACGAAGGAGGCGCTCGAGCGGCAGACCGCGATCGGCGAGATCCTCCGAGTCATGTCGAACTCGCCTACAGACGTCCAACCGGTCCTCGACGCCATCGCCAAGAGCGCTTCAGAGTTCTGCGCCGCACCGGACGTCCTCGTCAATCTGCTGGACGATCGCGACCAGAATCTCATGCGCGCCCATCATGGCGACCTCGCTATGGTGCACCAGGACGAGGGGGGGCCGTTCACCGACCGCTCTGTCTCCGGGCGCGCCATGCTCGAGCGGCGGACGATCCATCTCCAGGACCTGCAGGCCGAGGCCACCCGGTATCCCCGTGGTGTCGCCGCATCGCCGACGACTCGAGCGATATCGGCGTCACCGCTCATGCGTATGGGCCGGCCGATCGGCGCGATCATCCTTCGCCGCAGCGAGGCAATCCCGTTCACAGAACGACAGATCGAACTTGCCGAAACGTTCGCGGATCAGGCCGCGATCGCCATCGAGAACGTGCGCCTCTTCAACGAGACCAAGGAATCGCTCGGTCAGCAGACCGCACTCAGCGACGTGCTTCGGACGATCAGCCGCTCCGCCTTCGACCTTGACGCTGTTCTTCAGACCATCGTCGAACGCGCCGCTGCGCTTGGCGGCGCCGACGCGGCATCGATCCTCCGGCGGGAGGGCGACGAGGCAGTCGTGCTGGCGCAGTTCGGACCCGTCCTTCCCGCGTCCGTGGTCCCGGGGACGCGGATCCCGGTGACCCAAGGAACGATCGTCGGTCGGGCGCTGTTGACCGGACAGCGGCAATACATCGTCGATGCGACCCTGCACCCCGACCTCCCACAGCACGGCCCGCGCACGCGTCTGGCGATCCCGTTCCTGCGCGACGGCAAAGCGATCGGCGTTTTGAGCGTGTCGCACAACCTGCAGCAGCCCTTCAGCGACCGGGAACTGCACATGCTGGAGACGTTCGCCGATCAGGCCGCGATCGCGATCGAGAACGTGCGGCTGTTCAACGAGACCAAGGAGGCGCTCGAGCAACAGACAGCGGTCGGTGAGGTCCTCAAGACGATCAGCCGTTCGGCGTTCGACCTGCAGCCGGTCCTCGACATCGTCCTTGACAATGCGGTCCGGCTCGCCGGCGCGGACATCGGGTGGTTGTCGCGGGTCGAGGATGAGCAGTTCACGACGGTCGCTTACAGCAGCGAATTCCCCCAAGCGGTGAAGGACGAGCTCGTCCAGCAGCGCACGCAGGGGCATATCGCCGGACCATGGATCCCGTTAGGGGCACGCGGCGGTGTGATGGGGTTCACGCTTGCTGAGCGACGCACCGTGCACGTGGCCGACGTCAGAGAAGACGTAGACCTCAAGGGATCGACCGTCGTGCGACTGACCGAATCACGGACGGTCGTCGGCGTTCCGATGCTGCGCGAGGGTCACACCATCGGAGGTATGGTCCTCGCCCGCTACGAGGTCAGGCCTTTCAGCGAGCGTGAGATCGAGCTCGTACAGACGTTCGCCGACCAGGCAGCGATCGCGATCGGGAACGTCCGACTCTTCAACGAGATCCAGGACAAGAGCCGACAGCTCGAGGTAGCGAGCCGGCACAAGAGCGAATTCCTCGCGAACATGTCGCACGAGCTGCGTACTCCGCTCAACGCGATCATCGGGTTCTCCGAGGTGCTGCTCCAGGGCATCTTCGGCGACGTCAACGAGAAGCAGCATGAGTACCTCACGGATGTGCTCGGCTCTGGCCAGCACCTGCTCTCGCTGATCAACGACATCCTCGACCTGTCGAAGATCGAGGCCGGCCGGATGGACCTTGAGGTCTCGACGTTCGCGCTGCGCGACGCGCTCGAGAGCGGGCTCACGATCGTCCGGGACAGAGCGGCCCGCCACGGGATCCAGCTGAGCACGGCGGTCGCGTCCGACGTCCGCACGATCGAGGCGGATGAGCGCAAGGTGAAGCAGATCCTCTACAACCTGCTCAGCAACGCGGTGAAGTTCACGCCGGACGGCGGCCGCGTCGATGTCAGCGTCCGCGCGGAGAACGGCGACGTTCGCGTCGAGGTCCGGGACACGGGCATCGGGGTCGCGACGGACGAGCAGGAGCGCATCTTCGAGGAGTTCCGTCAAGCCGGGCGCGAGCGATCGCGCGAGGGGACCGGGCTCGGCCTGACGCTGACCAAACGCTTCGTCGAGCTCCACGGCGGCCGGATCTGGCTCGAGAGCTCGCCAGGGAAGGGCAGCACCTTCGCGTTTACGCTGCCCGTGCGGCGCGCGACCGCGGTGAGCGCGTGAAAGACCTGGTGCTCATCGTCGAGGACAACGACAAGAACCTGAAGCTCGCGCGCGACCTGCTGCGTTATCACGGTTTCGACACGATCGAGGCGACGAGTGCGGAAGACGGCATTCCACTTGCGATCGCGCGCAAACCACGGTTGGTCCTGATGGACATCCAGCTGCCCGGGATGGACGGCGTCAGCGCGCTCCACAAGCTGCGCGCCGACGCCGCGACCGCCGCGATACCGATCGTGGCGATGACGGCATCCGTGATGAGAGAGGACCGCGAGCGCTTCGACAAGGCGGGCTTCGACGGCTTCATCACCAAGCCGATCGACGTCAAGACCTTCCCCGAGCAGATCCGCGGTCATATCCGAGCGGGCCGTCGGTGAAGACGCAACGGAAGATCCTCGCTGTCGACGACACGCCCGAAAACCTTCGGCTGCTCGAGGCGATCCTCGGCCCGCGCGGGTACCAGCTCGTGACCGCGGATTCCGGCACCGCGGGGCTGGAGGCGGTGCACCGCGAGCATCCCGACCTGGTGATGCTCGACATCGTCATGCCAGGCCTGAACGGTTACGACGTGTGCCGCCGTTTGCGTGACGATCCAGCCACGCGGTTCCTGCCGATCGTGATGATCACCGCGAGCGGCGATCAGGAACGCGTTCAGGCGCTCGAAGCGGGCGCGGACGACTTCATCGCGAAACCATTCAATCAGCTCGAGCTGCTCGCCCGCGTGCGCTCTCTTCTACGCCTCAAGGAATATCACGACACGATCAAGCAACAGTCGAACGAGCTCGCGGAGTGGAATCGCACGCTCGAGGGCCGCGTGCGGGATCAGGTCGAGGAGATCGAGCGCATCGGCCGGCTGCGGCGCTTCTTGTCGCCGCAGATCGCCGAGCTCGTTCTCTCGCAGGAATCGCTGTTGCAGCCGCACCGTCGCGAGATCAGCGTGGTGTTCTGCGACCTGCGGGGTTTCACCGCGTTCTCGGAGACGGCCGAACCGGAGGAATCGCTGGCGGTGCTACGCGACTACCACCAGGCCGTCGGCGCCGCGGTGTTCCGCCACGAGGGCACGCTCGAGCACTTCGCGGGCGACGGCGTCATGGTCTGGTTCAACGATCCGGTCCCGCAGGACGATCACGCATTGCGCGCGGCCCGCATGGCCATCGCCGTGCGCGAGCGGATGGTCGAGCAATTCGAGAAGTGGGAGAAGCGCGGGCACAAGCTCGGCTTCGGCGCGGGCATCGCGATGGGACACGCGACGCTCGGGCGCATCGGCTTCGAAGGGCGTTACGACTACGGCGCCGTCGGTAATGTGACGAACCTCGCTCAGCGCCTGTCGGCCGAGGCGAAGCCGGGCCAGATCCTGGTGAGCCAGCGGGTCTTCGCGGCGATCGAGGCAGCCGTCGAGTCCGAGAGCGTCGGTGAGCTCCTGCTGAAGGGATACTCGCGCCCTGTCCCGGCGTTCAGCGTCGTCTCGCTGCGTCCGCTCGCCCGTCCTGCGGTCGACTAAGTTAGCCGCAGCGTGTCACCACGCACCCGCCCACTCGGGCGATATCTATCAGGCGCGTGGAGGGCCATGATGCGCCTGGTGGGAGATCGCACTGCACCGACACGAGTCCTGGTCGTCGAGGATGTCGCCGACCTGCGCGACTTCTACGCGATCCTTCTCCGCGAGGAGGGCTACGAGGTGGCGTGCGCGCGCGACGGCAGCGAGGCGCTCCGCTGGCTCTCGTGGCGCCCCGACGTGATCCTGCTCGATCTCATGATGCCGATCATGAACGGCTACGAGTTCTACGCGAAGATGCGCGAGCTTCCGGGTGAGCATCCGCCGGTGATCGTCGTGTCGGCGGTCGCGCCGAGGCGCGCTGCCCTCCCCGGTATCCACGCGACGCTCCCGAAGCCGTTCGACTTCTTGCAGCTCCTCAACCGCGTCGCGGCGGCCGCGATGCACAGCGCCGCCTCCGCGAACTAAGCGACCTGCGCGCGCTGTAGCAGCGCGGGCAACGCCTCGGCCGCCTTCGCGCGGACCTCGGCCGGATCGAAGAGGAGTGGCGCGCCGCGACGGACGATGAACGTGCCGTCGACGAGAACGTCGCGCACGCCACGCGAACCACCGCCGAACACGATCCGGGCGACTGGATCCCCACCCGGCCCCGCGAGCCGCTGGCTGTCGATCACGACGATGTCGGCGCGGCGCCCGACCGCGAGAGTGCCGATCTCCTCCTGGAGGTGCAGCGCCCGTGCCCCCTCGCGCGTCGCCATGCCGAGCGCGTCGGCCGCGGTGAGCGCACCTTGTCCGCGCAGCGTGCGCGCGAGCAGCGTCGCGAGACGCACCTCCACGAAGCCGTCGAGCTCGTTGTTGCACGCCGCGCCGTCGGCGCCGATCCCGACGGTGATGCGCGCCTGTCGCAGCCGGACCACGTCAGCGACACCCGATCCGAGCTTGAGATTCGACGAGGGACAGTGCGTGACCGCGCTCCCGCTCTCGCGGAGGATCGCCAGCTCGTCATCATCGACGTGGACGCCGTGCGCGATCACCGTCCGCGGGGTGGCGATCCCGACCTGCGCGAGGTAGCCGATCGGCGACATGCCGGTCGCGCCCTGCACCGCGGAGCGCTCCTCGACGCTCTCGTTCGAGTGCGTGTGCACGAGCAACTCGCTCATCTTCGCGAGCATCGCGACGGCCTCGAGCAGCTCGCGCGTACACGAGAGAGCGAAGCGCGGGGCGTACGCGTAGCCGATGCGGCCCGCGCCAGCCTTGCTCCAGCGCTTCACGAGGCCAGCGCTCGCGTCGAGCGAGTCCCGGGTGTTCTCGACCAGGTCGGCTGGGACGCGGTCGCCGGTGTCCATCATCGCCTGGCCGAACCGCGCGCGGATGCCCGACCGCACCAGCTCCTCCGCCACGACGTCGCCCCAGCGCGTCGTGCCCATATCGAGGATCGTCGTCGTCCCGGTGGTGAGCAACTCGCCAAGGCCGAGCCGCACGCAGGCGCGTACTGATGCCTCGTCGTGCGCGGCCTCGAGCGGCCAGATGAACCGGCGCAGCCAGTCGAGCAGGCCGACGTCCTCCGCGAGCCCGCGGAAGATCGTCTGCACCAGATGCACGTGCGTCTGCACCAGACCGGGCATGACGTAGCAGCCGGAGCAGTCCACGATCTCGGTGTCCGGCGGCGTCTGTTCTACGGTCCCCAGCTGCGCGATGCGCGCACCGCTCACCAGAAGGTCGCCGCGCGTCGGACGTGCGCCGTCGCTCATCGGGAGCAGCGTGCCGCCGCGCAGCAGGATCGCCACTAGGTGTACGCCAGCTCGCGGAGCGCGGCCGCGAGCGCGCGCGTGCCGAGGATGACGTCCTCGGCCGCGGTCGCCTCCTCCGGACAGTGCGAACGACCACCGATGCTCGGGACGAAGATCATCGCCGCGTGCGCGGCAGCGGTCAGCACCTGCGCGTCGTGGCCGGCACCGCTCGTGATCTCACGCGGCGTGACGCCGCACGCGACGCACGCGCGGCGCGCGACGTCGGTGGCACGCTCGTTGAGCTGGACCGGCGGCCGGTCGCGCAGTGTGCGCACCTCGACCGCGAGGTCCCGCTCGCGGCCGGCGACCTTGCAGACCTTGGTGATCTCCGCGACCAGTAGAGCGTGCTGGGCGTTGTCGCTGTGGCGGGCGTCGACGGTGAACCGCGCCACCCCGGGTACGACATTCACCTGCGCCGGCTCGACGCCGATGATGCCGACGGTCGCGACCGCGGGCGTGCCCATCTCGCGCGCGACCTCGGCGATCGCCAGCATCATCGCCGAGGCCCCAAGGAGCGCGTCGCGCCGGCGGTCCATCGCGGTAGCGCCGGCGTGGTCGGGCTGTCCGCGGACCACGACTTCGAGATGCGCGGTGCCGACGATCGTGCGCACGACGCCGAGGCGCGGGCCCTCTTCTTCGAGGATCGGGCCCTGCTCGATATGCAGCTCGACGAAGGTGTCGATGTCGCGGCGGATCGCCTGCCCGACGTTCGTGGGATCGAGACCGACGGCGCGCATCGCGTCGGCCAGCGTCACGCCGTCGGCGTCGCGCACGCGCGAGGCCTCATCGGGCTCGATGCGGTCGGCGATCGCGCGCGCGCCCCAGAAGTTCGTGTTGAAACGGCTGCCCTCCTCTTCGCAGATCGCGACGGCCTCGAGGATGCGCATCGGACGGCCGAGCTCCGAGACGAGGCTGGAAACGGCCTCGATCGCCGCGACGACGCCGAGCGCGCCGTCGAGCGCGCCGCCGCCGCGCACCGTGTCGATGTGCGAGCCGGTGACGATGGCGCGTCCGCCGCGCGATCCCTCGACGCGCCCCCAGATGTTGCCGACCGCGTCGCGTCGCACCAGCAGTCCCGCCTCCTTCATCCAGCCCGAGACGAGCTCGGTCGCGGCGACCCACGACGGCGTGTACAACGCGCGATAGAGGCCGCCGCCGGGAAGGGCGCCGCGCTGCGCGAGCTCGTCGAGACGGCGCAGCAAGCGCCGCTCGTCGATCGCGACGACCTCCGCCGTCCTCACGCTCCCATTCTCGTCACAAGGCGACCGAGCCGGATACGTCGGTCGTCCTCCACAAATTCGCCGTTGTCGAAGACTGTGACGCCGCGCACCAGCGTGCGCACGACCGCGCCGCGGAACGATCGACCGACGTACGGGCTGAGGCCGCTGCGCGCCTGCAGCTGCTCGGGCTCGAAGGTCCAATCACGCTCGAGCGCGACGAACGCAACGTCGGCGTCCGCGCCGGCACGGATCGCGCCTTTCTTCGGCCACACCCCGAGGAGCCGCGCGGGCGCGCCCGCCACAAGACGCGCGAGCGCGGCGAGGCGCAGTCCGCGTCGGTGTACTCCCTCGGTCAGCATCACCGGAAGTAGCGATTGGATCCCGGTCACGCCGCCCCAGGCCTCCCAGATGTCGTCGTCGCCGCGCGTCTTGAGGTCGGCCGTGCACGGCGAGTGGTCGGAAGCGATGAGGTCGATCTCGCCGGCGAGCACGTGCTGCCACAAGCGCTCGCGCGACGACGCGTCGCGGATCGGCGGCGCGCACTTGAGCGCCGGCCCGACGCGTTCGACGTCTTCCGCGCTGAAGAAGAGGTAGTGCGGGCACGTCTCGACGCTGACGCTGGTGCCGCGCTCGCGCGCGCGAAGGACCGCGGTCACCGCGGCCGAGCTCGACGCATGCACGACGTGCACGCGCGCCCCCGTCTCGCGCGCGGCGTCGGCGAGCCGCTCGATCGCGCGGCGCTCCGCCGCCGGCGGCCGGGACTCCAGCCAGGCGGCGCGGTCGCGTCGATTCATCGTGTGCAGCTGTTCGGTCCCCTTCGCCACCAGCGACTCATCCTCCGCGTGCACCGCGACGAGATGGCCGGCGGCCGCGGCCGCTGCGAGCGCGGGCACTAAGGTGCCTGCGTCCAGATGCGGGAACTCCGGAACGCCGCTTGGGCACAGGAATGCTTTGAGGCCGACGACGCCGAGCATCATCAGGTCACGCAGCGACGCCTGATCCGCGCCGACCAGACCGCCCCACAGCGCGTAGTCCACGATCGCGGAGCGCGCGGCGCAGGACTCCTTAGCGCGCATCGCCGCCTCGTCCACCGTCGGCGGGAGCGAGTTGAGCGGCATGTCGGCGAGCGTCGTCACGCCACCGGCAGCTGCGCCACGCGTCGCCGCCCGCCAGCCCTCCCACTCCTCGCGGCCGGGCTCGTTCACGTGTACGTGTGCGTCGACGACGCCGGGAAATACGTGAAGCCCGCGCGCTTCGATCTCGTCGAAGGCCTTGCCGTGGCCGGGCTCGACGACCGCGTCGAAGACCCCGCCCGCGATCAGGACATCCGCCTCGCGAACACCATCCTCGGTGACGACGCGCCCGCCGCGGATGGCGAGATCTGCGGTGGCCGTCCTAGACCTCTTCTACGACGAAGTCCTGCGCGCCTTCCCACAAAGTGAGGCGGCCGATCTCCACGAGGTGCTCGTTGCCCTCGATCACCGTCGCGAAGTGATTGCCCGCGAGCTGCCCGACCTTGCTCGAGAAGAGGCACGAGCCGTAGGGAAATAGGATCTCCATCTCGGAGATGCCACCGGGATAGACGAGCATCTCTCCCGGCGCCGGATGACTGGTGTGATTCTCGAAGTCCACGCCGAGGCGCTTCTCGCCCATCGGCACCCAGGTGGACTCGCCGCTCCAGCGGCAATGCACGAGCTTGCTCCGCAGCGGGAGCATCCGTCGGATCGCCGCGACGGTCTTCGGCGCGTCCTTCTCTTCCCAGCGCGCCCGCAACGTGTACCGACCGGCGGTGATGCGAAGCATCGTCATCGCGGGCGTACGATACCCGCCCGATGGCGCAGGCGACGCTTTCCACGCACGTGCTCGATACGACCAACGGCGTGCCGGCCGCCGGCGTCGGGGTCGCGCTCTATCGGGACGGATCGCTGGCGGCGAGCGGGACGACGGGCAAGGACGGGCGCGTGGCCAAGCTCGGCGAGGAGCACGAGCCCGGGATGTACCGTCTTGTGTTCGACGTCGGCGCGTACTTCCGCTCCCGCAAGCTCGACACTTTTCTCGGCGCCGTGACGCTCGAGGTGCGCCTCGTCGGCGGCCATCAGCACATCCCGCTGCTCGTCTCGCGCTACGGCGTCGTCTCGTACCTCGGCAGCTAGATGCCGTCCGACGCGCTGACCGGAACGCTGGCCGCGGTGTTCGAGCGCGCGCCCGGACTCGCCGCGGCGCTCCGTCTCGCGAGCGACGAGACGCCGCATTCGATCATCGCGAAAGCTCGCGGAGCCCTCGAGCGCATGACCGAGCGCGAGCGCATCGCCGTCCTCGACGCCCACCCGCGGATCGGGGCGGACCCCGCGTCGCTGTCGGTCCTCTCGCGGCGCGAGCAGGGCGAGGCCGCCGACACCGCGACACTGCGCCTGCTCGCTGAGCTGAACGACGCCTACGAGGAGAAGTTCGGCTTCCGGTTCGTCGTCTTCGTCGCCGGACGCTCGAAGCAAGAGATCGTCCCGGTCCTGCGCGCGCGCCTGGCGAACACGCGTGACGTCGAGCTGAAGTCCGGGCTCGACGAGTTCCTCGCGATCTCGCTCGAACGTCTCACGGCGCGCCGCTCACGACCCAGCGGGCGATGAGCTCGCGCTCGGCCGCGGTCATGGCGGTCACGTTGCCGAACGGCATGTTCCGGCTCACGACGACCTGCTGATACACGCGGCGCGCGTTGTCGCGCTGCTGCTGCGGCGTGTCGAACGTCACGCCCTTTGGCGCCGTCGCGATGCCGGGATATGTCGGCAGCGACGAGTGACAGGTCACGCAGCGCTGCGCGAACACCGCCTGCACCGCGGGCAGCTCGGCCTCGGTGATGGGCGCGCTGGTGAGCGACGGAGGCGCGAGGACGATGGCGAGCGCGACGACGCCGATCGCGGTCGCCGCGGGGATCGCCCACACGACGCGGCCCTGGTGGCGGAGATTGAAGAAGTGCCGCACCGCCGCGCCTGCCGCGAGCAGCGCGAGGAGGACGAGCCAGGGCCGCTCGCCGGCATAGGTCATCGGGAAGTGCTGGCTGATCATCGCAAAGACCGCCGGGAGCGTCAGGTAGTTGTTGTGCACCGAACGCTGCTTCCCGCGGATCCCGTAGCGAGCGTCCACCTCGCGCCCGGCCTGCTTCGCGGCGACGAGCTCGCGCTGCCCAGGGATGATGACGAAAAGGACGTTCGCGGCCATCCACGTACCGATGACCGCGCCGGTCTGGATGAAGGCTGCCCGCGGGCTGAAGAGGGCGCCCGCCACGAGCGCGACGAGAGCGACGAGCAGGGCGATCGCGAGAGCGAGCAGCCGCGGACGTTCGGCGAGCGCTCGCGAGAGGCCGTCGTACGCCAGCCAGCCCCCCGCGAGGAGCGCGAGGCTCGCCGCGATCGCCTGCCACGGCGCAAGGTCGGCGACCGCGCGGTCGATGAGGTACGTCGCCGGGTCGAGGTAGTAGAGGAGGACGAGAAGCGCGAACCCGGAGAGCCAGGTCGTGTACGCCTCCCATTTGAACCAGCGGAGCGAGGACGGAAGCTCCGTCGGGGCGACACGGAATTTCTCGACCCGGTAGAAGCCGCCGCCGTGGATCTCCCACGATTCGCCGCCCACACCTTCTCGCTCGCGCCGGTCGTCGCTCGGTGGGACGAGCGCGTAGTCGAGCGCGATGAAATAGAAAGATGCGCCGACCCAAGCGATCGCGGCGATGACGTGGAGCCAGCGCGCGAGAAGATGAAGCCAGTCGACGACGTAGGCGACGAGCGCCGTGTCCAGCTAGGAGAGACCGCCCAGGCCGACGAGCGCGCGCGCATGCTCGAGCTCGCCCAGATGACGGACCGCGTGCTGGAACAGGTACGCCTCGCACACGTCGCTGACGCGGATCTCGCCCTCCGGCACGATCAGGGCGAGGAACGATCCCTTCAGCTTGTCGGCCGGTGGCCGGTCCATCGCTTTCTCCGCGAAGCGGCCCAGCGGCAGCGTCGCGAGCGCGCGCTCGGTGCGCGCGAACACGACGGTCTGGTACTTGCGCCAGGCGTCCACGTCGCCGAGGCGGATGCGCTCGGCGTCGGCCATCGGCGTGCCACGCATCGGCGGGTCACCAGCGAATCCCACGCGGCCGGCCCAGCCCTGCTGTTCCCAGAGCAGCGCATCGGCTCCGAGATACCGCGCCGCATTGCGGTCCTCGCCGACGACGAGGTGCATGAGCGTGAACGCGATCGGGAGGACGCCCGCCCGCTCGAAGTGGTTCACCTGCGCGAGCGTCAGATCGGACACGCCCTCTTGCCAAAGCGCATGCACGGCCGCGATGCGCCGCACGATCGAGGCGCGCCACTCCTCTGAGACCGCCGACGGACGCGCGACGCTCGTCTGCACGTGGCCGAGTCTAGTCGGGCCGGAAGTCGGGCCAGCGCGATTCGTCGTTCGCGAGCCCCGACGCGATCAGCACCGCAAGCGCCTCGATGGCCGGTCCGCGCGCGAGCCCGGTCAGCTCCGTGAGGCGCGTCACGTCGGTGTGGCCATCGATCGCCGGAATGAGCGCGGCGACGCGCTGGGACACCACCGCACGGTTGTGCCGATCGCGCACGAGCGCGCCACCGAGGCGAGAGTCGTGCACGATCGTCAGGTACGGGCTGAGCTTCACGCGAGTCCGATCGCCGATCGTGTCGGAGATCTCGCGCAGCCGCGCCTGATAACGAACGATCTCGCGCGCGACGTCCTGCAGGCGCAGCTCATACAGCCACGTCTCGCCTACCGCCGCGTACCCGACCCCACGCTGCCGCTGCATGAAATCGCCCGGCTCGGTCCGCTCGCTGCCGTCGACAGGCTCAAGCGCGCCGCGGCGCACGAGATACCAGTCGTCATCGCTCCCCTCGACGAGCTGGTCCTTCGCGAGCATCCGCGGCCGCAGCTGGGACGCGAGCGACGCCACGATGTCGGAAGGAAGATCGCGGAGCGGGCTCTGTCGCTTCAGGAAGACATCGGCGAGCCACATGTCCGTCCGCTCACGCATCGCGACGGCGAAGATGGCCTGCTCATCCATGAGGCGTCGCAGTTCCTTGCCTGGCAGCACGAACACCGTGCAGGGCGTGTCGGCGACCACCGACGCCGCCATCTGCTGCTGGTCGAAGAACACGAGCTCACCGACGAGCGAGGGCGCGCTCACGATCGCGAGGGTCCGGAGCTCGACCGTTCCGACCACGCGCATCGTGCCGTCCACGATCACGTACGCCTCGTCGAGCGGATGATTCTCGTCGATGAGCATCTCGCCGACCTCGAGCTTGCGCTTCGACGCGAGCTTCTTCAGACGCTCGCGCGAGGACTTCTGGAGGAGTGCGAGCGGCCCGAAGGCGAACGCGTCCGGCAGCTTGCTTATTCGGACCTCGGGAGCGCCGCGCCGACGATGTCGCGGATCGACGCGAGGCCCTGCGCTTGCACGTAAGCGGCGAGGCCTTCGATCACGCTTAGCGGTGCCGTCGGATCGGCGAACGTTGCGGTCCCGACCTGCACCGCCGAAGCGCCCGCCATGAGGAACTCGAGCGCATCGTTCGCGTTCGTCACGCCGCCCGCGCCGATGATCGGAATCGACACGGCCTGGGCGACCTGATACGTGAGGTGGACGGCGATGGGACGTATCGCCGGTCCGGAGAGGCCACCGCTCCCCGTGCCGAGCACGGGGCGCCTCTTCGCGACATCGATCTTCATGCCGAGGACGGTGTTGATCGCGGTCAGCCCGTCCGCGCCCGCCTCCTCGCACGCGCGCGCGACGGCGACGACGTCCTTCGGCGCATTCGGTGTGAGCTTCACGATGACCGGCTTGTCGGTCGCGTCCTTCACAGCGCGCGTCACTTCGGCGGCAAGGCGCGGATCGGAGCCGAACAGCATCCCGCCCTCGACGTTCGGGCACGACACGTTCAGCTCGAAGGCGATGACCCCCGGCGTGCCATCAAGGATCTCGACGACAAAGACGTAGTCCTGGACGCTGTAGCCAGCGACGTTGACGATCACCGGCACGCCCAGCTTCGCCCAGACCCTGCCATATTTGCGCGCGACCTCCTCGGCGCCCGGATTCTCCAGGCCGATCGAATTGAGGATCCCCGCCGGGGTCTCCGCGATGCGGTACTGCGGGTTGCCAGGACGCGCGTGGGGAGTCGTGCCTTTGTTCACGATCGCGCCGAGACGCGCGACGTCGATGAGCTCCGCGTACTCGACGCCCTGGCCGAACGTTCCCGACGCTGTCAGCACCGGATTCTTGAGCCACAGACCGCGCGCCGCCTCGACCGAGAGATCGACCCCGTGCTCCGGCAATGTCTCCGGCGGCGCGTGCGCCACCGCACGCACTTCGGTGATCACCGCGCCCGCCAGGCTCTCGCGCAGCTTGTCGGCGATCTCCGTCGGCATCCGCTCCGCGTCGGGCTCACCGATCGCGGCCTCCAGGATGGACGCTCCATCGAGATCGACCAGCTCCACCAGGTCCTCTTCCTCCTCGCCCTCGGCGGCACTCTCGAGAGACTCTTCCGTTGAGCGGCGGACGTCGATCGGCCGCTCGATCTGCTTCTTCGGCCGGCGCCACGGCATCAGTGGACTCCCACGGTCGCAGGCTCGCCGGCCTCGAACGCGATGTCGCCGAGCGCGAACACGGGACCCTCGCGGCACACGCGCGCGTTGCCCTCGGAGGTGACGACGACGCAGGCGCGGCAGACACCCATCGCGCAGCCCATGTGCTGCTCGACCGCGATCTGCGCGTCGAGCAGCGTGCGCCGGCCGGTGAACGTCGCGGCGGCACGCTCCGCGCCATCGCGGAGGCGGCCGAGCGCGGCGAGCATCGCCCACGGACCGCACGCCAACAGCTGGTCGGCCCACCCGAGCAGCGCCGGCAGCACGTCGGTGACCCGGCCGCGCGTCCCGAAGCTGCCGTCGTCCGTCGTCGTCACGTACTCAACGCCCGCGGGCAACCGGTCGGACGGCCAGAGATACGCGACGGAGCGGCCACCCATCACGAGTGTCACGTTACGCCGTGGGGCCTCCTGCTCGGCTAACACCCGCATGGGTGCGATGCCCGTTCCGCCGGCGACAAGGAGGAGGTTGCGCGTGTCGCGCCGTACGACGAAGGACGTGCCCAGCGGGCCGAGGAGGTCGAGCGCGTCACCGACGCGGCGCTCGGCGATCCACTCTCCGCCGGTGCCCAGCGGCTTCACGATGAGCTCGATCTCGCCCGCGCGCCGGTCGATGCCGCAGAACGAATAGGGCCGACGCAGCAGAGGATCCCAGCCGACGCCTGGGCGAACGTGCACGAACTGGCCGGCGTGCGCGTGCGCCGCGATCTCGGGCGAACGGACCAGCAGAAGGATCCCAAGATCGCCGATCCGCGTCTTGGCCACGACGCGGCCTTCCTCGAGCATCACGGGGCAAGTCTCGCAGACGGAACGGGGGCGCCGAAGCGCCCCCGTTCACGCGAATGCCGGTCCGAGCGTCAGGCGTCGACGACGATCGCGAGATCGACGATGAATACCGCGGCGCTCAGCGTTGTCGCCTGGAGCACGCCGTCCGCGCTCGTGTCCTGGGCGTCCTGCGGATCCTCGGGTTCCAGGTCGTCGTTGTCCTTCTCGTCGTCGCTATCAAGATGCGTCTGGTCCATCGCGGACTGGATCCGTATCCCGATGCTGTCGAGATCGTTATTGCGGACGAAACGGGCGAGGTCGAATTCCTTCTCCGCCGGATCGCCGTCCGGGTCGAGCTGGATGCGTCCGAACCGTCGCGCCTTTCGATCGAAGTCATCGGTCGTCAGTTCGAGGTCGGTCGGTCCGTACCAGTAGAGGATGTGGCGGAACTGCTTCTTCTTGGGCTTCACCGCTGCCGTCTGCGTCAGGCTGTCCACCGATGGGCGCGCGGTGTTGATCTGGTCGACAGATGGCTGTTCGATCAGGGTCCGGACTTCGCGCACGGTGAGCACGAGCCGGAGATGCGGCTGCGGGCCGCTGACCAGACCGAGTATGTCGGTAAGTGAGAACTCGGCGATGCCGCGACTCAGTCCGATGAGGAGGCCGTCGGCGTTGACGAGGGCTCCTGACATGAGCAGGTCGGCTGGACCTTCGCCGATCGTCGCTTGTCCGGTCGCCGGGTCGAACGCGATGTTGCCGGTCGCACTTGGGGAGATGCCGGCGCCCGCGCCGGGCGTGCTCTCCGTCTTGACCGACGCGAAGGCGATGCTGGCCCGATCTCGCACCGTGTCCGCGCCGGCGTCCGCGTAGGACGAGATGAGGACGTCGGTGAACGTGTATTTGAAGAAGGGCCCGGTCTGGCCCCGTGGGTCCGTCGCCTCGGCAACGAACACGGCCTGCTTGATGTGCTCGCCGCTCGCGCAGGCGAGGAACAGGCCGGGAGAAGCCTTGCTGATGATGTTGGTGAAGTGGAAGTCCTGCAGTTGGACCTTCCCCGCACCGCCTCCACCACCGAAGGCGAAGTTGCCGGTCTGCCTCACGCCCCAGCTGAAGGACTCGACGTCGATCTCGTCCTTGTGCTTCGTGTCCTGGCTTTCGCCCTTGATCCCATCGACTTTGAGGAAGTAATCGACTTGCGCCATCTCTTTACAGCTTCTTGTTCGCCTTCAGATCCCAACCCGCAGTGATCGGAGCATCCAGAGATCCGTCGGCCTTCTGCGGAAAGTAGCTGAACTCGATCTTCGCGAAAGCCATGCCGACCTGATCTGTCGGGACGGCGTCGCTCTGCCCGGAACCGCCGGTCTGATACGACGAGACAAGAACGTCGTTCATCTTGATGATGAGGTACTCCTGCTGTCCCTTGCCCGCCTTGCGGACGGTGATCTGGGCTTCTTTGATGTGCTCTCCGCTCGCGCAGGCGAGGAACAGCTTCGGCGACGCCTTGCTCGTGTTCGAACTGAAGTTGAAGTCGTTGAACTGGGCCTTGCCGCTGCCGCCGCCGCCGCCGAACGCGAACGATCCCGTTTGGCTCACGCCCCAGCTGAACGACAAGACGTCGATCTCGTCCTTGTGCTTGTCGTCAAGACTCTCGCCTTTGATGTCGCCGATCTTGGCAAAAATGTCCGATGCCATTGGCTTCTCCTACTCCAGCAGCTTGAGCTTGAACGCGGCCGTGCCGCGACCGCCCAGGCCGTATGTGTCTTGGCTCGCCGTGTAGCTGCCGCGGGCACCGGTGTACTTCCCGGTCCCACCCACGATCGCGAAGCTGCGCTCCACGCCGCCGCCCGCGCCCATCGCGACGATGGATCCTTCCGCGAGGACGAGCGTGTGGATCTCGAGGCTACCAATACCCTGACCTGTGACCTGGAACGGTGAATCGATCGACATGCACGCGGCGTAGAACTCGCCGCACTTGTCGCCGTCGGGCGACGTGAGGAGCTCGCCGTACACGGAATACGAGTCACCTTTGCTCGGGACCGTGCTCGTGTCCGTGTGCCAACCGCGGCCGAAGAGCTGGACTGTCCTCTCGCCGCCGATCGGCACGGCTGCCAACGCGGCGCGCTGGTCGCCGGGCCTCATCGCGAGTGCTGCCGCTCCTGCCGCCGCGGCGGCGAAGATGCCGCGCTTGAGAACGGTGCGCCTGCCCGTCGCTGGGATAGATGTAGTCATCCCTTCCCCTCCTTGGAGCGGCACGCTACGCCAGCGCGACCGGGAGTCAAGCCATCCGGATAACACACGGGGATCAGGTGCGGACGTTACCCCGACTACGCCACCCGCTCGAGGAAGCCCAGCTCGAACATCCGTCGCGCCGCGGGAAGCCCAGCGCGCGCGTAGCCCTCGACGTCGGCCACGCCATCGCGCTTTGCCCCTTCCGTGAGCGCCTCGCGCAGCGTGCGACTGCCGTCGAGCTGCGTCAGGAGCTGCAGGACCTGAGCGTCGAGACCCGCCTGAAAGCCGACGCCTTCCTCGAGGGTGACCTGCATGACCTCCACGCGCGGATCACCCTCGTGGAAGCGCACGCGCTGTTCGACAACGGCCTTCGGCACGACGCGCATCCGCACGTTCAGCAGCCGCTCGCCATCGCCCGCGCCGCTGAGCAGGTCGTGCGCCGCGAAGACGCGCAGGATGTGATCGCTCGCGGGCTTGAGCCGTTCGCCCGGCAATGGATCTGTGCGGAACCAATTCGCGCCCTGGCGCCGGTGGAGCAGCAGGGACCCGTAGGCGATGCCGCGTATGCCGAGATCGCGGTAATACGCCAGCCAAGTGTCGATGAGCTGCGCGTACCTTACCGGGTCGCCGGACTCCATCTGGTTCCAGACCGCCGCGGTTTCGAGCGGCTTGTCGGTGCGGTAATGCAGAAGCCAAGCGTCGCATCCGCTGTCCAGGACCCAGCGACGCACCGGCTCGACGGCGTCACCGTCGGGATCGGCGACCCAGCTGATCTGTACGGTCGCGAAGCCACCTTCCTCGAGGTGTGCCGGGATGGAGCGGACCACCTGCTCGGAGACGCTGTCGCCTATCAGTCCGCTGTCACGGTAGATGTACTCGCTGGCCGGCGAGATCACATACGGCGGGTTGCAGACGATCGTCTCGAACCTCTCGTCGGCTACGGGTTCGAACCAGCTCCCGACCCGGTGCTCGATGTTGGTCGCCAGGTTCAGCTGAGCGTTGAACGCGGCGAAGTTGATGGCGCGCGGGCTCACATCCGTGGCGAGCACCCGCTCGGCGTGGGGCGAGGCGAGCAGCGCCTCCACGCCGCAGCCCGTCCCAAGATCGAGGAACGAGCGGACCGGTCGCCGCACGGTGAGGTGCGCCAGCGTCACTGATGGGCGGTGCACACCGGGCACGTGATCCGCAGGAGCCGTTTCACCCGCGCGTAGCCGCACGTCGGAGGTGATGAGAAGGTGGTCGTGCGGCACGATGCGGACGAGCGGGCGTGCCACGCCGTTTCGCTTCTCGACGACGCGCAGGCGTGCGAGATCGTCGACAGTGAGCGGCGCGATCGCCGGCGCGAGCTGATCGACCGGGACGTCCAGGTCGAGGATGAGCAGTCGCACGAGGGCGCCGAACGAACCGTGCTGCTCCAGTTGCCGGATCTGGACCGGGATACCGGCGGCACGAGAGACGATCTCGTCGCCCGTGCCAAGCGCCTCGCCGATCTTGTCCGGCGTGAACGACACGGACACGAGCATGTCGCGCAAGCGGCGAACGAGATCGGGCTTATCGAGCGGAAGCGGTCCGGTCACAGGGCGCGATGTTAGGGGCGCAGCAGCACGCCCACCGAGAACGTGTAGCCGTCGGGGTCTTCGAGCAGGCAGTCGCGCCAGCCATGCGGCGGCCAGTCCCTCGCCGTCGCGAGCACGACGTGACCGCCCGCGCGCGCGCGTCGCTCAGCCTCATCGGGATCGATGCCGAGCAGGCGGACCTCGACGCCGAAGCCGCGCTTCCCCGCGTCGCCGAGGCGCGGGCCCCATGGCTGTCGCGCGTAAGTGCGATCGGCGTGCAACTGGATCGTCGCACCGTCGCGCTCGAGCGCGGCGTAATCGTCGGTCTGGTGAAGGACGCGGAAGCCGAGAACCTTCGTATAGAAAGGAGTGCTCCGCGCGACGTCGCGCACGATCAGGTTGAGCGACAGTCCGGCGAGCGTGCGGCCGTATTCGTCGGCGCTCATGAACGGTCTCTTCATGCCCGCACCGCTGCCCACCAGAGCGGAAGTGTGCATGCGAGCAACACAGCCCCGGCCAGCAATGCCGGGGCCGCACCGAACGCCGCGAGCACGCCACCAAGAAGCGCGCCGCCAGCAGCGCCCGCGTCCTGCCAGGTATGCAGAGCGGCGAGGATGCGCGGGCGGTCGTGATCGCGAGAGCGACGGGACACGACGAGTTCGACCGCGATCGTCGCCGTCACGCCGTTCACGAACGCGCAGCCGCCGATCACGACGAAGAGGATCGCATCGAGGCGCAACGCGAGCACCGCGACTGACGTGAGCGACACGACGGTGGAGATCACGAACGCCCAGTTCGCGGAGCGGTCACTCCACCGGCCGGCGATCGGGGTCCACAGCACCTGCGCGATGCGCTGCGTCAGCGCGAACGCAGCGGCGACGAACGTCGCGGGCACGACGAAGGCGAAGATCGGCGCGCCTTCGTGGAACAGCTCGTCCACGCGGAAGCCGCCGGCCGCCACGAGGATGCCCGCATACAGGCCAAGCTGAACTGTCGCGGTCACGAACAACGCGAGCAGTCGCGGCTCCCACACGGACACAGGAATGTGCCCCTCCTCGGGCACGCGTATGCGGCGCCGCCAGCCCGCGGCGAGGTAGGCCGGGCCGATCCCCGCGACCAGCGTCAGCGCGGCCGCGATCACGCAAGCACCGGTCCACCCGATGCTCTCGATCGCGAACGGCGCGAACACCGCGCCGGCGAAGTAGCCGATGCCCCAGACCGCGCGCGTGTTGCCGATGCGACGGCCCGCGTGCGACGCGGCGTCTTCGAGGGCGGCGAGGAACGAACCGAGTCGGAGCAGCGAGTAGCAAAAGCCCCAGAGCAGCCGGCCGAGGAGGAACACGGCCAGCGCCGCGGGCAGGGCGTACATCGCGGTCGACGCCGCGCTCAGGACGATCGCGACGAGGATGAGCGCGCCCGCGGGAAACCGTTCGTAGAGGCGAGCTGCGAGCGGATTCGTCACCAGCCGCACCCAGCGGTTCAGCGAAAGGATCACACCGACCATGGGTCGCGAGATGCCGAGCGACGCGGCGCTCACCGGAAGGACCGTGTACAGGAGCGTGTCGCCGAGAAGCGATGCCGAGACGACCAGTGCGGTGGAAAGTGCCGGCGCCTGGCGGTGCTCCGGCACGTCGGCCGATCGGCTCAGTCCGCGGCCGCCACGGCCGCCGGCGCCCGGTATTCGGCGAGCGGCGCGACCGAATAGCTGAGCGCGCTCGCGCGGAGCGCGGTCACGACCGCGAGCGCGGTGTCGAGCGAGGTGAGACACGGCACGCGCGCCTCGACCGCCGCGCGCCGGATGAGGAATCCGTCGCGGTCGACCGTTTTGCCCAGCGTCGGCGTGTTGACGACCGCGGCGCAGAGACCCGAGCGCACGGTGCGGAGGATCTCGTCGTCGCCCTCGGAGAGCTTGCCGACCTCGCGCACGTCGATCCCGAGGGAGCGGATGAGCGCGGCCGTTCCGCTCGTCGCGACGAGCTCGTACCCAAGCCAGTGGAAACCTTCGATGATCGGGATGACCTCCTGCTTGTCCTTGTCCGCGACGGTGATGAGAACGCTCCCGCTCGACGCGGGCGCGAGCCCCGCGGCAACCAGCGATTTCCACAGCGCCGGCGCGAACGTGCGGTCGACACCCATCACCTCGCCGGTGCTCTTCATCTCCGGTCCGAGGTAGGTGTCGACGTCGAGCAGCTTCGCCATCGAGAAGACCGGCGCTTTGAGCGCCACCAGGTCCCCGGAGGGCCAGAGTCCGTCGTCTCGCGAATACCCCTCGGCCGCGAGGGTCGAGCCGAGCGAGATCGCGACGGCCAGCCGCACGAGAGGGACTCCGGTGACCTTCGTAAGGAACGGCACGGTGCGGCTCGAGCGTGGGTTGACCTCGAGTACCCAGACCCTCCCCTCCTCGACGATGAACTGGATGTTGAGGAGGCCTTTCACCGGGAGCGCGGCGGCGATCTGCCGCGTGAGCTCGACGATGCGGTCGCGCTCGTGCGGCAAGAGGTTCTGCGCCGGATACACGGCGTAACTGTCGCCCGAGTGCACGCCGGCGCGCTCGATGTGCTCCATGATCCCCGCGACGAGCGTGTCGTGGCCGTCGCTGACCGCGTCGACCTCGACCTCCTTGCCTCGTAGGTATTTGTCGACGAGCACGCGGCCGGTTCCCGCCTCGAGCGCCGATCTGAAGTACCGCTCGAGATCGTCATCGCTGTAGGCGATCTCCATCCCACGGCCGCCGAGCACGTAACTGGGGCGCACGAGAACCGGATATCCGATCTCGCCGGCGATGCGCCGAGCTTCGACGAACGATTCCGCGGTGCCACCGGGCGGCTGTGGGATCCCGAGCGCATCCGCGAACTCGTGGAAGCGCCGCCTGTCCTCAGCGAGCCCGATCGCGTCCGCCGACGTACCGGCGATGACGCCGCCCATGCTTTCGATCCGCTCGGCGAGATTGAGCGCCGTCTGCCCGCCGAATTGCGTGAACACAGGAACGCGGGGCGCGGTGGAAGAAGGGGGCAGGCCCGCGAGCGGAAGTTGAGCCCGCGGCGACGCACTCATGTCCGAATCGGGTGCCGTAGCGGGCGAGTTTGGAGCGAGCGGGGCTGCCCCCTTCTCAACGCCGCGCCCGCTGCCCGCCATCCTTTCGTTCTCGAGGACGGCGGCGATCGACTCTTCGTCGAGCGGATCGAAATAGAGGCGGGCGGATTCGTCGAAGTCGGTCGACACGGTTTCGGGATTGCTGTTGATCATGATCGACGCAACTCCAAGGTCGCGGAGCGCGCCGGATGCTTGCACACAGCAGCAGTCGAACTCGATCCCCTGCCCGATGCGGATCGGACCTGACCCCAAGATCACCGCTTTTGGTCCCGGAAGCGGCATCGCCTCGTTCTCCGACTCGTAGGTCGAGTAGAAGTACGGCGTCACGGCCTCGAACTCGGCTGCGCAGGTGTCGACCATCTTGTAGACGGGACGGATCCCCCACTGGGCGCGCAGCCGGCGCACGTCCGCTGGGAGCATCCCCGAGAGCGTCGCGATGTCGGCGTCCGCGAAGCCGAGCCGCTTCGCGCGTCGCAGCAGCGTCGGTGTCGGTGTCTTTCCCTGCAGCTCGTCCTCGGCGAAACGCACGATCGACGCGAGCTTTCGCAGGAACCAGCGGTCGATCTTCGTGCGTTGGTGCACGTCCTCGACGGTCGCGCCGCGGCGGAGAGCGGCGAAGAGACGCCAGAGCCGGTCATCCGTCGCCCCGTCCGAGAGGAATCGATCGAGGAACGGCACGGGCTCCGCGACCTCGACCCAGGACGGCGCCTCCCAGAGCAGACCCTGACCCTTGACCTCGAGTGAGCGAAGCGCCTTCTGCATCGCGGCCTCGAAGGAGCGGTCGATCGCCATGACCTCGCCTGTCGCCTTCATCTGCGTCCCGAGAGAGCGGTCGGCGCCGGGGAACTTGTCGAAGGGCCAGCGTGGGATCTTCACCACCACGTAGTCCAGCGCCGGCTCGAACGCGGCGGACGTGCGCTTCGTGACCGCGTTCGGGATCTCGTGTAGCCGTTTGCCGATCGCGATCTTCGCGGCGACGCGCGCGATCGGGTAACCCGTCGCCTTCGACGCGAGGGCCGACGAGCGCGAGACGCGCGGATTGACCTCGATGACGAAGTACGGGACCTGCGCGTCGGGATCGGCCGACGGCGAGCGCTCTGGGTGGAGCGCGAACTGAACGTTGCAACCACCCTCGATGCCCAGAGCGCGGATGATCCGCAGCGCCGCGCTGCGCAGCATCTGGTACTCCTTGTCGGTGAGCGTCTGCGACGGCGCGACCACGATCGAGTCGCCGGTATGCACGCCCATCGGATCGAGGTTCTCCATGTTGCAGACCGTGATGCACGTGTCTCCCGCGTCGCGCATGACCTCGTATTCGATCTCTTTCCATCCCATCAGTGAACGCTCGACGAGGACCTGTCCGATCGGTGACGCGGCGATGCCGCGCGCGCATCGCGCGATGAGCTCGTCGCGGCTCGTCGCGAAGCCGCCACCGGTGCCACCCAGCGTGTACGCGGGTCGCACGACGAGCGGGAACCCGACGCGGTCCGCGAAGGCGGCTGCTTCATCGACGCTGTGGACCGTGAGCGATTCCGGCACCGGCTCGCCGATCCCGACGAGCAGCTGCTTGAAGGCCTCACGGTCCTCCGCCTGCTGGATCGCGGACAGCGGCGTGCCGAGAAGACGTACGCCGTATCGTTCGAGCACCCCGGCCTCGGCCAACGCGACCGCGAGGTTCAGGCCGGTCTGCCCCCCGAGCGTGGGGAGCAGACCACTCGGACGCTCCTTCGCGATGATGCGCTCGAGCACCGGGGCGGTGAGCGGTTCGATGTAAGTGATGTCCGCCACGCCCGGATCGGTCATGATCGTAGCGGGATTCGAGTTCACGAGCACCGTCTCGATGCCCTCTTCCCGAAGCGCGCGGCACGCCTGCGATCCGGCGTAATCGAACTCCGCGGCCTGTCCGATGATGATCGGCCCCGAGCCGATGATCAGGACCTTCATCCGCGGCGCGCGACGGCGTCGCGGACGTCCGCGAGGAACCGATCGAACACGGGCTCGTTGTCTCGTGGTCCAGGCGCACCTTCGGGGTGGTACTGATAGGTGCGGATCGGCAGGATGCGGTGCGAAAGGCCCTCGACCGAACCGTCGTTCAGATTGCGCGCGCTCACAAAGAAGTCGCTAGCGCTCGGGATCGAGCTCTCGTCGACCTGGAATTCGTGGTTCTGGCTGGTGATCGCGACGCTCCCAGTGCGCACGTCCTGCACCGGATGGTTCGCGCCGTGATGCCCGAAGGGCAGGCGCGACGTCGTCGCTCCGATCGCGCGACCGATCAGCTGATGGCCAAGGCAGATGCCCAGGATCGGCACGGGCCGAGCCGTCCCGCGCTGCGACACCGCGTCGAGCAGCAACTTCACGTTGTGCGCGATCTGCGGGATCGCCGCCGGGTCGCCCGGCCCGTTGCTGATGACGATGCCCTCGGGCGACCACGACAGCACATCGCGTGCGCTCGCGGTCGCGGGAAAGACCCTCACGGTGGCGCCACGCCGGGTAAGGCAACGGACCTGGTTCTCTTTGACGCCGGTATCGAGCAGCGCGATCTTTGGACCGCTTCCGACCTGCCGACCCGCTCCGCTCGCCTCGACGACCAATGGTCGCGCACCAAGAGGTGCGGACGCGCGCGCCTTCGCGATGGCCTCTTGCTCCACCCCCGGATCCTGCGCGAGGACCGGCGGCACCTGGAGCAGCGCACCGCGCAGCGTGCCTTTCGCCCGCAGGCGGCGCACGAGCGCGCGCGTGTCCACGCCGGAGATCCCGGGAACGCCGTACTGGCGAAGGTAGGCGTCGAGGTCAACGGTGTCTTCGCGGCACGTCGAGTTCAGCTCGCGCACCACGAGCGCTTCGATCCACGGCCGGCGTGACTCGGCGGCGCGTTCGAACGTGCCGTAGTTCCCGATCAATGGATACGTGAGCACGACGATCTGGCCGTTGTACGAGGCGTCCGACGCGATCTCCTGATAGCCGGTCATCGCCGTGTTGAAGACGACCTCGCCCGACGCGGCTGAAGCGTCCCCGAACGCCTCTCCCCACCACGCCGTCCCATCCTCGAGCGCCAAGACCGCCGCCCTGGTCATTGGTGCATAACTATACGTTTCGGATGCATAAAGATGCAACTGCGACTCGGCGAGGGTTCGCTCAGCGAGAGCCGACCGGCGTCGCGCCACGCAGACCTCCCTCATAACGCACTTCCCCACCGACGACCGCATACACGACCCGACCGCGAAGGGTCCGCCCGAGCAGTGGGCTGTTCTTTCCCAGCGACGCGAGCGAATCCGCCGTCACTGTCCATTCCGCGTCTGGGTCGATGGCGATCCAATCGTCGTCATGCAGTGAGAGGCCGAGTACCCGCCCGGGACCAGCGGTGAGCGCGCGCATGACTGTGTCGCGATCGGCCCATCCCGCGTTCACGCCGCCGAGGAGCAGCGAGATCGCCGTTTCGAGACCGCTGATGCCGAACGCCGCTTGATCGAACTCGACGTCCTTCTTCACTGACGCATGTGGGGCGTGATCGGTGGCGATCGCGTCAACCGTGCCGTCGACCAAACCCTCCCAAAGAGCGCGCACGTCACTCCACCCACGAAGCGGCGGGTTGACTTTGGTCGCGGAGTCGTACGGGGTTGCTGTGGGAGCGTGAGGGCTCTCTCGCTCGAAACGGGCCCGCTCCCGTTCGCTCGGCGGAACGCCGCCCTGTGTCGCGGTCTCAGCTCTCGCTCGAGAGCCCTCCCGCTCCCCCTTGCGCACCTCGTGCTCCCAAGCGAACTGCCTGAGTCCCTCGACCCAGTCGTCCGTCATCGACAAGTGGTGTGGGGTGACGTCGCACGTGATGCGGAGACCCCGCGATTTGGCATCACGGATCGACGCGATCGCGCCTCTGGTGGAGATATGCGTTAGATGCAGTCGTGCGCCGGTCATCTCGGCGATCGAGATGTCGCGTGCGACCGCCGTCTCCTCGGCGGCGCCTGGCATACCCGGCAGGCCGAGTCGCGCGGACACAACGCCTTCGTGCATCACGCCCTTCGCTGACAGCGATAGGTCCTGGGCGTGCTCGATGATGAGCAGGTCTTTGGTGCGCGCGTATTCGAGCGCGTGGCGGAACAGGCGCGCATCGTCAACGGGCGATCCGTCGTCGGAGAACGCGATCGCGCCCGCCGCGGACAGCTCGACAAGGTCCGCAAGCTCGCGCCCGGCGCGACCGCGCGTTATCGTCGCGATGGGGAGCACGCGCGACCCGCGCGCCGCGTTCGCGCGCGCGATTATGTCCGCGACGAGGCCGGGCGAATCGATCGCGGGCTCGGTGTTCGGCATCGCGCAGATCGTGGTGAAGCCGCCACGCAGCGCTGCCCGCGCGCCCGACGCGATCGTCTCCGAATCCTCGAAGCCCGGCTCGCGCAGATGCGCGTGTAGGTCGACGAAGCCCGGCACGACGAGGTAGCCCCTGGCCTCGAGCTCGCGGCGTTCCATCAACCGGCCTCGAGCGTCGGCGTGCCCACGAGCAGGTACAGGAGCGCCATGCGGACCGCGACGCCGTTCGTCACCTGTCGTTCCACCAGCGAGCGAGCGCCGTGCGCGACGGCGGCGTCGATCTCGACTCCCTCGTTCATCGGACCCGGGTGCATGACCGGCGCGCCCGGCCGCATCCGCGAGACTCGCGCCTCGGTGAGTCCCCACACGCGCGTGTACTCGCGCAGCGATGGCAACAGGCCCCCTTCCTGTCGCTCCTTCTGCAGCCGTAGCGCGATCACCGCATCGGCACCGTCGAGCGCACGATCCAGGTCTGGCTCGTAGGCCGTGCCAGCCGGCGGTTGCCCGCATCGCCAGGCGCTCGGCATGAGCGTCGGCGGGCCGGAGAGCGTGATCGTCGCGCCGAGCGGGACGAGCGTGTTGATGTCGGATCGCGCGACGCGGCTGTGGACGACATCGCCGACGATGACGATGCGCTTCTTGGCGAGGTCACCCAGCGCGCCGCGCAGCGTGTACGCGTCGAGCAGGCCCTGCGTCGGGTGCGCGTGCCAGCCGTCGCCGGCGTTGATGACCGCAGCGTCGGTCCGCTCGGCAACGAAGTACGGGGCGCCGGAGGAGCTGTGCCGCATGACGACGACGTCGCCGCCGAGCGCCTGCAGCGTTCGCACCGTGTCATACAGCGACTCGCCCTTCTCCACGGACGAGCCGCTGGCGGCGATGTTCACGACATCGGCGGAGAGCGTGCGAGCCGCGAGCTCGAACGACACGCGGGTGCGCGTCGACGACTCGGCGAAGAAGAGCACGACCGTTCGGCCGCGCAGCGGCGGGGCGCGCCGGACCGGTCGCGAGAGCACTTCGATCATCGCGCCGGTGGTACCGAGCACGGCCTCGATCTCCTCCACGGACCAATCGTCGGTGTCCAGGACGTGCCGCCGCGACCACTTGAATGGCGCGCTTGTCGCGTGTGCGGGCCCCCTGCCGCCGGCGCTCATGCGCCCACCCGCTCGCGCGCGATGAGCTCGACCTCGTCACGGCCATCCACTTCCGTGAGGTGGACGCGGACATCGTCAGACGGCTTGGTCGGCACGTTCTTGCCGACGAAATCGGCGCGGATCGGGAGCTCGCGGTGGCCGCGGTCGACGAGGACGGCGAGGCGGATCGCGCGCGGGCGCCCGTAGTCGATGAGCGCGTCCATCGCTGCGCGGATGGTGCGTCCGGTGAACAGCACGTCGTCCACGAGCACGACGACCTTGTCGTCGACCGAGAAGTCCAGCGCCGATTCGTGAACGATCGGCGCGTAGCCGATGCGCGTCAGATCGTCGCGGTAGAGCGTGATGTCGAGCGAGCCGAGCGGCACAGCGACCTTCTCGTTGGACTGGATCGCACTCCGCAGCCGCGCGGCCACCACGTCGCCGCGCGAGCGAATACCGACGATGGCGAGGGTGGAGAGGTCGTGGTCCCGCTCGACGATCTCGTGCGCGATGCGGGAGATGGCGCGACGGACCTCGTCGGCGCCGAGCAACACGATCAGGCCTGACTCCTTCCCGGCCTCACAGGACCGGTCGTTAAAGGGGTGGACGCTGTGGGAAGTCTAGCCGACGCGGAGGATCGTGACCTGGGCCTGCTGCCCCTTGTAGTTCACGGTGAATGGGTAGTTCCCGGGGAGCGACGCGCCAGCCATGTTCACCACGAAGCGGCCGCCTCCATCGAGCGTCCCCGAGGACGTCTTCGCGCCGCCGGTGCTGGCGTTGCCGAAGCTCACGAGGAATGTCCCGGTGCCCGGCGTGTTATTCGCGTTCCGGACCGTGAACGTCACGGCGAACCCCTGACCGATGTTGACGCGCGACGGACCGTTGTACGTGACGACGCTGCCGTCCGACAACGTGACTGAGTTCGCCACGGGTGGCGGAGCGGTCGGCGCCGCTGTCGGCGCTGCGGTGCGTGTCGCCACGGGCGTACCGGCGGGCGGCTGTGTCGGCGCGGGCGTTGCGCCGACCGGTGTCGCAATCGGTTGTCCGGAGACCGCAACTGGCGCGGACGGGTTCGCGCTGACGCCCGGCGTACCGGTCGGCGCCGGGCTCGAGTTCGGCGCGCTCTGCGTGCCGGCGACGACGGCGGCCGCGCCACCGCCGACGATGAGAAGCACGAGAACGATCGCGAACAGCGGGACTGGAGGTCCGCTCTTCGTCGCTGCGCTCGTCGTCGCGGTGCTCTTCTTCGCTGCGCTTCCGTTCTTCTTCGTCGGTGCGCTCGCCGGCGCCACGAGATCGGGGACCTTGTAGGCGCCCTCCCACTGCGCGGCGAGCTCGCGGCCGCGCGGCGCGAGGACCGTCGCGATCCACTCCTTCTCGTCGGGGTCGTAGAAGTAGGTCTGGATGGCGTGGACGTCCGGCGGCACCGGGGGCGTCGACATCTCGGGTCCACGTTCGTGGATCCATCGCGCTCCGACCGGGTCCCAAGTGAAGACCGAATGCTCTGAGTGCTCTTCTGCCACGAGGGCATTATCGGTGCGCTGCGGTAGCGTCTTCGTATATGCGACCACTGCTCGCTGTACTTGCGGTACTCGCTCTTGGAGCGATCGCGGTCGCGGCGACGACCGCGGGAACGGCGTCGAAAAGCCCGTCGTACAGCGTGAATCCGGTGCCGCTGGCCACCGCAGATCCCGCGAACACCGATCGCGTGGAGTCTCATCGCGCGCTTGGAAGTTCCCCCGGTCAGGGGAGGGGGATATCCCCCGTGGTGCGCGGCCTGCTCATCCCCATCGACGGAGCGGAGATCCCGACGTTGCCCGAGCTCCTGCCCAACTCGCCGCGTGAGTATCGCGCGGGCTGGCACGAGGGGATCGACTTCCCGGCCGACCGCGGCACGCCGGTCCGCGCGGCCGCCGAGGGCACGGTCGTGCGCGTGGATCGCGACTTCGTCGACTGGGACCCCGCATCGCTGAATGCCGCGCTGGAGGCCGCGATCGCCCTGGGCTACACACCCGATGAAACGCTCGACCGTATCCGCGGACGCCAGGTCTGGATCGATCACGGTCGGCAGGTCGTGACGCGCTACGCGCATCTCGATGCGGTCGCGGACCTATTCGTCGGCGAGACGGTGGCGCGCGGTCAGGTGATCGGGGCCGTCGGTAGCTCGGGATTCGAAGAGGGTGGACCGCATCTGCACTTCGAGGTCCGCGTTGGCGAGGACTATCTCGGCGACTGGCTCGAGGGTGACGAGCTCGTGCGCGTCATCACGCGGTCGTTCGACTAGCGGAGGCCGGTGCGGCGGGCGCGGAGGGCGGCCTCGAGGACGATCTCCACGGCCTCAGAGGCGATCGGCCGAGGCAGCCGCGCGAAGACACCGAGCTCGGCGCACTTCTCCTTGTCGGGCAGGTCGTACCACCACGAGAGCCGATCGAGCTCGCACATGTAGACGTATGCGGTCGTCGGCTTGGGAAGCTCATAACGGATCGCGCCGAGGAGATCGAGACGGTTCGCGACGATGCGCGCAGCGTCCCAGAGCTCGCGGCGCGCCACCTCGAGGATCGTCTCGCCCGACCGGCGCGCGCTCGTCGGGAAGTGCCAGCCGCCGGCGTCCGGTGTCCGCATCCAGACCGTCAGGTCGCCATAGAAAGGAAGGACCATCGCGATCTGCGCGGAGGCGGGCGGGAACTCCTTGAAGCTCGAATCGCGGCGCGATACGAAGGTCAGATCCGCCATTGGCGCAAGAGTAAGCAGGACGGCGACCGGCGCGTCAATAGCCCGCGTGTAGGAGAGGGTGGCGGAATGGTGTTAGCAGTCAGGCGCGCAGCGCTTCGGCCAGCCGGAAAGGGTCGGCGGCGATGACCGAGGCAGCGTACAGCTCCATCGCGCCGATGTCGCTTGTCTTGTTCGCTGGGTCGCCCCGGTCGACCAGTCGCGCGAGGGGCGGGAAGCGCCGCCAGTCCTCCCCGTCCGGGGAGAGGGGTGGGAGGTACAGCGCCATGTTGTACGAGACCACCCCCGCGGAGCGGTAGGCGGAGACCGCCTTCGCGATGGCCGGCGCGAGTGACGATTCGTCGGCCCCGGGGCGTCCCAGGATCAGGACCTCACGCTCCTTGATCGGCACGAGAGAAGCGATCGACCGGACCCCGTCGGTCTCGGTGCCCAGGCCGAGCGCGT
Source organism: Candidatus Limnocylindria bacterium (assembly GCA_041493915.1). Taxonomy (GTDB): domain Bacteria; phylum Chloroflexota; class Limnocylindria; order P2-11E; family P2-11E; genus CF-39. The sequence goes on from JBGPZT010000005.1 coordinate 32,536, forward strand.
TGTGGACGACCCAGAGGTCGTCGAAGTAGTCGCTCCCGTGGAGCGCGTCGTACGCGAGGGCCTGGCGGCGCAGCAGCTCGATCTTCGGGTAATGCATGCCGCGCGTGGCCGTCATCTGCATGTGACCGTGGACGATCGATCCGCCCGCGCGCCAGAGGCAGTTCCACATCAGGAAGTAGTAACGCGCCGCGGGATCCGCCTCGAGCGCGCGCTCGGCCCAGCGGCGCGCCGTGGTGAGGTGATCGCGGACGGCGCCTGCATCCAGTGGTGCGAGCGGGTCGTGCTGTTTGAACACCAGCACGCCGTGGAAGCCGTCGTACTTCGCGACGTTCGACGCGGTGATCCCGTACGTGCCTTCGACGCGCCCGAAAGTGTCCGCGGGCGTCCCGGTCTCTGGCCGGCAGAACGGATCGTTCGCGGACGACGCGATCGTCGCGCGCACGTCGTCGCCGCCCTTCACCTCCAGCGGTCTGAGCGCACGTAGCTCGTTGAAAAGGGCGCCCTCGAGCGTCACCTGATTGGTCACGCGCACGATGCGTTGTTCGCGCACGGCATCGACGGATCCGAAGAACTTCCGGATCCATTCATGCATCTCCGGCGGCGGCTCGAGTCGACCGGTCGTCGTGGAGACCTGGAGGATGCGCCCGGCCGCGGCGCGCGCGGCCGCTGGAAGCGAGGCGACCGCCTCCTCGAGATCGACGATGGATCCCGTCACGCGGCCTTGCGCACCCTCGACGCTGTCTTGTACAGCAGGGCGTAGCGCTTCGCCGACGCGCCCCACGAGTGATCCTCGCGCATCACGCGTCGCACGACCTCGGTCCACACTTCCGCTCCAGCCCGGTACCGACGCAACGCGCGAGCGATCGCGTCGTCGAATGCGGTGGGCGAGTAGTCGGCGAACGAGAAGCCGTTGCCGCGGGCGCCGTCGCGGTCGACATCGCGCACGGTCTCAGCGAGGCCGCCGACCTCGTGAACGACGGGGATCGTCCCGTAGCGGAACGAGATGAGCTGGCCGAGCCCACACGGCTCGAAGCGCGACGGCATGAGGAAGAGATCGGAGCCCGCATAGATCCGCTGGGCCAGCGCGGCATCGAATCCGAGCGTGAGCCAGAGCTTTCCCGCGTAGCGGGACGCGAGCGCCTTCCACTTCGCGTCGTAGGCCGGATCGCCGGTCCCGAGCACGACGAGCTGTCCGCCGGAGTCGAGGAGCTTCGGCGCCACCGCGGTCAGAAGATCGATGCCCTTTTGCTCGACCAAACGTCCCACGACGCCGAAGATCGGCGCGCGTGGGTCGGTGACGAGGCCGCCCTCCTTCTGCAACGCGGCCTTGCACACGGACTTGCCGCTCGGATCGTCAGCGCTGTAGCGCGCCGCGATGTGGCGATCGGTCGCGGGATCGAAGGCGACGGTGTCGATGCCATTCACGATGCCGAACAGGCGCCGGCGCCGCTCGCGCAACAGTCCCTGCAAGCCCTCGCCGAACTCGTCGGTGAGGATCTCCTTTGAGTAGCGCTCGCTCACGGTGCTCACGATGTCGGCGGTGACGATCGCGCGCGCCATCGGATTCGCCTCGGTGCGGCCCTCGATCGGCAGACGCGCGCGAGGCAGACCGATGAGCGCGAGCACGCTAGCGTCGGTCCGCCCCTGGTACGCGAGGTTGTGGATGGTGAACACCGTGGACGTCGCGACGAGCGCGCGCGTTCGCGCGATGAGCGGAACGAGGAGCGCGGCGTGCCAGTCATGGGCGTGGACGACGTCCGGCGGTGAGTCGCGAAGATCCTCGAATACCGCACGGCAGAAGAACGCGTAGCGCTTCGCGTCGTCAGCTTCGCCGTAGACGCGATCGCGGCCGAGTCGCTGATCGTTGCGAACGAACACCACACGCACGCCGTCGCGCACGACGCTGGGATACGCGACACGCGACTTGGCCTTTCCGTACTGAACCGAGCGTGAAGGCGCGCGATCGGTGACCTGGTACTTCGCGCGATCGATAGTCCTATGTAGTGGGAGATACAGCGTCACGTCGTGGCCGAGCGCCGCAAGCGCCTGGGGGAGACTGCCCGCCACGTCGGCTAGGCCGCCGACCTTCGCGTACGGGGCGGCCTCGGCGGCCGCGAACACGATCTGCACGAGCCTCCGGATGTTAACGAGATGTAAGGAAACGACGTATTGCGACCAAAACCGTACTGGGGGGAGAAACCGACTCGTTAGTCTCGCTGGTAGTGGTGGTAGCGCAGTCCGACCATCGAAAGGGGAGACGACCGTGTCAGTTCTGAATCGCAAGGTGGCGCTCGCGGCCGGCGTCGGAACACTGACAGCAGTGCTGCTCGGTGGCGCGGCGCTCGCGGCATTCGCGCCCGTGACCTACGACGCTTCGAGCCAGGTCGAAGGCGAGATAGGGACGGCGGCTCCCGCGAACAGTGGCACTGACAAGCTCAAGTCGATCCTTGACGGCCTTATCAAGACGGGTCTCCTCACGCAGGCGCAGGAGGACGCGATCCTCGCCGCGGTGAAGACCGCGGCTCCGGTGCGCGACACCGCCGCCGTGAAGCGCATTCTCGCAAGCCTCTTCGACGAGTCGGCGAAGTACCTCGGCCTGACCGCCGCCGACCTCAAGACCAAGCTACCGGGAACGAACCTCGGCGCACTCGCGGACAAGACCACTGGCAAGAGCCAGTCGGGTCTCGTCGCGACACTGCAGAACGCGGTGAACGCCGCGATCGACAAGGCGCTCGCCGACACGAAGCTCACGAAGGATCAGGCGGACAAGGCGAAGGCCGACTCTCCAGCACAGATCAAGAGATTCGTCGAGCAGAATTACCCGCAGCCGCGCGCCCCGAAGACGACGACTCGCGTGATGAGAGTCACCGAGTTCATCGGCGATGTGTACGGCGCCGCCCGCGACTATCTCGGCCTCGCGCCGGCGGACCTGCTGAAGGCGCTCCGCGAGGGCAAGACGCTCGGCGACCTCGCGACGGTCCCCGGCAAGAGCAAAGGCGAGCTGGTCGCGACGATCACGGTCGCGGCGAACGTGAAGATCGGCAAGGCCGCGACCGATGGAAAGATCACGGCGGAACAGGCGACCGCGCTGAAGGCGCAGGTGGGGCCCGCGGTGACCGCGCTCGTCGATCGCAAGCTGCCGACGGCTATCAACAGGCTCCCGACGTCCATCCAGAAGCCCTGATCGGAGCCAACTCCGGCATCTGCTCGTAACGGGCCCGCCGGGCTGCCCGTTGGCTCTTCGCAGGCTGGCCGGAGGGCGGGCGGTATAGTCGGCCCGGGTTCGGCACGGCGAACTCGCTCAGGAGCGTGTACTGGATAAGCGCTACCAGATCTCTCAACCGCTAGGGGCTGGCGGCTCCTCCCAGGTCTACCTGGCGCAAGACACCGCGCTCAATCGCGAGGTCGCGATCAAAGTCCTCGACACCGCGGCAGCCGCCGACGGCACCCTCCGCCGCATGTTCGTGAAGGAAGCGCGCTCGCTTGCGCGGCTCTCCCACCCGAACATCGTGTCCGTCTACGACGTCGGTGAGGTCGACAACCTTCCGTACATCGTGATGGAGCACCTGGCGGGCGGATCGCTCAAGGGACGTATCGAGCGCACCGGTCCGCTCAAGGCGGGCGATGCCGCGCGCATCGCCATCGAGATCGCGAACGGCCTCGCGTTCGCTCACTCGAAGGGCATCATCCACGCCGACCTCAAGCCTTCGAACATCCTCTTCGACGCGAACGACCACGCGAAGATCGCCGACTTCGGCATCGCGCGCACGCCCAAGGAGGATGCGGCGACACCGGAGCTCTACGCGACCGCGATGTATGTCGCGCCCGAGCGCGTCGAGGGCAAGCAGGCGTCCGTCCAGAGCGACGTCTACGGTCTGGGGCTCGTCTTCTACGAGATGCTCGTCGGCGCGCCGCCGTTCACCAGCACGAGCGCCGGCGTCCTCATGCGTGACCACGTCGTGCGCATGCCGGTACCCCCTAGCCATCTGCGAGCATCGCTACCGCGTGAGCTCGATACGATCGTGCTGAAGGCGCTCGCGAAGCAACCGAACCTCCGCTACCAGAAGGCGAGCGAGTTCGCGAACGCTGTGACGTCGATCGAGAACATCGACAAGGAGCTCGCGACCACACGGATCTCCGCCGTCATGACCGAGCCGATGCGCGACTTCGTGCCGGAAGTGGATCAGAGCCCGGTCGTCGCGCTCCTCTCGAATTACGGCCAGCCGATCCGCCGCGCCTTCTTCGCGCTCTTTGCCGCTCTTCCGGTCTTGGCGCTCATGGTGCTTGCCCAGTTCGGCCTCATCACGTCCCTCGCAGCTGCGGGTCTCGTCGCGATCGTCGCCGTCGCGGGTCAGCTCGGCGTGGCGCTCGCGATCGCCTGGGTGCTCGAGACGGTGCTCATCTTCCTGTTCGTTCCGGGTCTCGCCGTGCTCTTCGCCCTCATGGGCGTATGGGTCTGGCTGCGCGACGTTCGCACTGAGCAGGCGATCATGGCGATGGCGATGCCCGTTGCCGCACCGCTCGGCCTCGCGCCGGCCTTCATCCTCACGGCCGCCGCGGTCGACGGCCTGATGGGCATGATCACGGCGGCGTGGGGCGCGATCCTCACGGTGATCTTCGCGATCGCGGCCGGGGAGCAGTCGTTCGGTCCGTTCGTTCAGACCGGCTTCGCGCTGAGGCAGGAAACGCTCCTCAGCCCGCTGCGCGCGATCGAAACGAAGAGCGCGATCATCGGCCTGCTGCAGGGCCGTGGGAGCTCGCTGGCGGAGGTCATGAATCCCGAGACGCTCATCTCACAAATGGCCGCATTCGTGTCGCGGCTCGTGGGCGCGGATGTGGCCGCCCTCGCGACGGTCATCGCCTGGACGATCGGGGCCCTCACGGTCTGGTCCGTAACGCGGATGCTGCGAACGTTCTTCGACACGCTCCTGCGCAGGCCGAAGCGCTGGTTCTCGCTCTATGTGGCCGCGCAGCTGGTCGGCGTCATGTCAGGCGCGGCCATCCTCTACCTGCTGTTCATCACCTGGGGTCCCCTTGACCACGCCACCGGACGGCCCGCAGACGACGTCCTCCTCGTTTCGGCGATGGTGGGTGTGGCGTTCGCGACGGCGTGTGGCGTCATCATCGGCGCGACCCAGCGGCCGGAGCCCGAAGATGAGCCCGCACCAACGGTCGCGGCGCGAAGATTGCCCGTCCGCTAGCCGCGCGAGCGCATGCTGTTCGCTTGCGCAGCGAGCGCTACCAGCGCATATACGAGGTGGTGCGCCTTATCCCGCGGGGTCGTGTCGCGACATACGGGATGGTCGCGATGGTCGCCGGCTACCCCCGCGCCGCGCGGTTCGCCGGCCTGGCCATGCATCACTGCGGCGATCCGAGCGTGCCGTGCCACCGCGTCGTCAACGCGAGCGGCGGGCTCGCCCCCCACTTCGTTTCGCAGCGCGCGCGCCTGATGCGCGAGGGCGTGACGTTCGCGGGACGGAACGTGGCGCTGGGGCGGCACCTCTGGACGCCGCGTTTGCCGGACGAGCGCGGCGGCGTGGCTTCGTCTCGGCGGCGGGCGGCCGCTCGAGCAGGATGACGCGGTAGGACTCGCCGAACTTGTAGCCGGCGGCCTTCCCCGTGCGCTTGTTCCAATCGCGAATGAACCCTTCCGCCTCTGGTCCGAGCTGCGAGCTGTGCACGAGCAACGCCTTGATCTTCGTGTCCATTGTGTCGCTGATGTCGACGACAGTGCCGCCCTCACCGAACGTCTCGAGGAAGAGCGCCTTCGGCTTATGCGGCTCGAGCTTCTCGTCGCGCCAGAGCTCGGGGAACATCTGTCGGGTCGACGCATCGGGGTTGATCGTGCGAAGCGCGACCTCGCCCGCGGCGATGTGGTCGGGATGGTTGATGTATCCCTCGTCCGCCACGCGGAAGCGCGGGTCCATCGCGATGATCACGTCGGGCTTGTGGATGCGGACCTGACGCGCGACGTCCCTCCGGACCTCTAGCGTCGGATACAGGTACCCATCCTCGTAGCCCAGGAAGACGACGTGCTTCACGCCGAGGATCTTCGCGGCCTTGCGCTGCTCGGCGTAGCGGATGTCGCGCAGCTTCTCGCGCGTCATGTCGGGGTCCTGCGAACCCGACGCCCCGTTGGTCACCATGCAGTAGGTGACCTCGACGCCGGCCTTCGCCCATTTCGCGACCGTGCCGGCCACGCCGAACTCGGCATCGTCAGGATGCGCGTAGATCACCATCGCGCGTTCGATGTCGAGGTCCTTGCTGAAGCGCATGTGTGAAGCATGACAAGACTGGGGAGCGCGAAATTCCCTTGCACCGACGAACGCACTCTGCTAGAACGGATGTTCTAGACACTCGGCGCGTCCTGTCGCGCCGCCCAACCGAGGCAAACAACGCTCCACTGCTACATGTGCGGGCTCTGGAAACCGGAGTCCGACTTCGCGTTCCGAGACATCAAGGCCGGGTTGAGGCAATCGCACTGCCGCGCGTGCCACGCGGCGTATCGGCGCGCGCACTACCTGGCGAATCGCCACGCGTACATCCGACGCGAGGTCGCGCGGATCAACACATACCGGATCGAGAACCGTGCGTTGATGCTCGCGTATCTCCTCGCCCACCCCTGCGTCGACTGCGGGAGACCAATCCGGTCATGCTCGATTTCGACCACCGCGATCCTGCACTGAAGAAAGGCAACATCGGTTCCCTTGCTGCGGCTAAGCCCTGGCACATCGTTCGGCGAGAAATCGAGAAATGTGATGTCCGCTGCGCCAACTGCCACGCCCGCCGCACCGCGAAGCAGTTCAACTGGAGGAAGACTCGGAGTCTGCCGATCATCGCGGGGCCTTCGGAGTCGCGCGAGGTGCCGTCAGGCAATCCGACGTCTAAGACGGACTGCCCTGAGGCAGTCAAGCTGTGCACGGGCTGCGGCCGCGTGCGGCCGATTGCGGAGTACGCCGTCAAGAACAAGGGACGCGGCACGAGAGCGGCCTGGTGTCGAGCTTGTCGTTCGGCCTACGGCAAGAATCACTATCAAAGGAATCGAGACAAGTACCTCGCGAAGGCCAAAAGGCGACGCCACCGCGAACGCGACAACTACTGGGCGTGGCTGATGAGGTATCTGCAGTGCCATCCGTGTGTCGATTGCGGCGAGACCGATCCCGTGCTGCTGCAATTCGATCATCGCGACGGCACCGAGAAGCTCGACACGATCGGTGCGTTGCTCAGCGGGAGTAGCTGGGCGACGTTCCTCGCCGAAGTGGCGAAGTGTGACGTGCGGTGTGCGAACTGCCATCGCGTGCGCACTGCGCAGCAGTTCGGTTGGTCGAAATGGATCCGCGAGACGGCTTAGAATGGCGCTCACGCGGGAGTAGCTCAGCCCGGTAGAGCGACGCCTTCCCAAGGCGTTGGTCGCGAGTTCGAATCTCGTCTCCCGCTCTGGGAATGTTGCGAACTTGCGATCTTGCGCACCGCTCGCTAAGGCGACGCAATGTCCACGAGGAACGCGCGAGAGCTGTCGCCGCGATCGAGGAGCCTGGACCAGCCGATCGAAACGGCGATGTAGTACCGGCCACCCGGCTTCAGCTCGGTTGTCGTGTATGACCGCACCGCACCCTCGAGTGTGAACGACTCGATCGGGCGACCCACGATCGTCTCCCCCTGCCAGATGTCACCGTGGATCTGATTTACCTCGACGTCGGTCGCGAAATCGAGACGAATTGGCGTTGTCGCATGGATAAGCGTGAGTGGGGCTACAGGCGCCGGTCCGTCCCCGCAATTTCCGCTGCATCCGCCACCTTGGCAGAAACTTCCTTCTCGTGAGGCGGGGACCGTCGCGCCGGAGATCGTGAGTCCAACGTCAGGACGGGGCAGCGCACACGACGCCCATAGCACGAGTGAGATCACTGTGGCCAGCCCAAGCCGATGCGCCACCATCCCATAGTCGCACTGCCGTATTGCAGACCACCACGCTTAGCCCTCGGTAGGCGACGCGCGGCAATACGCGTAGAGCGCGTCGCAGAACTGGGCGCCGACGACCAGCCGCTCCTCGTCAGATCGGTCTCCGTCGCGTAGGGCATCAAAGAGCGCTCGAACGCCAGCGGACTCTGGTGGCAAGGTGTCCTCGTGTGGCAGATCAGCGCCGCGGATGATGAGGCCCATGCGGGCGAACTGTGGATCGCTCAATCCGTGCTTCTCGAGCAACACCTCGAACGTGCAACGCGCGCCGCGGTGGCTCAGCTCCGTCCCGGGGACATCGAAGGGGGTCTCGGTCATGCCGCGCACATCCTTCGTTCGCGGCACGAAGACGAAGGTCGCCTCTGGGTCGACGAAACGGCGGATCGCCCAGGCGGTCGCGATGCGATCGACGTGAATGTGCTCCCGCGTGACGTATCGCACCTGGCTAGGCGCCACTCGCGCGGCGCGCCTTCTCGATCGCACGCCGCGCAGATCCGCGGCCGCCCGCGCTGAAGTGGTCGCGAGCGAGGACGGAGCTGTAGCCGCGTTCCAGGGCGAGCATCTTTCGACGGGTCGGCGCACGCGTCGGCCGCTTCCGCGCAAGCGCCTCCGCCTCAACGCGCAGGATGCCGTACTCCTGCTCGCGTGAGGCACGCTCCCGTTCGCGAACCGTCGCCTCCTCGCGTTCCGAGAGCTCAGTCACGGGCAGGACCCAGGCCTCGCCGCCGACCTCGCCGATGCGCTGCGCGAGCCACTCGCACTGCTCGAGGAGGTCGTCGGTGTGCGGCACGATCGCCGCACCCGGCGTAAGCAGCACCGCGCCCATGCGTCGGAGCGTGCGCCAGGTCGTGACACGGGGAGTGCTTGAAGTGGAGGGCAGTCGCCACGTCAACACGACCCACTTTGGGCTGGCAATTGTCATCTGAAACGAATGTTACAGTCAGTTTGGTGGCGGTTCAAGCGCGGGTGGCGGGATTCGTCCGGGAGCAGCCGGGCGCGGTGTGGGTGCTCCAGCTCGGGATGCTCGTCAACTTCTTTGGCAACGGACTCGTCGCGCCGTTCCTCGTGCTGTACCTCCACTTCGGCCGCGGGCTCCCCGTTGCGGTCGCGGGCGCCGCGATCGCGACCGGCGGCATCACCGCGATCACGTCAGGGTTCCTGGCCGGCTGGAGCGCCGACCGCTACGGGCCAAGGGTCACCGTCGTCGCCGCGATGCTGTGCAACGCGGTCGCGTACGGGCTCTACCTGACCGTGGCCCAACCCTGGCAGGCCTTCGCTGTGGCGGCGCTCGTCGGGGTCGGCACGGGCATGTACGGCCCAAGCTCACAGAGCCTCGTGGCGACGCTTGTGCCGGTGCAGACACGTCACCGCGTGTTCACCCAGAACCGGATGTTCGCACTCACAGGTCTCGGACTGGGTGGCATCGTGGGCGGGTTCATCGCTGCGGGTGAGCGGCCGTCTGACTACGAGACGCTGCTCACGCTCGACGTGATCACTTTCCTCGCCTTCGCCGGTGTGCTCGGGCTGCTGCCACTTCCGCCGCGGGCTCACCGCGTAGCCGCGAGCGCTGGCGGCTACGTCACCGCCCTGCGTGACGGCGGGCTAGTTCGCTTGTGCCTGGTGAACCTCGCGCTCGTGAGCGCCGGGATCGCGCCGATGCTCGTGTTGATGCCCGCCTACGCGAAGCTGCAGGGCGCCGTGGGCGAGGGGACGATCGGCGTCATCTACGCCGTCAACACCACGACCATCCTGCTTGCGCAGATCCCGATCACCCGCCTCAGCGAGGGTCGACGCCGCATGCCGCTGCTCGCAATCGGCACGGGCCTCTGGGTCGTCGCGTGGATCCTGATGCTCGCCGCCGGCGTGGCGTTCCACGCGTGGGCCGCCCTGCTGATCGGCCTCGCGGTCGCGCTGTATGGCGTGGGCGAGTGCATGTACAGCGCGGTCGTCATCCCGACCGTCGTCGCCATTGCCCCCGAACGCCTGCGGGGCCGCTACCTCGCGATCATGGGCTTCAGTTGGCAGGGTGGTTTCATGGTCGGCCCCGCTGTCGGCGGCACGCTGCTGGCGTCCGGCCCCGTCGCGCTCCCGGTCGCTTGCGCTGTTGTCTGCGCGATCGCGCTCGTGGCGGCACTCGCGACCGAGCGCGGATTGCCGGCGGAGCACCAGCGCACGCCGCGCGTCGCGCCGAAAGCGCTCCACCTGCCGGATCTCGTGCATGCGGCATCGCCCGCGCGCACCATCACTCCAGGAGGGGCAGTCATGAAGTGGATCACACGCGAACACCCCCGCGTCGACCGTGTCGCCTGCCCGTGGCTCATCGAGAAGTTCGTCGATGGGTCCGCGGAGTTCATCTACGTGCCAACGGATCAGGTCGCGGCCGAAGCGCAGAAGCGCGGCGCGACAGCGTACGACGTGAAGGACGCAGAGCTTGGACACCATGGCGCCGAATGCAGCTTCGACGCCTTCGTCCACACCTACCGTTTGGATAAGGATCCGGCGATGACGTACATGGCGAAGGTCATCCGCGGAGCGGACACCGCCGACGAGAGCGTGACTCCGGAGTCGGTCGGGATCGAGGCGATCCTCGATGGGCTCCGGCACGTGCACTATCCGGATGACCAGAAGCAGCGCCTGGCATCGCGTCCAGTGCTCGACGCGCTGTACGCGTACTGCCAGAAGAAGGTGGAAGCCAAGCCCGCGTGAGCCTGACGCGTCGGGTTCGAGCACATCTTTGCGATATCCGCGCCGACGCTTCGAGACGAGCCGATAGCATTGGCGGCTAGACCGTTGGACAGATGATGGCGAGAAACCGCGTGCTCATCGGGCTGTTCACGCTCACGTTGGTTGCCGGGCTCGCCTGCACGCCCGAGACCGCGCGTGTCACACCTTCCCCGACCGTCGCGTCGACCACCGCTGCCCCGACAACCGCGGCGCCGACATCGACGCGCACTGCGACGACTGTGCCGACGACCGCACCTCCGAGCGCGACTGTCGCCCCGACCGCCAGCGCCAGCCCCGGAAGCACTGCTTCAACGTCTTGTCCGACGCTGACTGGTGGGCCACCGCCCGCTGGACCGCGCTTGGCCGAGCTGCGCGCGGCGCACCATCCCGGCTTCGACCGGCTAGTGCTCGAGTTCACCGGGACGGTCGTGCCCCAGTACGAGATCAAGGTCGCGAGCACATTCACCGCACCGAGCGGACTCGCGATCCGCGTCGACGGGAACGCATTCTTCTCGGTCCGTGTCGGGGGCCAGGCGCACACCGACGCGGGGCAGCGCAGCTACCCGCAGGCCGATCCGTACCGGCCGGGCCTGCCGCTCATCCGCGAGGTGAAGCTGGTCACGGACTTCGAAGGTGCCGTCATCTTCGGCGTTGGCCTCGAGCGCGTGGCCTGTCCGGCGCTGCTCGTGCTCACTTCGCCGGCGCGGATCGTCCTCGACTTCCGAACGCCGCCCCCATGACGAGACTCGTACATCCCGTCACTAGAACTCATGGCAAATTCACGACGCGCCGACAGGACTACCCAAGGAACCGACGCACACCACCGCCGCGTGCGATGAGCTCAGGCAGAAGATACGTCTGACCGTCGTCTAGGTGCGTGCGAATGCGGCGCACGATCTCGAGGTGTTCTTCGTTCGAGTCCGCGACACACCGCTCCCGCGCGACCCGGACACTCTCAGCGACCAGCGGTGGCAGCGTTGACTCGGTCTCGGGGTCGAGCAACGCGAGACCTTCTTCGATGTGGCGAGCGAGACCAGGGACGAGGTCCCTCAGGTACTGCCATTCGCTGCCATCGAGCGCGGCGAATCCGAGCAGCTCTGGAGGCAGCCCGACCGAATACAGGGCGGCGCAAAAGGTGATGGCCCGCGGGAGCGAGATCTCCTGATCACCGCGGGAATAGCCGAACAGACCGATATGCAGCTTGCGAAGCCGGCGCCGCGGGACGTGCGGGGCGACCTGATTGACGAGTCCGGCGATCTCGCGCACCTCAGCCCGGTAGCGATCCCCCGTGCGGGAGATGAGGGCGAGCACGCGCGTGTCGTTGGCGACGCCAAGAGGTGGACCGCGTCGCGCCTCGCAGAGCGCCGCGATGGCCCGCCGCACCTGTTCAGCGGGGTAGTCGTATTTGAACGCGGACTGCAAGGTAAAGGTCTGAACGCTCGGGTACATCTCCAGCACCGGCTCGATGGAGTCGGGCCGTAGGCCGCCGCGGAACGGAGCGCCGCCACTTCCGATGATCGGCAGGATCGGGATCCCCACGCGGCGTTGCAGGCTGTCGAGCTTGTCGAGAGCGACGAGCGACGCCAAGACGGCGGCGATGACGCCATAGTTCAGCGCCGGATCGGACCGGGCGATGAACACCCGTTGGTAGGGCAGGCCCTTGCCCAACACGTAGTCGGCGACGATCGCGTCGGGTTCCAAGAGGTACGGGAGATCCTCGATCAGCGGGATGACACCGATGTCGGTCGGCTCGAACGCGCCACACCAGCTCGACACTGGAATATCGCCAGGGATGAGCGGCGCGTTCGCGGCCTCGACCACGTTCCGCAGGTAATAGGTGTGGATCCGCTCGAGCTCGATGGCGGAGGTCGCCATCGGAAAGATCAACTCGATGATCGGCGGCTGCGAATTCCCAAAGAACAGGCGGGCCGCATCGGCGTGACGCGGAAGGCTGTGCAGCACCTCCAGCAGGCCCTTCGCCTGCACGCGCTCAAAGCGGGGATTCGGCACCCGCGGCGTCAGGCGAAGCCGCTCGCCGAGAGGATTCGCTCGTACTGCTCGTTCGCGGCAAGGAGCTTTTGAACGACGAAGTTGTCGCCCTCCTTGCCCTCGAAGTCCCACATCTGCTCGTCGCATCCAAGGTGTGCGAAGGCGTAGAACGCCTCACGGACCTCATCCTCTGCGCTCATGAGCGAGTCGCGGCTGAAGATGGGCGTAGCGACGTTGTCGGGGTGCTGCGTGCTCATCGCCCGCGGCACGCGAGTCTCGATGTCAGATGCTGTGCCCACCTCTTGGACGCTATGGGCTGTGTTCACGGCGTGGCAAGGATCGGAAGGAGAGCCGTGCATGTCGCACCCGGGGCGTCGGATCGGCGGGTGGTACTGTCACGACCACCACTTCCAAGGAGGCGCACTCGAATGACAGTTGACAACGGTGCGCCGCTCCGCGTCCGCTCCTAGCTCGGACCGCGCGACCCTCCGCTTGAGCTGACGCAAACCCCGCGGCGCACTCCTCCGCCGCATCCCACTTTGCGTATGAGGAGATCTCGTTGTTCGCTGATCGCCTTCGCCTGTCCGCGCGGGCCGTCTACCTGCTCTTCGGGGCGTGGGGCGGCTTCGCGTGGTCGCTCATCAACGCCGCCTGGTTCCTCTACTACGTCACCGTCGCGCATCTCGATCCGCTCCAGCTCGTGCTGGTCGGCACCGCGCTCGAAGCGTCGTACTTCGTCTGGGAGATCCCGACGGGAGTGCTGGCCGACACCTTTAGCCGCCGCCTGTCGGTCATCGCCGGCACCGGGATCATCGGCATCGCATGGATGGGGCAGGGCCTCGTCCCGGTCTTCGTCGCGATCGCCGGCTTCGAGATCCTGCGCGGGCTCGGGGAGGCATTCAAGCACGGCGCGATCGAAGCCTGGGTCGCGGGTGAGGTCGGCGACGCTGGTCTCGATGCGCTCTTCCTACGTGAGACGCAGCTCACGCAGCTCGCGGGCTTCGTGGGTCTACCCATCGGCGTCCTGCTCGCGACGCTCGACATCCGCATCCCGATCGTCCTCGGCGGCGGGCTCGGTCTCGCGCTCGCGGTCCTGCTCGCGTTCGTGATGCCCGAGCGCCAGCACCCGCGCCGCAACGAGGCGAGGACCTGGCGCGCCACCGTCGGCACCGCGCGTCGTGGACTGTGGGCCGTGCGGACCAGCGCTTTGCTCGTGGCGCTCCTCGGAGCTGAGTTCTTCTGGGGTGCCGCGAGCGAGGGCTCCGATCGCCTGTCGGATGCGCATCTGCTGCTCGACCTGCAGTTCCCGCCACTCGGTCTGACGCCGGTCGTGGCCTTCGGTGGGCTCACCCTCGCGGGCACGATCGTGATCATCGTCACCGCACAGGTGGCGCGTCGCGCGGTACGGCGCGTCGATGAACGCGCCGTTCCGCGCGCGCTGGTCGTGCTACAGGTCCTGCGCGTCGGCGGCCGTGCTGCCTTCGCGCTGGCGCCTTCGTGGGCCGTTGCCCTGGTGCCGTACTTCTTCGACTCGATGGTCCGCGCGTCCTTCGGCCCGCTGTTCAACGCCTGGCTGATCCGCCGGACCGACCAGGACGTCCGCGCCACGGTGCTCTCCACCACGAGCGTCTCGAGCGCGCTCGGACAGGTGGGCGGCGGCCCGGTCTCGGGCGCGATCGGCAACGCCTACGGGATCCCGCTCGCGCTGTTGTCGAGCGCGGCCATGCTCGTGCCGGGTGCGCTCTTCTTCGCCCGAGCCGTGGGGCTACACGAACGGTCGCCGGAAGCTGCCGAAGCGCGAGCGACGAACGTGTGAGCGGCTGATCCGCCAGTAGTTAGAGTCGCGCGGGCGGCCGCGCGGGAGAGCGCGGCGGGCACCAGGTGAGGAGGCGACGCGTGTCGAAGACCACCGGCACTCACTACCGCTGGGAGGCCATTGCAAAGGAGCGCCTGACCGACGACATCGAGCGCCGCTTCGTCCACGGCGAGCGGGTGATGGTCGCTCAGGTGTTCTTGAAGAAGGGCGCGGTCGTGCCTACGCACACGCACGAGAGCGAGCAGGTCACGTACATCCTCGAGGGCGCGCTTCGCCTGTGGCTCGGCAAGGAGGGCGAGCAGGATGTGACGGTGAACGCCGGCGAGATCCTCACGATCCCGTCGAACCTGCCGCATCGCGCCGAAGCTCTCGACGACACGCTCGACGTCGACGTGTTCAGCCCGCCGCGCCAGGACTGGATAGACAAGACCGACGACTATCTCCGACGCGGGCGGTAACGCGCCGGAATCCGCCTAGAGCCGCAGCGGCTTGATGTCGGCGAAGACCGCCGACGGATCATCCTTCCAGCGCGCGGGCTGCACGTCGATGTACAGCTCGATCTCGTTGCCGTCCGGATCCTCGATGTAGAGGCTGTGCGTCACGCCGTGATCCGATGCGCCAGTGATCTTCGCGCCCGCGGCCTTCAGCGCATCGCGCGCCTCGCGGAGCTCGTCATCGGTTTCGCCGACCTTCAGACCGAAGTGATAGAGACCAAGGCGCCGTCCCTTCGCCAAGGGAGCCGCGCTCGGGCCGACCTCGATGAGCAACAGCTCGTGATGCGTGCGGCCTGAGGTGAACGCCGCCGCGGGGAACTGCATCCCACCTTCCGGCGTGATCTCTTTCCAGCCGAGCAGCTCGCCGTAGAAGCTGCGTGACCGCGCGAGATCCTTCACGTAGAGCACGATGTGGCCGAGCTCTTTGATCTGCATGGTGTCCTCCCGGTGGTGCTGATCGCCGGAACAACCGACGAGGCCCGCTTGTTCCCCGCGACCTTAACCGCCTTCGGCCACGTGCACCGCTCGCGCCAGGAATGCGGCTCGCTCTGCGATCGCGCGCCTCTGCTCGCCTTCGTCCAAGGCCAGGGCGGCGTCCCAGGCGGTGCGGCCGACGATGTAACCTCGCGCGCCGCCGCGCATCGCGTCGCGCAGCTGGGCGAGGAAGGTGTCCTCATCCGTGCCCCCGCCGAGAAGCACCCACGGGACCGCGCCGCAGGCCCGTGTGAGCGTTTCGCACAGGCGTGCGCTCCCCGGGTACTGCAGCTTCAGCACGTCGGGGCCGAGACGCGCTAGACGGCGCGCCGTCTCCGCCACGGCCGCGCCGAGCTCCGGCACCTCGCCGTAGACGATCGGCTCGATGATCGAGAGCACATCTGCCGCGCGGCACTCGGCGACGACGCGCGCGACCATCTCCTCCTGGAGCCGCGCCGCGTCCGCGAGGTCGGGCCGGTACGGAAGCAGCAGCTTGCATCCGACCGCTCCGAGCGCGGCGGCGCGCGCGGGACCGACGTCGCCCAAGAGCGTGGTGATGCGGCCATCGCCGAGCGACTCGTAGCCCTGCGCCTCGAGCGGCACCACCAGCGGCGTGCCGCCCCGCTCGGTGAACGCATCGAGGCCGAGCTCGACGTCGAGGAGAACGACGCTGGCCAGCTGTGCGAGCTCGCGGACCAGCTCGACCTTGAGCGCCCGAAGTGACGTCGCGTCGTCAGGATAGCCGTGTCTGCGCGCGGCCACGCGAAGGCTGTCGCGGTGATCCAACGCAAGGCCGCACACCACGCCACGGGGGGAGCTGATGCGCTCGAT
The DNA here is from genome assembly GCA_041493915.1 of Candidatus Limnocylindria bacterium. GTDB lineage: Bacteria > Chloroflexota > Limnocylindria > P2-11E > P2-11E > CF-39. The sequence continues at coordinate 48,820 of JBGPZT010000005.1, forward strand.
CACCCGGCGACGACCACACCGTCGACCACGCTGCCGCCGCCCAGCAGCGCGTCGATCTCCGACGCGCGCGGCATCGCGGTGCTGCAGGAGAGGCGCGAGGCGACGATCGCGCCGGCGGCATTCGCCCGGCGCACGGCCTCGTCGACCTCGCGGCCCGCGAGCAGCGCGGCGCCGAATGCCGCGCCGAACGCGTCGCCTGCGCCGAGCCCATTCACGACCGGCACGGCGACTCCGGGGATATCGCGCGAGCCGCGCGCGTCGACGATCGTCGCGCCCTCCGCGCCGCGCTTCACGACGACGATCTTCGGGCCGCGCTTCAACAGATCGCGCGGATCGAGCGCCGCGGCGTCGAACTCGCTCGCGCCGCCGACCACGGCCATCGCGAACGACGCGGCGCGCGATGCGAGCTCGGGATAATCACGCACGTCCTCCCAGAGCACCTCGCGCCAGTCCAGATCGAAGATCGCACGCTGGCGGCACCGCTCGAGCGCCGCCAGCGTCGTCGCGCGGCTGGGCTCGCGCGCGAGGCCGGTCCCCGATGCGTACAGCAGACGCGCCGCGGCGAGGTCCTCGGGCAGCTGAGCGGCGCGCAGCTCCCAGTCGGGACAGGTCGGCGTGCGATAGAAGGTGATCGGGAAGTTGTCGGGCGGCCACGCCTCGCAAAACGCGAGCGCGGTGCGCAGCGTTGGATGCACCTGGAGCGCGGCGCAGTCGACGCCTTCCGCCTCGAGGAAGCGGCGGATGAACCGGCCGTGCCCGTCGTCTCCGACCGCTGACACGATGCCCGTACGCACGCCGAGCCGCGCGAGACCGGTCGATACGTTGCCGGCGAACCCGCCGACGAACCGCTCGAAGGTGCGCACCTCCTCGAGCGGCGTCCGCAGCTGCAGCGGATACAGGTCCGCGCCGACGCGACCGAGGACGTAGGCGTCGACCGTCACGCCGCGAGCGCTTCGTCGAGGTACGCACGGCTGCGCTTCGCATCGCGCTCGGGCGCGGCCCGCCGGCTCACGCCAAGTCGCACGTCCTGCTCGACGATGAGCCAGCCGTCGTAACCCGCGTCCCGCAGGGCGGTGAGCGTGCCGCGAAGGTCGAGCGAGCCATCGCCCAGCGGCGCGAACACGTCCAGTCCCACCGCGTCGCGGAAATCGAGGCGGCGCGCGAGCGCGTCCGCCCGGACGTCGCGCCGCAGGTCCTTGAGATGGACGTGCCGCACGCGACGTGCATGCGTGCGCGCGATCTCCGCCGGATCGCCACCGCCGTACGCGATGTGGCCGGTGTCGAGGCACAGCCCCACCAGGCTGGGATCGGTGTCGCGCATGAGGCGCGCGATCTCCTCGGGCCGCTCGACGTAGCTCGCCGCGTGCGGATGGAAGGCGGTCACGAGCCCCCGCTCGCGCGCGTAACGCGCCACCTCGTTCACACCGTCGCAGAAGCGCCGCCACTCGCCGTGACTGAGACCCGCCGATCCGTCCGCGGGCACGCGGCCGGCGACGGCAGCGCGCCGGTCGTCACCAGCCTCGGCGAGAACAAGCACCGGCGCGCCCGCCGCCGCGAGCAGATCGATCGTCTCACGGGCGGTGCGCAACGACGCAGCGCGTCGATCGCGATCGTGCAGCGTGACCGGGCAGAACGCGCCCGCGAGGGCCAGCGTGCGCCCAGCGAGCTCGCGCCGCAGCGTCGTGGGATCCGTCGGAAGGTACGACCACGGGCCGAGCTCGGTGCCCTCGTATCCGCACGCGGCCATCTCGTCGAGCACCTGCGCATACGGAAGCTGATCGCCCCACTTCGGGATCTCACATGCGCCCCAGCTGATCGGAGCGGTGCCGATGCGAATGCGCGGTGTGTCCATCGTCGGAGGTTGTACTGTACGCACTCCAGGGTGAGGCTCACGATGGCGCAGGCGTTGGTGCGATTCCTCGCTAACCAGTACGTCGAGCGCGATGGGATCGAGCAGCGCTTCTTCGCCGGCTGCTGGGGGATCTTCGGTCACGGCAACGTCGGTGGCATCGGCCAGGCGCTCCACGAGCGTCCCGACGATCTGCGTTACTTCCAGGCACGCAACGAGCAGGCGATGGTGCACGCCGCGTGCGGCTACGCGAAGATGCGCGACCGGCTCGCGACGTTCGCCTGCACGACGTCGATCGGGCCCGGCGCGACGAACATGGTCACCGGCGCCGCCCTCGCGACGGTCAACCGCATCCCCGTGCTCCTTCTGCCGGGCGACGTGTTCTCGTCGCGCGCGCCCGACCCGGTGCTGCAGCAGCTCGAGGTGCCGTGGGCCGGCGACGTCTCGGTGAACGACGTCTTCCGCCCGGTCTCGCGCTATTTCGATCGCATCACGCGTCCCGAGCAGATCATCCCGGCCGCCCTCGCGGCGATGCGCGTCCTGGTCAGCCCCGTGGATACCGGCGCGGTGACCCTCGCGCTGCCGCAGGACGTGCAGGCCGAGGCGTTCGAGGTGCCGGACGATTTCGTGGCTAAACGCACCTGGCACATCGAGCGTCGTGTACCAGAGGCGGCCACGGTCGTGCGCGCGGCCGAGCTCATCGGTGCCGCGAAGCGCCCGCTCATCGTCGCCGGTGGCGGCGTCATCTACTCCGGCGCGACCGAGGCGCTGCGCAAATGGATCGACGCGACCGGCATCCCCGTCGCCGAGACGCAGGCGGGAAAAGGCGCGCTGCCGTTCGACCATCCCCTCGCCCTCGGCGCGGTCGGCGTCACCGGCACGTCGGCAGCGAACCAGATCGCACGCGAGGCCGACCTCGTCATCGGGATCGGCACGCGCTGGACGGACTTCACGACGGCGTCGCAGACCGCCTTCCAGGATCCGCACGTTGGCTTCATCAACGTCAACGTCGCCGAGTTCGACGCGCACAAGCATGCCGGCCTCGCGCTCGTCGGCGACGCGCGCGCCACGATCGACGCGCTCGCGGGTCGGTCCAACGCCGTCGATCCTGCGTATCGCGAGAAAGTGGAGCGCCTCGTGCGCGAGTGGTCCGCGGAGGTCGATCGCCTGTACGCGCTCGGACACACGCCGCTCCCCGCGCAGAGCGAGGTCATCGGCGCGGTGAACGAGGCCCTGGGTCCGCGCGATGTCGTCGTGTGCGCGGCGGGATCGCTGCCCGGCGACCTGCACAAGCTCTGGCGCACGCGCGATCCCAAGGGTTATCACGTCGAGTACGGCTTCTCGACGATGGGCTACGAGATCGCGGGTGGGCTGGGTGTGAAGATGGCCGCACCGGATCGCGATGTGTACGTCCTCGTCGGCGACGGGAGCTATCTCATGCTCGCGCAGGAGCTGGTGACCGCGGTGCAGGAGCGGATCAAGATCATCGTCGTCGTCGTGGACAACCATGGCTACTCGTCGATCGGCGGGCTCTCGCGATCGCTCGGGTCGGAGGGCTTCGGGACGCACTACCGCTATCGGAAGTCGGGCTCGCTCGGTCTCGACCGTGAGGGACCGCAGGGCGACCCGCTCCCCATCGACCTCGCCGCGAACGCCGCGAGCCTGGGCACTGTGTCCGAACGGGTGCGGACGATCGCGGAGCTGCGCGCTGCGCTGACGAAGGCGAAGGGCGCGCTGCGTCCGTGTGTCATCACGATCGAGACCGATCGCTACGAGAGCGTGCCCGCGTACGACTCGTGGTGGGCCGTCGCGCCGGCTGAAGTCTCCGGCCTCGCCGAGGTGCGCGCGTCGCGCGAGCGCTACGAGAGAGGCCGGAAGAGCGCTCGCCGTCACCTGCGTCCGCCCGGGTGACGGACCTGCTCGTCCGCGCGCAAGCGGCGGACCGCGACGGCTGCGTCATGCGCGTTACGCCGGAGAGCGCGGGCTGGCGCTACGTCGGATTCGAGGTCTACCGGATCGAGGCGGGCGCGCGACTGCGACGCGAGCTCGCCGGACGCGAGACGTGCGTCGTCGTGCTCGGAGGCACCTGTGACATCCGGTCGGAGGCTGGCGACTGGACGGGCGTCGGTACGCGCACGACACCGTTCGACGGACCACCCGCCGGCGCGTACCTGCCGCCGGGCACAGCGTTCGAGATCGCGGCGCGCGGCGCGGCGGTCGAGGTCGCGCTGGGTCACGCCCCGGCGAAGGGCGGCGCCGCGGCGCGCGTCATCGGACCGGGCGACGCGCGCCTCGAGATCCGCGGGAGCGGCGCGATGGAGCGGCGGATCCACCACATCCTCATGGAGGACGCCGCCGCGGAATCGCTGCTGGTGACCGAGGTCGTCACGCCGGGCGGACATTGGTCGAGCTACCCGCCGCACAAGCACGACACGAACGATCCGCCGCGCGAGACCGCGCTCGAGGAGACCTACTACCACCGGTTGCGCGACGAGCGGGGCTTCGCTCTGCAGCGTGTGTACACCGCCGACCGGTCCCTCGACGAGAGCCTCGCGGCACGGAACGGCGACTGCGTGCTCGTTCCCCGCGGCTACCACACCGTCTCGGCGCCGCCGGGGTACGACCTCTACTACCTGAACGTGATGTCCGGGCCCGTGCGGCAGTGGAAGGTGACCTTCGACCCCGACCATCGCCGGCTCCGGGGTTGAGCACATTTCGGCCGAGCGCAAGGTCTAGACTTCGACCCGACCTGATGGGAGGGGAACGAATGACACCACAGCTTGACCGGCGCACATTCCTTAAAGGCCTCGGCGTCGTCACGGTGGCGGCCGCCTGCGGTGGCGCCGCGACGCCCACCGCGACGGCGACGGCCGCGGCGACCTCGGCCGCCACGAGCGCGCCGACAGCGGCACCCGTCACCGGAACGATCTCCGTCTACTCCGCGCTCAACCAGTCGACGAACGATCAGTTCTTCGCCGCGTTCAAGACCGCCTACCCGGGCGTCAGCATCGATCTGTTGCCCCTCGCGGCGGCCGGTGAGCTGCAGACCCGGATCACCGCGGAGAAGGCCAGCCCGAAGGCCGACATCTTCATCGGCGGATCGAGCGAGTTCCACGACCCGCTCGGGAAGCAGGGATTGCTCGAGGCTTACATCTCGCCGAACGCGAAGGACATCGCGGCGCAGTTCAAGGAGCCGACCGGACTCTGGACCGGCTGGTACACCGGCATCTTCGGCTTCATCTCCAACAACGACCGTCTCACCAAGGAGCTCGCCGGGAAGAAGCCGGCGACGTGGGACGACCTGCTCGACCCGGCGTGGAAAGGCAAGCTCATCCTGCCGAGCCCGACGCTGACCGGCGGCGGCTACATCTTCATCGCGACGCAGATCTTCCGCTTCAACCGCGACGAGGACAAAGCGATGGCCTACATGAAGAGCCTCCACGCCAACATCGCCCAGTACGTCGCGACGTCGCCGGGCGCGCTCACCCTCATCGATCAGGGTCAGTTCGTCGGCTGCCCGAACTGGAGCCACGACATCCTGACCGAGAAGGGCAAGGGCAACCCGGTCGACCTCACGGTCCCGACCGACACGGGCTTCGAGGTCGGCGCCATCAGCATCGTCAAGGGCACGAAGAACCTCCCGGCCGCCAAGGCGCTTGTGGACTGGTCCATCACCAAGGTGGCGGGCGAGCTCAACGTGAAGCTCAGCAACCGCGGCTCAGTGCGCACCGACGTGGCCGCGGCTCCAGGCTCACCGAGTCTCACCTCCGTCAAGCTCGTGAACTACGACCGCCAATGGGCGACCGACAACAAGACCCGCCTCCTGCAGAAGTGGCAGACGACGGTGGGCCTCTAGCGATCAGCGCGATCTCGTAGCGAAGATGCGCAGCCTGCAGCGCGAGCCGGGTGTCCTGCTCGCGCTGCTTGCTGTCATCGCGCTGGTGGCGATGTTCATCGTCTATCCGCAGGTGCGGGTCGTCCTGACACCCGGCAGCGCGTACGTCGACTTCCTCTCCGCCGGGAGCTGGAAGACGCCACTGCTGAACTCCCTGCAGGTCATGGCGCTTTCCACGACGACAGCCGTGCTCATCGGCTTCGTCTTCGCGTACGCGATGGTCTACACGGACATGCGCTGGAAGCCCCTGTTCCGGCTCATCGGGATCCTGCCGCTGCTGTCCCCGCCGTTCGTCGTCGCCGCGTCGTACATCCTGCTGTTCGGGCCACGCGGGGTGATCACCTACGGGGTCTTCGGGCAGACGATCAGCATCTTCGGACTGGCTGGGATCTGGGGCGTGCAGACGATCGCGTTCTTCCCGTTCGCGTATCAGCTCATCGCGGACGTGCTCTCACGCAGCGACGCGCGCATGGAGCAGGCCGCGCGCAATCTCGGTGCCGGTCCGTGGTCCGTGTTCCGCACGGTGACACTGCCGCTCTCGCGGCCCGGCCTCGGGGCGGCGATCCTCACGACCGCCATCTACGTGCTCGAGGACTTCGGGAACCCCGCCCTCGTCGGAGGACAGTTCACCGTGTTGCCGACGCAGGCGTACGGGCTCATCAGCGGGTTCGGCGACCTCCCCAGCGCGGCGGCGGTCAGCACGATCCTGCTCTCGCTGGCGCTCCTGCTGTACGTGGCGAAGATCCGCCTCGACGGAGGACAGTCGTTCGTGACCGTGAGCGGGCGCGCGTCGTCGATGCCGCGTCCACCGGTGCCCCCGTGGCTCTCCTGGGCGTGCTTCGCGGTCTGCGGCGCGCTCTGCGGGATGATCCTCCTGGTCTACGGGTCGCTCGTCGTGAGCGCGTTCACGCTCACGTTCCCCGTCAACACCGCCTTCACGACTTCGCACTTCGAATACGTGTTCTCCGGCGTGAACGGCGTCGCGCTGCGCAACACGCTCGTCTACGGCCTGAGCGCTGCCGCGTTCTCGTCGGTCTTCGCGCTCCTCGCGGCCTGGCTGGTCCAGCGGGGCGCGTGGTCCGGACGCCGCGTGCTGGACTTCCTTCTGATCATGCCCGCCGCCGTGCCGGGACTGTTCTTCGGCATCGGCTACGCCACCGCCTTCAATGAGCAATGGCTGGATTGGCTCAACCGCGGCGTTCTGATCATCATCTCGATGATCTTCTGGAATATCCCCGTCGGGTATCAGGCAGCCGTCGCGGGCCTCCGACAGATCGATCGCTCGATGGATGAGGCGGCCACCAGCCTCGGCGCGTCGAGCCTGCGCGGTTTCCGCGACGTGCTCCTCCCCATGCTCGGCGGGTCGCTGCGCGTCGGATTCGTCACGACCTTCGTTCGCGCGGTGACGACGCTCTCCGTGGTCATCTTCCTATTCACGCCGGGCACGACCGTTGCGACGATCCGCATCTTCCAGCTGGTCAA